>NZ_JAMYPX010000012.1:0-173102 GCF_040320585.1 Mesorhizobium sp. M0663
GCGGCCACCCCGTGAGGAGCGCTCCCGTCTGGGGGGGGGGGGCGGGGCCGCCCCCCCCCCAACCCCTGGGCCCCACCACACCCCGCGGCCCCCCGGCCCCCCCCCCCCCCCCCCGAGCCGGAAAGTTGAGATCGTGGACCGGGATAGCCGTCAGCTCACGCCGGCAAAAGTGCCTCGCATGAGCAGATCCGGCAGATAGCTTGCCGGCTTACCGCCAACCGCCTGCCCACCGGTCAGGCCGCCTTGTATTTCAGGGCCGAAGAACGAATACGGAAAGGGCGTGACCGGCCGGCTCACCGCATCGAGCCGTGCCCGAAGATCTTCGGGAATGTCGAAATCAAGCGCGCCGAGATTGTCCTTGAGCTGGTCAAGCCTGGTGGCGCCGACGATGACGGATGCAATGCCTGGCCTGTTTGCCGTCCAGTTCAAGGCGATCTGGGCCATGCTGCGGCCGAGCTGGCCGGCAACCCTCTCCAGTTCGGCGACGATTTGCCAGTTGCGATCGGTGAATTTCTGGAAACCGGGATTGGTCGAACCACGCATTGTCTCCAGCCGGCCACCATCCTCGACGATTGTATCGAAACGGTATTTTCCGCTGAGCAGGCCGCTGGCCAATGGACTCCAGACCATGATTCCGGCGCCATAGCGCGTGCCGAACGGCACGAACTCGTGCTCGATGTTGCGCTCGGCCAGCGAATATTCGAGCTGAAGCGCCGAAACCGGTTCATAGCCGCGATGCTCGGCGACGGCCTGCGCCCGGCTTGCGTACCAGGCCGGCACGTCGGACATACCGACATGCCGGATCTTTCCGGCGCGCACCAGATCGTCCAGCGTCCGCATCACCTCCTCCGGCGGCGTCAGCCTGTCCCAGGTATGGAGGATGTAGAGGTCGATGTAGTCGGTGCCGAGCCGCTTCAGCGAACCGTCTATCGCCCGCAGGATGTTCTTGCGGCCGTTGCCCCCGGCGTTCGGGTTGCCCGGTTCGGCGTTGTAGGTGAATTTGGTACTGATCACCGCCTTGTCGCGCAGCCCACGCTCGGCGATGAATTCGCCGAGCCAGGTTTCGGCCGTGCCACCGGTATAGAGATCGGCGGTATCGAAGAAATTGCCACCGGCTTCGACATAGGCATCAACCAAGGCGCGCGCGGTTTCCTTCTCCGCGCCCCAGCCCCATTCCGTGCCGAACGTCATGGTGCCGAGCGCCAGGCGGGTGACACGCAGCCCGCTGTTGCCGAGCGTGTAGTAGGACATGGTCATGGATTTCTCCTGAAGTTTGAAAAGCGGGATTGAGGTCTTGCCTGGGATACGCAGTCAGGCCTTGGCCAGCGCATCGACCACCACCTGGAAGCGGCGCGGATCGAAATAATCGTGGTAGGTGCTGATCAGACCGCTCTTGAAGTGGAAAATCGCGATATTGCTGTTGGTGTATTCAGTGCCGCCGATCAGCACCGCGCGGTTCTTGTACTCAACGACGATCGCGTCCGAATCCGCTGCCGGATAGATGGCTGTCAGCTGCGAATCGAAGGATTCGAAATTACCGAAGAGGCCTCGGAAGGCCGCCAGGATCGCGGCTTTACCATCGATGCTGTTTCCAAATCCTGCCGGCGGGTAGAAGACAAGTATACGGCCATCTTCAGCCCAAAGGTCGCCCCATGCCTCAATGTCCTTGCGGTGCATCAGATCAAAGAATTTACGCACGGTCTCGAGATTACGGGTTCGTTCGGAATCGAGGTCGGTCATTAGACGTCTCCTTGGCTGCTCGGCGATTGCCGTGTGATGCAGCCAAAGATGCGCCCTCCTTTCTCCGCCGATAAGATTGCATTATCCGAATGGACTATGCGATATCATGCATGAATGGACCGCGATCTGCTTAGCCACCTACCTGTAATCGTTGCCGTCGCGCGGCGTGGCGGCTTCGCGCCGGCAGCCGCCGAGCTCGGCATGAGCCCGTCAGCGGTCAGCCATGCGGTTCGGCTGGTAGAGGAGCGAATCGGCCAGCCGTTGTTTGCCCGCACCACGCGCAGCGTCTCGCTGACCGAGGCTGGCACCGCGCTTGTCGCTGCGGCGGAGCCGGCGCTGGAAGACATTGCCGACCGGATCGAACGTATCCGCTCTGTCAAAGGCCGGGCAAGCGGACTGCTCAGGATCAACGCGCCGCGTTTGGCGCTGCCTCTGGCGCTGATGCCCATCCTGACGGCGATGGCGGAACGTTACCCTGACGTGACGGTGGAGATCGTCACCGACGAACGTCTGAGCGATATCGTCGGCGAGGGTTTCGACGCCGGCATCCGGCTGGGCGAGATGATCGCCGAGGATATGGTGACGGTGCGACTGACAGGGCCTTTCCGCAGCATCATCGTTGCCTCGCCGGCCTATGTCGGCCGGCGCGGGCGGCCATGGGCGTTGGCCGATCTCGCCGCGCACAACTGCATCGGCTATCGGCTGTTGCGATCACGTGCGCTCTATCGCTGGGATCTGTCCGATCAGGGCAAGGATATCAGCGTCGAGACACGCGGCAGCGTGGTCGTCAGCGATCCGCTGTCGGCAAGGGAAATGGCGCTTGCCGGCATCGGCCTCGCCTATCTGTTCGAGCCGCTTGTCAAGCCCGACATCGAGGCAGGCCGGCTGGTCGAAGTCCTTGGCGAGGCATCGATCGAGGAACCGGGACTGTTCCTCTATTTCCCGCGCCGCGCCGCGATGGCCCCGAAGCTCCGCGCCTTCATCGACACCGCGCAAGAAATCGGCCGGGCATCCTCGCGGATACCCGGCCGAAAAAGCCTTTCAAACGAATAGTTACTTCTTGACCGCTGCCGCGACTTCCGCCGCGAAATCGGTCTCTTCCTTCTCGATGCCCTCACCGAGCGCGAAGCGCAGATAGGCAGCGATTTTGGCTGGCGCCCCGATTTCGCTTTCGGCATCCTTCAGCGCCTTCTCGACGGTAATGTCGGGATTGAGCACGAAAGCCTGCTTGAGCAGCACGACCTCTTCATAGAACTTGCGCAAACGGCCTTCGACCATCTTCTCGATGATCGCTTCCGGCTTGCCGGACTGGCGCGCCTGGTCGGCGAAGATCGCCTTCTCGCGTTCCACTGCGGCCGGATCGAGCTCTTCGGTGGTCAGGGCCATCGGATTGGTGGCAGCGACATGCATGGCAACCTGACGGGCGAAGGCGTTGGCGGCATGCGCGTTGCCTGTCGTCTCGATGGCCACTAGCACGCCGAGCTTGCCAAGGCCGTCGGCGACTGCATTGTGAACGTAGGTTGCGACAGCGCCGTGCTCGACGGTGAGCTTGGCCGAGCGGCGGAAGCCCAGATTCTCGCCGATGGTGCCGACAGCGTCCTTGATGGTCTCGGCGACCGACTTGCCCGAGCCCGGATAGGGAGCGGCGGCAACGGCCTCGGTCTTGCCGCCATAGGCAAGCGCGACCTTCGCGACATTGGCGACGATCTCCTGGAACGCAGCATTGCGGGCAACGAAGTCCGTCTCGGAATTGACCTCGACAATCGCTGCCTCGCGGACGCCGGAATCTACGCCGATCAGGCCTTCGGCAGCGGTACGGCCAGCCTTCTTGTCGGCCTTGGAAATGCCCTTCTTGCGCAGCCAGTCGATGGCTTCTTCCATATTGCCGTTGGTCTCGTTCAACGCCGCCTTGCAATCCATCATGCCCGCGCCGGTCAAGTCGCGGAGTTCTTTGACCTGTGCAGCCGAAATGCTCATTGTCGCCTCTTTGTCTAAATGCACTGACGCACCATCGATTTTCGATGATGCGCCTGGTGCCGGTAGCGCTTACCGCGCCAACATATTGGAAAGATGAAGGCCGCAGCCGGCCTTCGCTACTATGCTTCCGGGGTCTGGGCTGCCGGGCTCTCGGCGGCCGGGGTCTGATCGAGCGCCGGTTCGACCGGAGCCTCGACCGATGCGCCGATATCGACACCGAGCGCGCCCTGCTGACGGGCGATGCCGTCGATAGCTGCCTTGGCGATCAAATCGCAATACAGCTGGATGGCGCGGGCCGCGTCGTCATTGCCGGGGATCGGGAAGTCGATCTTGTCCGGGTCGCAGTTGGAATCGATGATGGCAACGACCGGGATGCCGAGACGCTTGGCCTCGAGAATGGCGATCGCTTCCTTGTTGGTGTCGATCACGAACATCAAATCGGGCGTCGAACCCATATCCTTGATGCCGCCCAGCGCCTTGTCGAGCTTCTCACGCTCGCGGTCGAGGTTGAGGCGCTCCTTCTTGGTCAGGCCCTGAGCCTCGCCGGCCAGCATTTCGTCGAGCTTGCGCAGGCGCTGGATGGAATTCGAGATCGTCTTCCAGTTGGTCAGCATGCCGCCGAGCCAGCGCGAGTTGACATAGTACTGGGCCGAGCGCTGCGCGGCATCGGCGACGATGTCGGAGGCCTGGCGCTTGGTGCCGACGAACAGCACGCGGCCGCCCTTGGCAACAGTGTCGGAAACCTGCTTCAGCGCCTGGTGCAGCAAAGGCACCGTCTGCGAGAGGTCGATGATGTGTATGTTGTTGCGGGCGCCGTAGATATAGGGCGCCATTTTCGGGTTCCAGCGGTGGGTCTGGTGGCCGAAGTGAATGCCAGCTTCCAATAGCTGGCGCATGCTGAAATCAGGCAGAGCCATTCTTATTTCCTTTCCGGTTAGCCTCCACGGACACAGGCATTTTTGGACTTTGTCCTCGAACGCCACCGGAGGTTTCAGCCGGATTTCTCCCGGGCAGACACCAAAGTCCGTGTGTGGAATGAGCGCGCATATAGAGGGGAAGCGCGACAAACGCAAGCGTTGTGGCGTCTTGTGGTTCAGCGTGCGGCGATCAGCGCACCGGTGTCATCGCCGCATCTTCCCCTTCGGCACCCGCACACGCCGGAAAACGGCGACGATCTCCTCGCGGCTGCATTCGATGGCGCCTAACCGCACTGCGCGGTCGCGCTCGAACCCGGTTATGTCATAATGCGGTGCCGATGTCTTCGGCGGTCCTTGGTAGGACGCGCGCTTGATGCCGAGCTGCCCGGCAAAGCGATGCAGCTCGTCGGTGTCGTCTGCCAGCAGATGGCACCAGCGGTGGCCGATCCATTTCCAGATCGCCGCATCGACATAGACCGCCATGAGATTTGCCGCACTCCTTCATCTTGCGCCGACCAACACGCCGCTAACGATGATAGAAGGGATTGGCATAGAAAATGAAGCCGCCGCCGGCCTCGAGTTGCGTCATCGTCCTGGTGACGGTCTCCTGCATCCGGTCGTGCAGTTCGGCGAGTGCCTCCTCGACGGAGCCTTGATAGGCGTGCAAGCCTAGCGGCTCCGGTACCCGGACATAGGCGCGGCGTGGGCCTGCCGGCTGCGGCACGAAACGGTTGATCGTATCGCGCAGCGTACCCTTGCAATAGTCGTTGCGGATCCGCTTCAAATGTTCGGCGATCTCCTCCTGCGTGATGCGCGGATTGGCTGAAGCCCACGGCCCGACACGCTGCAGGCGCTGGATTGTATCTGCCAGCGTTCGGACCTGCTTCTGGATTTCGGTGCCGTCCATGTTCTCCCCCAGCCAGCGCCGCGACCGGCGCAAAAGCTCGGCAGTGTCGAGCGTGCCGGCGTCGACCGAGACAAGTTCGGCAAGGCGACGGCCGAGTTCGGTCAGCAGGTCCTTTTGACGTGCGTCGTACGAAGCCCGCTCATCGGACCGCAGGCCATATGCAGCCTCATCGCGCGACAGCAAGGTCGCATAGATATGATGGATGCGCTCCGGCAGCGAATTGGCGGCACGGCGTTCGATCTTCAGGCTGTGCTCGACATAGGCGCATTCCTTTGCCAGCGCTGCCTCGACATTCCCCGTGAAAGCAAGCTTCCAGATCACGGGCGCGATCCAAACCTTGAAGTCCGGATCCGTCAGGCGGCCGCGCTTCAGCGCCTCGAACCCCATTTCGACCGCGCCCGGCAGCAGCGGGGCAATGATGTTGGCATGCCAGCCGACACCGCCTTCGGGATGCAGGAGCACGCCGTGCCCCTTCAGCGCCCAGGCCACCGAATGTTCCTTGGCGGCCGCGCTGTTGCCCGGGATTTGCGCGATCAGATTGTTGGCCAACCAGAATTTCTGCATGAGCCGGCCAAGCCCGTTGACGACGCCGTGCGTGGCCCAGGATGCCGCCAGCGGGCTTACCCGCGAGACGACCTCCTTGTCGATCATCCAGTCGGTAAAGAATTCGGGATGGTTGGGCGTGATGAACGTCGCCTTGCCCGCGCCGCAACAAGCCTTCAGCCTTTGCCGGTCATTCTCCGGAAAATCGATGTGGCGGACATTGGCGACGCCGCGCAAACCGGCCAGACGGTTGAATGGCAACAGGTCGCGAAACCCCGGAACGCCGTGCAGCATGACAATCCGGTTGACGAATGTCATAGCGTTGATCAGCGTCGCATTGGGCCGCGGCGCCACAAAAACGTCGATCCTGCTCAACCTGCTCCCCCGCGGCCCATACTGTCATAAGACGTTGATAGGCAATTGCGGCATGCTCAAGTCGATGCGACTTGCCCCGCAAGATTAAGCGCTACCATCCCGGATAGCGGCCGGCGGCTTGCCGTTCACTCGAGCTTATTTAGACGGGCAGGTCTTTGGCTGATCGAACAGCGACAGATTGACCAATTTGCCGGTCATTGAGAACTCGCCATAGTCCATGACGAGATCGCGCGTGATGCCGTTCTTGTGCAGCTTGAAGCTGATCCGGTATTCCGGCACCTCCTCGCCGCCTTTGTCGGCATCATCGAAATAGGCGATGTCGACCGGCCAGTATTTGTCGGTGGCGAGCTTGGCCAGCGCCGGCGCTTCCGGATCGGCATTGTCGGCATCGGCTTGCTTGCCGACGACGACGGTGGTGGTCACCACCTTGTTGGCATCCTCAGAGCCGTCGAACAGGTTGGTTTCGTAGAAACGCTCGCCCTTTTCCGCCTTGCCGATCATTTCGACCATTTGCTGGGTCGGGAACTGGGTCGGCGCGAGTTCCAGGCTGTTCTTCTCGGGCTTGTCGATATCGACCTTGAGACCGTTGGCTTCCTTCGTTGCGGTACCCTTGACCTCCTTGTCGAGGTTCTGGTCGACAAAGGATTTGTTCACGAAGGAGAAGGTCTTGCCCTCGGCATCCTCGAAGGTGGTCATCTGCTGGTCGGTCAGCCTGGTGTTGTCGCTGGTTACGATCTGGGTCACCAAACGGAACTTTACTGTATAGCCCTCGCAAGGCGAGCCGTTGAACTCGTAGACCATGCGGCCGGTGATGCCGGTAATACCGGAACGGTCTGAAGCCTTGTCGAGTGAAATGTCGTAAACAGCACGATGCGCCTGCAGCGCAGGCACCGCAAAAGCGGGAGCCGCCCAGGAAGCCGCTGTCAAGAGAACGGCGTTGAATGCGAGGCGCGTTGCGCGCATGGGGTGCTCCGATCATCGCGGCTAATGGCAGGCCGCATGGAAAGATGGTCCAGCTTAAAAAAAGTCGTGGCGGAAGCGAGGCAAAAATAGCAATTTCGGCCCGGCCTGCGCGGCACCTTCAAGCAATAGGGAAATAGCATGAGCGAAACAATCGAAAAGCGGCTAAGCGATCTCGGCGTGACGCTGCCGGCCGCCGCCGCGCCCGCCGCCAATTACGTGCCCTATTGCCGGACCGGCAATCTGCTGTTCACCGCCGGGCAGTTGCCGCTCAAGGACGGCAAGCTCCAGGCGAGCGGACTGCTTGGCCGCGATGTCGACACCGCGACCGGCAAGGAAGCCGCAAAATACTGTGCGATCAACATATTGGCCCAGGCTCAGGCGGCACTTGGCGATCTCGAGAAAATCCGTCGCTTGGTGAAGATCACCGTCTTCGTCGCCTCGGCACCGGATTTTGTCGAACAGCATCTGGTTGCCAACGGCGCCTCGGATTTTCTCGCCGCCGTGCTCGGCGATCGCGGCAAGCACGCTCGCTCCGCCGTCGGCACCGCCTCCCTGCCGCTTAATGCCGCAGTGGAAATCGAAGCGATCTTCGAAGTCGAATGACCGGGACTGCAACCATGACCGATCTTTCCTGGCTGACCGCCCGGCCCGTCGCCCATCGCGGCCTCCACGACATGAACAAGACGCGCTGGGAGAACACCCTTTCCGCCTTCGCTGCGGCGGCCGAGCGCGGCTACGCGATCGAATGCGATGTGCACCTATCATCCGACGGCGTCCCCGTCATCATCCACGATGGCGATCTGCGGCGGCTGACCGGCGAGGACGGCTTCGTCTGGCAGCGTACGGCTGCAGAGATCACGGCGCTGAAGGTCGGCGGCACCGCCGACCATTTGCCGACGCTGCAGCAGGCGCTTGATCTGGTCGACGGCCGTGTGCCGATGGTTGTCGAGCTGAAAGGTGCTGCCGGGCACGACGAAGGCCTGGTCGAAAGCGTCGGCAAGATGCTCAAGCATTACAAGGGCAAGACCGCGATCATGTCGTTCGACCATTGGCTGATCCGCGAGTTCCCGAAATATGCACCCGGCATACCCGGCGGGTTGACCGCCTACGGCAACGACAACCACCTGATCGAGGCGCATTTCGCCATGCTGGCGCATGACATCGCCTTCACCTCCTACGCTGCCGGCGACCTGCCGAACCGGTTCGTCTCCTTCGTGCGAGAGAGACTCGGTATGCCGGTGATCACCTGGACCGTGCACGACCAGCCTGCCGTCGACCTGACCTTCAAATATGCCGACCAGATGACATTCGAAGGATTCGAGCCCGATCTGGTACGGCTTGCCTGAGCGGGCTTGTATGGGTCCGCAGCGAGCTTAAGTAAGCCTCATGGATCAAGGGGACGACTGCGAAAGACAAACGGCGAATGCGGAGCTGTCGATCCGCATCGCCGCGGGCATCGGCGCCTTTACCAGCGCTGAATGGGACAGCCTCGGCGGCACTACACGCGGCGATGCAGAATACGGCTACAACCCGCTTGTTTCATTGGCCTTTTTGAGCGCGCTGGAAGATTCCGGCTGCGCTGTTCGGCGCACCGGCTGGCAAGGCCATCACCTCAGGCTGGAAACCGCGCGAGGCAAGTTGCTCGGAGCGGTCCCCTGCTATCTGAAGTCGCACAGCCAGGGCGAATATGTCTTCGACCATGGCTGGTCGGACGCGTTCGAACGCGCCGGCGGGCGCTACTATCCGAAGCTGCAATGCGCGGTGCCGTTCACACCCGTCACCGGCCCTCGCCTGCTGGTCGGCAGGGGCGAGGACAGCCCCACCGTCAAGGCCGGTCTTGCGGCCGGTCTGAAGGCGGTGACGGATAAGCTCGGCGTGTCTTCCGCGCATGTTACTTTCGCGCCGGAGGACGACGTCCAGATATTGGCGGCGGCCGGCTTCCTGCATCGCACCGACCAGCAGTTTCACTTCTTCAACGAAGGCTTCTCGAGCTACGACGATTTTCTCGCAACGTTAGCCTCGCGCAAGCGCAAGGCAATGAAGAAAGAGCGGCGCGAGGCCCTCGCCGACGGCATCTCGATCGACTGGCTGACCGGCAAGGATCTGACCGAAAAGGCCTGGGACGACTTTTTCGCGTTCTACATGGATACCGGCAGCAGGAAATGGGGCCGGCCCTACCTCAACCGCGATTTCTTCTCGCTGATCGGCGAGCGCATGGCCGACGACATCCTGCTGGTCATGGCCAAACGCAACGGGCGCTACATTGCAGGTGCCATCAACTTCATCGGCTCAGACGCGCTCTACGGCCGCAATTGGGGCTGCATCGAGGACCACCCATTCCTGCATTTCGAGGTCTGCTACCATCAGGCAATCGATTTCGCCATCTCGCGCAAGCTGAAGGTGGTTGAAGCCGGTGCGCAGGGCGAGCACAAGCTGGCGCGCGGCTACCGGCCCGTGACGATGCATTCGGCGCACTACATCGCCCATCCAGGTCTGCGCAATGCAGTGGCCGACTACCTCCAGCGCGAGCGGCGCGAAGTCGAGCGGATGAGCGAATATCTGGAAGAGCACACCCCGTTCCGCAAGGACATGGCGGAGTAGGGTAGCGAGCCCAATCGCTCAGCCGAGCGGGCCGGCACGGCCGATGTCGACCGATCGTCTTGCCCGCCCGGAACAGCTTCGCTACACGAGACAGCGAGCCAAGAACCGGAGCGCGCGCCATGGCCGAAGCAACCTATGACAGCAGCAACATCTTCGCCAAAATCCTGCGCGGAGAAATCCCTTCGCACCGCGTCTACGAAGATGACGCGGTCATCGTCTTCATGGATGTGATGCCGCAAGGGCAGGGTCACACGCTAGTGGTGCCGAAAGCGCCGTCGCGCAACCTGCTTGACGCGGATCCGGCGGCGCTTGGCCCGCTCTTCGCTCACGTCCAGAAAATTGCGCGGGCCGTAAAGAAGGCCTTCGATGCCGATGGCGTCACGGTTATGCAGTTCAACGAACCAGCTTCGGGGCAGACTGTCTTTCACCTTCACGTCCATGTCATTCCGCGCTTCGAGGGCATTCCCCTGAAACCGCACAGCGGACAGATGGAAAAGCCTGAAGTCCTGGCCGAGAACGCCGGCAAGATACGGATGGCGCTGGCAAGCTGAACCGGCGCAAACCGCTCCGGCGGGCGCCGGGTGCTTAATCGGAAGGTGTCACAAAAAAAGCCCCGTTTCCGGGGCTTTTTTTGACTTGCGGATTCGTCAGTTCTTACGCGGCAGTTGCGGCACAAGGCTGCGCTTGCCACCATCCTTGCCTTTCGGCTCCGGCTTCTGCGCCACCGCCTTTTTCGCGGCGGGCTTTTTCGCCACCGCCTTCTTGGCCTTCGGCGCGTCGTCCGGCTCTTCCTTCTTCGGCTTCACCGGCGCCTCGTCGGCGAGCGATTCGAGCTTCAGGCCGGTCTCGCCGGTTTCCTTCTTCTCGACAGTGACACGTACTGTGCCGCCCTTCTTGAGCTTGCCGAACAGCACCTCGTCGGCCAGCGGCTTCTTGATGTGCTCCTGGATGACACGGCCAAGCGGCCGGGCGCCCATGCGCTCGTCATAGCCCTTGTCGGCCAGCCATGCGATCGCCTCCTGCGACAGGTCGAATGTCACGCCGCGCTCGGAAAGCTGTGCTTCCAGCTGCATGACGAACTTCTGCACCACCTGATGGATGACCGGCACCGGCAGCGAGCCGAACGGAATGATCGCATCGAGACGGTTGCGGAACTCCGGCGTGAACAGCCGGTTGATCGCCTCGACATCGTCGCCTTCGCGCTTGGTCGAACCGAAACCGATGGCCGCGCGCTGCGCGTCGGACGCGCCCGCATTGGTGGTCATGATCAGGATGACATTGCGGAAGTCGATCTGCTTGCCGTTGTGGTCGGTCAGCTTGCCGTGATCCATGACCTGCAACAGGATGTTGAACAGATCCGGATGCGCCTTCTCCACTTCGTCCAGCAACAGCACGCAATGCGGATGCTGGTCGACGCCGTCGGTCAGAAGGCCGCCCTGGTCGAAGCCGACATAGCCGGGAGGCGCGCCGATCAGCCGTGAAACGGTGTGGCGTTCCATATATTCCGACATGTCGAAGCGGATCAGCTCCACGCCGAGCGAGGCGGCGAGCTGCTTGGCCACTTCCGTCTTGCCGACACCGGTCGGACCCGAGAACAGGTACGAGCCGATCGGCTTTTCCGGTTCCCGCAGGCCGGCCCGCGCCAGCTTGATGGCCGAAGTCAGCGCGGTGATCGCGGTGTCCTGGCCGTAGACGACGCGCTTCAACTCGATGTCGAGACCTTGCAGCACCTTCTCGTCGTCGGCGGAAACCGTCTTCGGCGGGATACGCGCCATCGTGGCGATCGTCGCTTCGATCTCCTTGATGCCGATGGTCTTCTTGCGCTTGGCTTCCGGCACCAGCATCTGCGAGGCGCCGGTCTCGTCGATCACGTCGATCGCCTTGTCCGGCAGCTTGCGGTCGTTGATGTAACGCGCCGAGAGCTCGACCGAAGCCTTGATCGCCTCGCTCGTGTAGCGAACCTTGTGGAACTCCTCGAAATAGGGCTTGAGGCCCTTCATGATCTCGATGGCGTCCTCGACGGTCGGCTCGTTGACGTCGATCTTCTGGAAGCGCCGCACCAGCGCGCGGTCCTTCTCGAAGAACTGACGGAACTCCTTGTAGGTGGTCGAGCCGATGCAGCGGATCGCGCCGGACGACAGCGCCGGCTTCAACAGGTTCGACGCATCCATGGCGCCGCCAGAGGTGGCCCCTGCCCCGATCACGGTGTGGATCTCATCAATGAACAGCACGGCGCCGGGATAATCCTCGAGCTCCTTGACGACCTGCTTCAGCCGCTCCTCGAAATCGCCGCGATAGCGGGTGCCGGCCAGTAGCGTGCCCATGTCGAGCGCGAAGATGGTGGCATTGTGCAGCACTTCGGGAACGTCGCCCTCGACGATACGCTTGGCGAGGCCTTCGGCGATTGCCGTCTTGCCGACGCCGGGATCACCGACATAGAGCGGGTTGTTCTTGGAGCGGCGGCACAGCACCTGGATGGTCCGGTTGATCTCGCTCTCGCGACCGATCAATGGATCGATCTTGCCGGCCTTGGCCTTGTTGTTCAGGTTGACGCAATAGGCAGTCAGCGCGTCCTGCTGCTGCTTCTTCTTGCCGCCTTCCTCTTGCGGCTCGGCCCCGCTCTGGCCGCCTTGCTCGTCGTCGGCGCCGCGCGGCGTCCGCGTCTCGGAAGCGCCGGGGCGCTTGGCGATGCCATGCGAGATATAGTTGACCGCGTCGTAGCGGGTCATCTGCTGTTCCTGCAGGAAGTAAGCGGCGTGGCTCTCGCGCTCAGCGAAGATGGCGACGAGCACGTTGGCGCCGGACACCTCCTCGCGACCTGACGACTGCACATGGATCACCGCGCGCTGGATGACGCGCTGGAAACCGGCAGTCGGCTTGGAATCTTCATCGTAGCCGGTGACGAGGTTGTCGAGCTCGGTGTCGATATAGGTGAGGACCGTATGCTTCAACTCGTCGAGATCGACGTTGCAGGCACGCATGACGGCCGCCGCCTCGGTGTCGTCGATCAGGGCGAGCAGCAAATGTTCAAGGGTTGCATATTCATGGTGCCGCTCATTGGCGAGCGTCAGCGCTTGGTGAAGCGCCTTTTCCAGGCCTTGGGAGAAAGCCGGCATGTTACCTCACTTCTTCTCCATCACGCATTGCAGCGGATGCTGATTCTGTCGGGCGAAATCCATGACCTGAGCCACTTTGGTCTCGGCCACCTCGAATGTATAGACCCCGCACTCGCCCACCCCATGATTGTGAACATGAAGCATTATGCGTGTGGCGGCTTCGCGGTCCTTCTGGAAAAAGCGCTCCAGCACGTGGACCACGAATTCCATGGGTGTGTAGTCGTCGTTAAGAATGAGGACCCGATACAGACTGGGCTTCTTGGTCTTGGTTTTTGTGCGCGTGATGACGGCCGTGCCGCGACCGGCCTCATTGCCGTTGCTGCCGTTCTGCATTCGCACCACGTAGCTCGTGGCAGTCAAACCTGTAGTCACGTAGTCCTGCCTCTTTCGAATCCTCATGCATGCTCGACATGTAGGTGTTCGATGGACGATTTTAAGCCCTTCTGTTTAGCTGACAATATGGCTAGGTGGCCAAACTTGACCGATTTTTCAAATCGTGAAGACCGCAGGCCCCCGATTTCGAGCTGGCATGAAAAAACCCGGCCGCGCGTTCGCGACCGGGTCTGTCTTTGCAAGCCCAGGGGCCGGCTCGGAATGTTCGTCGAATTTACTTCGCCTTGGCGACGATCGATTCGAACGGCTTGTAGGCTTCCTTGGCGAGTTCGGCATAGAGATCGCCAAGCTTGGTGGCTTCGGTGACGAAGCTCTCATAGGACTGCTTGGCATAGTCGGACTGGATATCGATCGCCTTGTCCAGCGACTTGGCGGAAAAGAGCTTCTCAACAGCGGCGCTGCCGGCTTCGAAGCTTTTCTTGGTGTACTCGCCCGCCTCGGCGGCGATAGCCTGCGCACCCTTGGACAGCGAGGCGAAGCTCTTCAATCCGGTGTCCGCAAATTCCTTGCCGTATTTGCTGAAATCTTCATAGGTCTGGGTCATTTCACGCATTCCCTTGAACGGTTGCCTTGGACGATAGACGCGGCTTGTCCGGGCCGCGTTGTGCAATGCGTGTAAATATATTGTGCAGTGCACAAAAGTCAAGATTCCCGCGGCAATGCGGATCGTGAGCTGCCGGCAATCGCTAAGATTCGAATAAAGAGAAGCTCAATCCCACAGAAAATGGTGAACGCGGCGGTTACCATAAACGGATTGGTAACGCTGCCCGCGTTAGCGTGGCCGGAGGTGAGGCAGGACCCTTTGCCGCCTCCAAGGCAACGGAAATTCAAAGGAACTATCAGTGCGTAAGGCGTTGTCGGGCTTCGTTTCCAAATCCGCGTCCCCCCTCAAAACGATCATGATCCTCGCCATGGCGATGAGCTTCGTCGTCGCGGACGCGGCCTCATCCATGGCGGCCAAGTCGGCGGCCATCGTCATCGATGCCAAGACCGGCAAGGTGCTTTATTCGTCGGACGCCGATGGCCGGCGCTATCCGGCGTCGCTTACCAAGATGATGACGCTCTATCTGACGTTCGAGGCGTTGGCGAAGGGCAGGATCAGCAAGAATTCCCCGGTCGTGTTCTCGGCCAATGCCGCTGCCGAACCGCCGACGAAGCTCGGCGTCAAGCGGGGCGGCTCGGTCACGGTCGAGACCGCGATCCTGTCGATGGTGACCAAATCGGCAAACGATTCCGCAACAGCGCTTGGCGAGATGCTCGGCGGCAACGAAGCCAATTTCGCCCGCATGATGACCGCCAAGGCGCGGGCGCTGGGCATGAGGGGAACCGTTTTCCGCAACGCCAACGGCTTGCCTGATCCCGGCCAGTTCACGACCGCGCGCGACATGGCGATGCTCGGCATCGCCCTGAGAGAGCATTTCCCGCAATATTACGGCTATTTCTCGCAGCGCTCCTTTCTTTACGGGCGGCAGCGCATCAACGGCCACAATCGTCTGCTCGGACGCATCAAGGGCGTCGACGGCATCAAGACCGGTTACACCCGCGCCTCCGGTTACAATCTGGTCTCCTCGGTCTCGGATGGCGATCGGCGCATCGTAGCGGTGGTCATGGGCGGCAGGTCCGGCGGCAGCCGCGACAGCCAGATGGCCGGGTTGATCAATGCCTACATGCCGCAGGCGTCGTCGCGCGGCGGCGGCGTGCTGGTTGCCAAGGCCGGCGGCAATCCGATTTCAGCCTTGGCCAAGGTGCTTCTACCGAAGCATGACGCGCCGACACCGGACAGTAAGCCGGACGACGATGCCGTTGCCTCTCTTGTCGAGGAAAATGCGCCCGTCGTTGAAGAGACCGCTCCGGTCGTTCAGGCCAAGAGGGTCAAGACGACGGCTGTGTCGACGGTGGACGACGTGGCGACAGCCCGGGTCGCCGCAGCCTATGCCGAACCGGCGGCAGAGGTCGATCCGGTCAGCACGGCGTCGGTGCCATCCGGCTGGGCAATACAGGTCGCCTCTTCGCCAAAACAGGCCGAAGCGAAGGCTTTCCTCGACAAGGCGACGAAGCAGGCGCCCTCCGTTCTGACCGATGCCTCCGGTTTCACCGTCGCCTTCGACAAGGACGGTGTCACCTACTACCGCGCCCGGTTCGGTGGTTTCGGTTCGAAGACGGCTGCCTGGAAAGCCTGCAACGCTTTGAAAAAGAAGAAGATCGAGTGCTACGCCGTCCAGCAGTAAGCGGCGCGCGAAACGATATCTTTCCCGAAGTTCTGCGTCGAAGGAGACTAGTTGTGATTGGAGAGCAAGACGTCCTTGGCTTCATTGATCCGCGCCGCCAGGAAAGACGTGCCACCGATATCGGGGTGCAGGCGCTGCATCAGGCGGCGGTGCGCCTTGCGGACATCCGCCGCGGCAGCCCCCGCTTCAAGACCAAGGATCTTGTAGGCCTCCTCCTTAGTCATGGCGCCAGAACCTGGCGCAACACCCAGCCCTTCGCCACCATTCGCATCAGCGTCTTTGCGCCAGATGGGAAATCTGCCGTCAAGATACGTCTCTAGCAATTGGCGGCTCTCCGGATCGCCGGAGAGTTCGCGATAGAGTTGCTGCAATTCGGCAAGCCCCATCGAGCCAAGCATCTTGCCTTCATGGCGCCCAGCCAGCACAAGGCCTTCGAGGCCGCCGGTATCGTGATCGAGTTCCATCTCAAGCGCCGCCGTACGAACTGTGGAACGCTTGCCTGGTGCCAGTTTTGCCGCCGGCCGATTCATGCGCATGGAGCCGTACCAGGCGAGCGCAGCCGACAGGATCAAGCCGCCGATGCCCTCGCGCCCGACCAGCAGCACGGCGACGCCGACCAGCCCGAGCAGCACAGGTCCAAGCGTCCTCATGCCGCCTGCAAGCTTCGCCGGATCGGCGCGCAGGAAGACAGTGACCGTGCCGAGAAACACCAGAAGCAATGCTACGAAAGCGATAATCGCGCCCATCAGTTTCCGCCGCCCCGCATATGCTCGATCATCAGCCGATCCTCCGGCCTGCCCCGGGCCTCCAGTGCTTTCAGCCCGCCGGTCGCAAACACGGCGACAGACGAAAGCAGGCCGGCCAACGTCGCGGCAGCCCGCCGATCGAACCGGAACCAGGCCCCTTTCGACAGCCGCGCAATTTCCTTGAACGCCTTTTCCGCAGCGGCATCATGGCCCTCCTGAAAGACGAAGACAGGAACGCCGTGCAGACCGAGGCTGCCGGCCTTTTCGGCCAGATCATCTATGTTTTCTTCCATCGCGTCGCCGATATAGACCAGCGCGTTGACCTTGGCCGCCGCCGTCTGTTTCAGCGCATGGGCGAGCACCTTGCCGATCTGGGTATGGCCGCTGCGGCAGTCGATGCGCGTCATCAGCTGTTTCAGAGCTTCGGTATCGGTGACGAATGCGGACGAGCGGCACTCGCCAAGGCCGCGAAAATAGACAAGTTGAACCTTGAGCGCCCCGGCCTTGCCGACGGCGTCGAACATCTCGGCCTGCAGCGCACAGGCGAGATCCCAGGTCGGCTGGCGGCTCATCGTCGCGTCGAGGGACAGGATCAGCCTACCTGAACCGGTGGCGGATGCAGCGAGCGTCCTTGCCTGACGGAGAAACGCGTCGATCTCGCCGGTGCTCGATTGAGACTCGACCGGCGCAGGATTGGCCTTTGCAGACACGGGCTGCTTCTTGTCGCTCATGACATTCAAGATGTGGCGTTGTTCCCCGGCTTGCAAGCCCAGATGAGGCGACCTGGAGGACCGGTGATGATGGCACCTGCGGACAACGCTTCGGCTGGTGGTCTTGGCGTTGCGTTTCTTGGCGTCAGAGCAGGCCGAGATCGGCAAGCTCACGCCTGAGCTTCGGCGGCATCTCGATCAGCCCGGCTTTGCCCTTGCCGAGATCGGCCGGCGCGTCCGCCGGCTTCAGGTAGCGCCACCCCTGGAATGCACGGCGCGGTTGCCAGTCAGTGCGCACGACCTCGGGATCGAGGATCAGATGGCAACGGCCGATGCCCTCGTCATCGGTGAAGGGCCGGATTTCGGTGATCAGCTGGCGGCATTGGACATTGCCCTTGATCACCCAGTAGAGCGAGCCGCCGCCGGTAATCTCGGCGCCACGCGTCGGCACCATGCGGGTGGTGTGGTAGTGCTCGGCCGGTTCGCCGGCGCGGCGCCGCTCGTCGAGACGGAAGGCAATCCACTCTTCCAGATCCTCGACGCTGTCACAGCCGACGCAAAGCTTTATGAGATTGAGAGACATCGTTTAAGGTTTAGTCCAACACGCGAACGCGTCAACGGCCTGATCGACTTCTCCACAGTGGTGGTCCATGCCGCCAGATTGGCGCTCAACACTCCACGACATTGACGGCCAATCCGCCAAGGCTGGTTTCCTTGTACTTTTCGTTCATGTCGAGACCGGTCTGGCGCATCGTCTCGATCGCGGCATCGAGCGGCACGAAATGAACGCCGTCGCCCTTGATGGCCAGCGAAGCGGCGGTCACCGCCTTGACGGCACCAAGCGCGTTGCGCTCGATACACGGCACCTGCACCAGGCCGCCGACCGGATCGCAGGTCATGCCGAGATGATGTTCCAGCGCGATCTCGGCAGCATTCTCGACCTGCTCGGGCGTGCCGCCCATGACGGCGCACAATCCCGCCGCAGCCATTGCCGAAGCCGAACCGACCTCGCC
Source organism: Mesorhizobium sp. M0663 (assembly GCF_040320585.1). Lineage (NCBI taxonomy): Bacteria > Pseudomonadati > Pseudomonadota > Alphaproteobacteria > Hyphomicrobiales > Phyllobacteriaceae > Mesorhizobium > Mesorhizobium sp. M0663. The sequence continues at coordinate 18,230 of NZ_JAMYPX010000012.1, forward strand.
CTGGCAGCCGACTTCCGCCCCCGAGATCGAAGCATTGGTTTTGATGATGCCGCCGACCGCCGCCGCCGTCAGCAGGAAATCGCGGATGCTGGGCTGGTCGGCTTCGGGATGGAAATGCAACCAGTAGCGCAGCACTGCGGGCAGAGTGCCGGCCGCCCCATTGGTTGGCGCGGTGACGACACGGCCGCCGGCAGCGTTCTCCTCATTGACCGCCATCGCATAGATCGACAGCCAGTCGTTGGCGAGCAGCGGGTTGGGCCGGTTCTGCTGCCATTGCTCCTGCAGCTTGTCGTGCAGCATCCGGGCACGGCGGCGCACCTTGAGTCCGCCCGGCATGATGCCGTCTTGCGACAGGCCGCGCTCGATGCAGCCCTTCATGGCGCTCCAGATGCCGTCGAGGCCGGCGTCGAGCTCCCCGCGCGACATCTGCGTCTCCTCGTTGACGCGCTTCATCTCGGCAATGGAAAGCCCGCTTTTCGCTGCCATGGACAGCATTTCGACGGCGTTCTTGAACGGATATGGAACCTTCTTGCCTTCGGTTGTCGCCGAGCCCCTCGCCTTCATCCGCTGCAATTCTTCCTCAGAAACGACAAAGCCGCCGCCGATCGAATAGTAGACGCGCCTCAGCAGCAACCGGTCGCCGGCATCATAGGCAGAGAAGGCCATGCCGTTGGCGTGACCCGGCAGTGGCGTCTTGCGATCCAGCACAAGATCCGTTGCCGGGTCGAAACGGTAGGACGAATGGCCGCGCGGCGAAATCCGCTTCTCGGCGGCGATGCGAGCGACGATGCCGTCTGCTAGGTCGGGATCCACCGTCTGCGGCGTCTGGCCGGCGAGGCCGAGCACCACGGCACGATCGGAGCCATGGCCGATGCCGGTATAGGCGAGCGAGCCATGCAGGCTGGCCGCGATCCGGTCGACCTTGGCGCCGGCCGGGCGCGGCCAGTCGTCTCCCGCAATCTCGTCGAGAAACCGCCGCGCGGCCGTCATCGGCCCCATCGTGTGCGAACTCGATGGGCCGATGCCGATCTTGAACAAGTCGAAAACCGAAAGGAACACGTGGGCGTTTTCTCCTGGGACCCTGTTGAGGTCTACATATAGGAATTCCCATGATGTTTTCCGCTGTTTTAAGGACCGCGGCGCTGCACCTGCCGACCTTGTTTGCTCCGGCAGCGACATTCCAGCTTCGGCCATCGAAGCGTTACCGCCGCCTGTGGTAAAAGCAACGCATGAGCGATTCCTTTCACCTATCGACGTCCGACCTTGCGGCGCTGGGGTTCTTCCTTACCGCGTGGGTGCTGCATACGCTCGCCGCCGACGGAATGCTGGTCAGCCGCATGTCGCTGACGAGGGCTATGAACGCGCAGCGCGAGGCCTGGATGCGGACAATGGCCGAACGCGAGATCCGCATCGTCGACACCGCTATCATGAGCGGGCTGCAACAGGGGACCGCCTTCTTTGCCTCCAGTTCGCTGATTGCGATCGGCGGCTGTTTTGCCCTGCTCGGCGCCTCCGATCAGGTTCTGACCGTGCTGAGCGACCTGCCGTTTGGCGACACGTCCTCACGCGCGGCCTTCCAGACGAAGGTGTTCGGGCTGGTGCTGATCCTGGCCTTTTCCTTCTTCAAGTTCGGCTGGGCTTACCGGCTGTTCAACTATTGCTCGATCCTGATCGGCGCCGTGCCGATTCCACATGGCGAGGCGTCGCGCAATCCGGTCACCGAAACGGCGGTGTGGCGTGCCGCGCGCATGAACATGCTGGCCGGAAAGCATTTCAATTCGGGCCTGCGCGGCGTGTTCTTCTCGATCGGCTATCTTGGTTGGTTCGTCGATCCCACCGTCTTCGTGCTATCGACGCTGCTGCTTCTGGCGGTACTGGTGCGCCGCCAGTTTTTCTCGGCGGCGCGGCAGGCGGTGCTCGGTCAGCCGCCCGGTCCGGGGAAAGGCCGATCGATGCGGCCCGACAGCCAATAGGCGGTGAGCCCTATCCATTCGCGGATCGCAACAGTGGTGACCTCCAGCCAGTCGCCGGGATAAGGCAAGGTGCCGATGCTTTCCTTGCCGGAAGTGCGATAGTCGACCGGCCACGGAACGGTCGAAAAACCGGCTTTGTCGAACAGCGCCTTGGCGCGTGGCATGTGGAAGGCCGAGGTCACCAGCAACCAAGTCTCGCCCGGTTTCGGCGTCACCAGTTCCCTGGTAAAGACAGCGTTCTCGTAGGTGTTGCGGGATTTGTTCTCGAGGATCAGCCGATCGGCCGCCACGCCGAAAGCGGCAAAAAGACGCGGCGCGGTATCTGCATCGCCTTCGCCGCCGCGGAACGTTTCGATGCTGCCACCGGAGATAACGACTTTCGCTGTCGGGAACCGCCGCGCCAGCACGGCCGCCTCGACCATCCGGTCGCCGCTGGAGTTCATTTCATAGCCGCCACGCACCAGATTGACGGCGCCATCCAGACTGCCGCCAAGCACTATGATACCGTCAACCTTTTCCGGCAGCGGCGGCCTGGGGAAACGTTCCTCCAGCCGATTGAGCATCATGGGGCCGAGTGGGCTCCATATCGAAACCGCCAGAATGAGGAAGGCAAGAGCGCTGCCGGCGGTCGCCAACCGTCGCCGCCCGAACATCGCCGCGATCAGCCCCGCCAGCAGCAGGAAGATCGCGAGATTCAACGGCTCGACGAAGAACCCGAGAACCTTGGAGACATAGAAGAACATCCCTCACCCCCCTCAAGATGAGAAACGATCCTACCACCATTTTTCCGGCTGAAATGTGCCCGCCGCCTGTTCGATGACATGGGCGGTCTGGAACAGCGTTTCCTCGTCGAAGGGCCGGCCGATCAGCTGCAGGCCGAGCGGCAGCCCCTTGGCGTCGAGCCCGGCCGGAACCGCTATGCCGGGCAGGCCGGCCATGTTCACCGTCACCGTAAAGATGTCGTTGAGATACATCTTGACCGGGTCGGCGGCCATGTCCTCGTCGGCGATGCCGAAGGCGGCGGAAGGCGTTGCCGGCGTCAGGATGACGTCGACGCCTGCGGCAAACACATTTTCGAAGTCACGCTTGATCAGGGTTCGAACCTTCTGCGCCTGTAGATAGTAGGCATCGTAGTAGCCGGCGGAAAGCACATAGGTGCCGATCATGATACGGCGCTTGACCTCCCGCCCGAAGCCGGCGGCGCGGGTCTTTTCATACATATCGACAATGTCCTTGCCGGGCACGCGCAAGCCATAGCGGACGCCGTCGTAACGGGCGAGGTTGGACGAGGCTTCGGCCGGCGCCACGATGTAATAGGCCGGCAGCGCATATTTGGTGTGCGGCAGCGAGATATCGACGATCTCGGCACCAGCATCCCGCAGCCAGGCAATGCCTTTCTGCCACAGCGCCTCGATCTCCGCGGGCATGTCGTCGACACGATATTCCTTGGGAATGCCGACCTTCATGCCCCTGATCGGGCGGCCGATCGCCGCCTCGTAGTCCGGCACCGGCAGGTCGACGGACGTCGTGTCCTTCGGGTCGACCGAAGCCATCGACTTCAACAGGATCGCGGCGTCGCGTACGTCGCGCGCGATCGGCCCGGCCTGGTCGAGCGACGAGGCGAAGGCAACGATGCCCCAGCGCGAACAGCGGCCATAGGTCGGCTTGATGCCGACTGTGCCAGTGAAGGCGGCGGGCTGGCGGATCGAGCCGCCGGTATCGGTGGCGGTGGCGCCGGCGCACAGGAAGGCCGAGACCGCTGATGCGGAGCCACCGGACGAACCGCCCGGCACCAGTTGGGCATTGTCCAACGTGCGCGCGGTCTTGGTGCCGCCCGCCGAAACGAAGCCACCCTCGCCCTGATGCGTCGTCGGCATTACCACCGGGTCGAGGCGCGAACGCCGCCACGGGTTGATGACCGGCCCGTAATGCGAGGTCTCGTTGGACGAGCCCATGGCGAACTCGTCCATGTTGAGCTTGCCGAGCATTACGGCACCATCCGCCCACAGATTGGCGGTGACCGTCGATTCGTAGCGCGGCTTGAAGCCGTCCAGCACATGACTGCAGGCCTGGGTGTGGACGCCTTCGGTGCCGAACAAATCCTTGATGCCGAGCGGGATACCCTCGAGCGACCCGCCCTCGCCCTTGGCCAGTTTCGCGTCGGAGGCCTTGGCCATGTCGCGCGCCTTGTCGTCGGTGACCACGACGTAGGCATTGAGCGCCGGATTGGCTCGCTCGACCGACGATAGATAAGCCTCGGTGATTTCGGTGGCGGTGATCTCCCTGGAGCGCAATTTGGCGCGGGCCTGCGAAATCGTCAGCTGGGTAAGGTCGCTCATCAGGCAAGGCTCTTTTCGTAAAACACCGACCACTCGGAATCGGGATAATCCAGTACCGGGCCGCAACGCGAAAAACCGGCGCGTTCGTAGACGGTCCAGGCGGCGGGATGACGGTCGCCCGTCTCCAGCACCAGACGCTTAAGCCCTTCTTGGCGCGCCAGCGCCTCGATACGCTCGACAATCTTCGCGCCGATCTTGTGGCCGCGATGCGAAGGTCGCGTATACATGCGCTTGACCTCGCCTACGACAGCATCGTGGCGCTTCAGTGCGCCGCAACCGATGGCAAGGCCGTTGTCGCGGGCGATGAAGACGGTCGTGTCGCGGTCCGCCATCTGCTCGACCGTCAAATGGTAGCAATGCTCCGGCGGCGTCAGCTCCAGCAATGTGGCGTTGAGCTCCTCGACCAGCCCACGCACATCGTCCTGCAGCGGCGTCTCAGCCGCGATGTCGATTGCCATCGGCCTGCTACTCCACGACCTTCGGCACAAGGAAGAAATTCTCTTCGGTCGCCGGCGCGTTGGCGACGATGTCGGCTGCCTTGCCGCCGTCGGTGACGACGTCCTGGCGCTTTTTCATTGCCATCGGCGTGACCGAGGTCATCGGCTCGACGCCGGAAACATCGACCTCGTTCAACTGCTCGACAAAGCCCAAAATGGCGTTCAATTCGCCGGTCATGCGCTCTGCATCCTCCTCGCTCACCGCAATACGGGCAAGATGCGCGACGCGCTTCACGGTTTTTATATCAACGGACATGTTCGTGCCTCGGGGAAAACCAGCGCTATAGCGGCGCGGCGCGTGCCGCGCAACATGCATCGTGCCTTCAACTGCCCTATGGCATCGCCACGCCGTCGCAGAGGAAATAACTGCCGCCGTTGCCGCTCTGCTCGCCTTCGTCGGCGGCAGGCCGAACCGATACCAGGTCGATCTGCTTCGGGCTCATCTGTGTCAGTGAGAGAACATCGGGAAAGACGTAGCCCGGCTCCTGGCATATAGCGGTCACCGCCCAGCTTGGTGAGCGTGTCGCTTTGGTGATCTGCAGGAATTCACAATTATATTCGATGCTTTCCAGGCCATTTGCCGACAGCACGATATTGCCGCCCTCGATCACCGTCTGCAGCGTATCCTTTTTGGCCTGCGCGCAGAGGTCCTCCGATTGCAGATAGACGCCCTCGATGAAATTTTCCGCGGCCAGCGTCGGCGACGCGGCAACCAGCATGGAAAGGCAAAGAGAATTTCTCAAGCGCATCGTATCGTTCCGGACCGGCTTTCTTTACAGCGTAATCGTCTCGCCGATCTTCGGCAACGCAACTTTCACACCCGATCCATCCAGCCCGGCCACGAATTTGTCGGCGGTCTGATCGATCATCGGAAATGTGCCGAAGTGAGCGGGAACGACCGTCTCGAACTTGAAGAAACGCTGGCAGGCAAGGGCTGCTACCGCGCCACCCATGGTGAAGCGGTCGCCGATCGGCACGATGCCGATCTTCGGTTCGTGCAACTCGTTGATCAGCGCCATGTCGGAAAAAATATCGGTGTCGCCCATATGATAAAGCGTCTTGTCCTCGGGAAAGTGCAGGACGAACCCACCAGGATTGCCGAGATAGGTATTCTGGCCACCCTCGCCCGGAAAGGACGATGAATGCAGAGCCTGAACGAAGGTGGTGGTGAAGCCGCCGCAATCGACGGTGCCGCCGATATTGCCGGGATTGATCTGCTTGTCACCGACGCCCTTGCCGACCAGGTACATGCAAATCTCGAAATTGGCGACCAGCATCGCGCCGCTCTTCTTGAGCACTTCGATGGCGCCGCTGATGTGGTCGCTGTGGCCATGGGTGAGCAACACGTGCGTGATCCCTTCGGCCGGCCCTTCCCAGCCGCCCGTCCATGACGGATTGCCGACCAGATAGGGGTCGATGAGGATTTTCGCGCCTTCGATTTCGATTCGGAATGCCGAATGTCCGTACCAGGTCAGTTTCATCAATGCTTTCCTCGATTTTTGCTTCGGTAGAGGATAGAACGCCGACGGCGAAATTAAAGTGCCGCGCACGCTTTGCGCGTATAGGACGTGCGGCGTCGCGGTCAAAGGAAAAGCCGTTGGGCATCATCACCATCGAGGAGTTGCCGGCCCGGCTTGGCGGCGGCAAGACCCTGGCCGGTCTCGACCTCGGCGACAAGACAATCGGCGTGGCGGTTTCCGACCGCGGCTTGTCGTTCGCCCACCCGCGCCCTGTCATCATGCGCAGGAAATTCTCGCTCGATGCCGCAGTGCTGCTCGCTCTGCTACAGAAGGAAAATGCCGGCGCCGTGGTGATCGGCCTCCCCATCAACATGGACGGCTCCGAAGGCCCGCGCGCCCAAAAATCCCGCGCTTTCGTGCGCAACATGGCTGGATTGACCGATCTGCCCTTCCTCTTTTGGGACGAACGGCTGTCGACGGTGGCGGCCGAGCGGACGCTGATCGAGATGGATTTTTCCCGCAAGAAACGCGCCGGCAAGATCGATTCTGCGGCGGCCGCTTTTATGCTCCAAGGTGTTCTCGACCGGCTTCAGGCGCTCGGCGTCGATGCCTGGTCGAAATAGCGGTTGCGCATCGCCGTGATCCAGCCACCAATCGCCTTGCGGCGGCGAAATGCCCAGAACGCCACCAGCAGCAGCCCATCGAACACGCAAGCTTTCGCCACCATGCCCGGAATAAGCGCCGGATCAACGCCGAGCATCTGTCCATAGAGCTGGAAGACGAGATCGTGTAATTGGCGGCTCAGGATGACATAGCCGAAATTGATGTCGTTGAGCGACAGAAAGAACCAGCCCCAAAACAAGAGGAGCGGAGCCGCCCACAGCGCGAACAAGGTGCGCATCAGCGGTCATCCCTCGAATCCAGCCGGCCGGAAATGCGGGCAAGCGAGGAATTATGCGCCGCTGCCTTGGCCATGACATGCGCGGCCGCTCGGATTTCGCCGGTCCCTGGAACTGCCGCGGCAACGGTCGACCGCCGCTCCGCGAGCATCGCGACATAGGACGCCAGAAGTGCCGCCAATTGCACCGCGACAATCATGAACAGCCCATTGATGCCTTGCGCGGCGCCGCCGATGACGATCAGCGACAGCACGCCCAAGGCGGAAATGAAGGCGATTCGCATGACGCTATCGGCGGGATCCGGGTTGGTCGTGTCGCTGGTCAGTGCTTCAACAAAGGCCCAGCAGAACAGCACCGCGACGACAAGCAGTGCCACGGCGAGCGGCGCCACGACGACGGCGTTTTCGAGATCGGCAGATCGAGTGTTCTGGACGGGAACGCCCAGTACGCCAAGGGCCGTCGCCACGCCTCGATTCCCGTCGATGCAAATGAACGCCAGCAGGGCGAAAACGGTCGCCCAATGCAATGCCAGAAAAGAGCTCAGAATATGCCGCATGACGCTCCTGCTTCGCAGGGCAAAGCCGCTCAAGCTGAACAATCCTTGCCTTAACCATAACACTGGGCTTTGCCACCGGCCGCCGCAATGGAAACCATTCGTTAAGGTTAACGGCCATTCACAGGGTCGCGAGAGCGGCAGCGAATTGGGCGACGGCCCTTAGTTGATCGGCGGGTAGAGCGTATCGATGATCATGCGCGCATCATGGCGGGAATCGATCATGCCATAGGTATTGCGCCACTGGCCGGCGAGGCGCGTTTCGACGAAGGCGTCGGCGATCCGCCCTGCCCCCAGCCTGCGAAGCTCTGCCGCCGCCGCCGACAATGCCAATTGCTCGGTCAAGAGCCGCGCCGAGCCCTCGTCGGTTGCTGCGACCTGCATTGCTGCCTTGAGCACGCCGACGGTGCCGCGTCCGCCGGCGCCGAGATCGCGGTCGATGCCGGCCAGCACGTCGTCGAACAGGCCTGGCGCGCGGCCGAGCACGCGCAACACGTCGAGCGCCATGACGTTGCCTGAACCTTCCCAGATCGCGTTGACCGGAGCTTCGCGATAGTAGCGGGCGAGCGGCCCCTCCTCGACATAGCCATTGCCGCCGAGGCACTCCATCGCTTCATAGAGCAGCGGCGGCGCAATCTTGCAGACCCAGTATTTGACGACCGGCGTCATGGCGCGGGCGAAGGCCGCCTCGCCGCGGTCGCCGGCCGCCTCGTCGAAGGAGCGCGCCAGCCGGAACGACAGCGCGGTAGCGGCGGCAACGTCGAGCGCCATATCGGCCAGCACACGCTGCATCAGCGGCTGCTCGATCAGATTGGTTCCGAACACCTTGCGGTGGCGCGTGTGGTGGACAGCCTCGGCCAGTCCGGCCCGCATGATCGCTGACGAGGCGACGGCGCAGTCGAGCCGCGTCAGGGTCACCATGTCCATGATCGTCTTCACGCCCGCGCCGGGCTCGCCGACCATCTCGCCGATGGCATTGACGAATTCCACCTCCGACGAGGCATTGGATCGATTGCCGAGCTTGTCCTTCAGCCGTTGAAAACGGAAGCCGTTGCCGGATCCGTCGCCGAGCAAGCGGGGCACGAGAAAGCACGATAGTCCCTCCGGCACCTGTCCGAGCACCAGGAAGGCATCCGACATCGGCGCCGACATGAACCATTTGTGGCCGGTCAGGCGATAAAACCCGCTGCCGGCGCGCTCGGCGCTGGTGACGTTGGCACGGACATCGGTGCCGCCTTGCTTCTCGGTCATGCCCATGCCGAGCGTCAGCCCGGCTTTTTCGACCGGAGGCTTCTGGCTTTGATCGTATTTGCGCGTCGTCACCCGAGGCGCCCATTCGCGAAACAGCTTCGGGCTGGCCATCAGCGCTGCCAGCGAAGCGCTGGTCATGGTGATCGGGCAGAGATGTCCGGTCTCGAGCTCAGCCGTGAGGTAAAAGCGTGCAGCGCGCACCTGGTGGCGGCGGCCGATCTCGGCGTCGCCATTCTCCCAGACCGACGAATGCAGCCCGTTGGCAACAGAGCGGCGCATGAGCGCGTGATAGGCGGGATGGAACTCGACCTGGTCGATGCGCCGGCCCTGGCGGTCATGGGTCCTGAGCTTCGGCATCTCGACATTGGCAAGACGGGCCAGTTCCTGCGCCTCATGGGTCAGAACGAAACGGCCAAGCCCGTCGAGGTCCTTGCGCACCGGATCGGAAAAGCGCTCGGCAAGCTGGATCAGCAACGGATCGCCCCGCCAGGCGTTGCCGCCGGCCAGCGGCGGCGGCTGGTTGGTCACGTCGTCAGTCACGCTTCGTCCTTATCACCTGAAGGCTGCGAATCCAAAGCCAAGGCGGTTTATAGCCTATGGCCAGCGGCGCGCGACGAAAATACCGGGGAGAACCAATCCAATCCCAAGCCGGTGCTTGCAGCCGCGGAGCCTCCCCCCTATAGCAGCGACTTGAGATGACCGACGCATCGTCCCTGCCGCTTTATCCCCACCGCCATCTTCTGGGCATCCGCGATCTTTCCCCTGCCGACATCGAGCTTCTGCTCGACCGGGCGGACAGGGCCGTTGCCATCTCGCGGCAGTCGGACAAGAAGACATCGACGCTGCGCGGCCGCACCCAGATCAATCTCTTCTACGAAGCCTCGACCCGTACGCAATCGTCATTCGAGCTGGCCGGCAAACGGCTCGGCGCCGACGTCATGAACATGTCCGTAGCGAGTTCGTCGGTGAAAAAGGGCGAGACGCTGATCGATACGGCGATGACGCTGAATGCCATGCGTCCCGACATATTGATCATCCGCCATCAATCGGCCGGCGCGGCAGCACTTCTCGCCCAGAAAGTCGGCTGTTCGGTGGTCAATGCCGGCGACGGCGCCCATGAGCACCCTACCCAGGCGCTGCTCGACGCACTGACTATCCGCCGCGTCAAGGGTCCGTTGCCGAAGCTGATCGTGGCGATCTGCGGCGACATCCTGCATTCGCGCGTGGCCCGCTCCAACATCATCCTGCTCAACGCGCTTGGTGCCCAGGTCAGGGTCGTCGCCCCTTCGACGCTTTTGCCCGCCGGCATCGAGAAGATGGGCGTCATCGTCACCCGTTCCATGGCCGAGGGTCTGAAGGACGCCGACGTGGTGATGATGCTGCGCCTGCAGCGCGAACGCATGGAAGGCGCTTTCGTACCGTCGGTGCGCGAATATTTCCGCTATTTCGGCCTCGACGCGGAGAAGCTGAAGGCGGCCAAGGACGGTGCGCTGGTCATGCATCCCGGCCCGATGAACCGCGGCGTCGAGATCGCCTCCGAGATCGCCGACGGCCCGCAAAGCGTTATCCAGGAACAGGTTGAGATGGGCGTCGCCGTGCGCATGGCGGTTATGGAAGCGCTGCTCGACCCCCGTCGAAACCACGAGGGCCGCGCCTGATGAGCATAACGGTCTTCCGCCGGGCCCACATCGTCGACCCGTCGCGCGGCGTCGATGAGGTCGGCACCGTCATCGTCGAAGGCCGCAAAATCGTTGCCGCCGGCAAGGCGGCCTTGAACCAGGGCGCGCCCGACGGCGCCACCATCATCGACTGCGCCGGCAAGACTATCATCCCCGGATTGATCGACGCGCGCGTCTTCATCGGCGAACCCGGCGGTGAACACCGGGAGACCATTGCTTCGGCGAGCATCGCTGCGGCGGCCGGCGGCGTCACCTCAATCGTCATGATGCCCGATACCGACCCGGTGATCGACAATGTCGCACTGGTCGAGTTCGTGCTGCGCACCGCCAAGGACACCGCAATCGTCAACATCTTGCCGGCAGCAGCGATCACCAAGGGGCTGGAAGGCCGCGAGATGACCGAATTCGGCCTGCTGCGCGAGGCCGGCGCGGTCGCCTTCACCGATGGCCGGCATTCTATTGCCAGCGCGCTGGTGATGCGCCGCGCGCTGACCTATGCGCGCGATTTCGGTGGCGTCATCGCGCATGAAACCCAAGACGCCAACCTCGCTTCGGCCGGCGTGATGAACGAAGGCCTTTACGCAAGCTGGCTTGGCCTTGCCGGCATTCCGCGCGAAGCCGAATCGATCCCCCTGGAGCGCGATCTCGCGTTGGCTCGGCTGACCGGCGGCGCCTATCACGCTGCCAAGATTTCGACGGCTATGGCGGCAAGCGCGGTAGCACGCGCGAAAGCCGATGGCGCCAATGTCACATCAGGCGTGTCGATCCACAATCTGTCGCTCAACGAGAATGATGTCGGCGAGTACCGCACCTTCTTCCGGCTGACGCCGCCGCTGCGCGCGGAGGAAGACCGGCTGGCGATGATCGAAGCGATCAAGGACGGCACCATCGATCTCATCGTCTCCTCGCACGACCCGCAGGACGTCGACACCAAGCGCCTTCCCTTTGCCGATGCCGCGGCCGGCGCCATCGGCCTGGAAACGCTGCTAGGCGCAGCGCTGCGGCTCTATCACAATGGCGACGTGACGCTGCTCCGGCTGGTCGAGACACTGTCGACCGCGCCGGCAAGATTGTTCGGCCTGCCCGGCGGCACGCTGAAACCGGGGGCATTGGCCGACCTTTCGCTCGTCGATCTGGACGAGCCATGGGTCGTCAGCGAGAGCGGCATCCGCTCACGCTCGAAAAACACCTGTTTCGAAGGCGCACGACTGCAAGGCAAGGTCTTGCAAACGATGGTGGCGGGCCGCACAGTGTTTTCGGCCTAGGACGAAAACAGGCGTCACGGCTTAAAATCCGCTCAGCCAAGGAAAGTTCGGGGGAACAATGGCTTACAGTCCCGTCTTGGCATTGGTGTTCGGCTATCTTCTCGGCTCGATCCCGTTTGGCCTGCTGATCACCCGTGCCGCCGGCCTCGGCGACGTGCGCAACATCGGCTCCGGCAACATCGGCGCCACCAATGTGCTGCGCACCGGCAACAAGAGCTTGGCCGCGGCCACGCTTCTGCTCGACGCCCTTAAAGGCACCGCGGCGGTGCTGATCGCAGGCCGCTTTGCGCCCGAGCTCGGACTTTGGGCCGGCTTCGGCGCGTTTTTAGGTCATCTCTTTCCGGTCTGGCTCGGCTTCAAGGGGGGCAAGGGTGTCGCCACTTACCTTGGCGTGCTGATCGGCCTTGCCTGGCAGGCGGCGCTGATCTTCGCCGTCGTCTGGCTGGCGGTGGCCTTCCTGTTCCGCTTCTCCTCGCTTGCGGCACTGACGGCAGCAGTCGTGGTGCCCATGGCGCTGTATTTCCTGAGCACGCCGCAGATTGCCGGGCTTTTCGCGGCGATGAGCCTAATCGTCATCGTAAAGCACCGCGCCAACATTGCGCGGCTGCTTGCCGGCACCGAGGGTAAGATCGGGGCCAACGAGTGAGCGAGCCCGACGCCGGGCCGCGCCTCAGCGACCGGCAGCGGCTGAGCTGGCTTCGTCTGATCCGCACGCCGAATGTCGGCCCGGCTTCCTTTCGCGACCTGATCAACCGGTTCGGTTCGGCCGAAGCAGCGCTATCGATGCTGCCCGAGCTGATGATTTCGGGTGGCGCCAAAAAAATCGTCCGCATCCCGTCCATTGCCGAGACCGAGGCGGAGCTGGAGACCGCCCGGCGGGCTGGCGCCCGCTTCGTCGGCATCGGCGAGGCGGATTATCCGCCGCTGATGAAAAGCATGGATCATCCGCCGCCGCTGCTCGCGGTCAGGGGCAATAGCGCGGTGTTCCGCTTGCCAGCGGTCGCCATCGTCGGCGCTCGCAACGCATCGCTGGCCGGCATCAAAATGGCGCGGATGCTGGCGGCGGATCTCGGCCGCGACGGCTATGGCATCGTCTCCGGCCTGGCGCGCGGCATCGATACGGCCGCGCACCATGGCAGCCTTGCGACTGGCACAATCGGCGTGCTCGCCGGCGGCCTCGATTTGCCCTACCCGCCCGAAAATGCCGGCCTGTGCGACGAGATCGCCGAGTGCGGCGGCGCCATCATTTCCGAAATGCCGTTTGGCTGGCAGCCGCGCGCACAGGATTTTCCGCGCCGCAACCGGCTCGTCGCCGGTGCTGCATTGGGATTGGTGGTGGTCGAGGCCGCACAGCGCTCCGGCTCACTGATCAGCGCCCGGCTTGCCGGCGAGATGGGCCGGCTGGTCTTTGCCGTTCCCGGTTCGCCGCTCGATCCGCGCGCTGCCGGCGCCAATGGCCTGCTCAAGGACGGCGCAACCCTTGTCACCGAGGCCGCCGATATCACCAGTGCGATCGCCCCGCTGGTCGGCGCCTGGGCCCCAAGGACATCGCCGCTTGAGGAGCCGCCCGACTTTTCGGCAACGCCGCCGCCGCGCGAGGACGACCGCGACCGCGTCGTCGAGGCGCTCGGCCCGACGCCAGTGGCGGTAGACGAGATCATCCGCCACACCGGCCTGCATCCCGCCCAAGTGTTCATGGTGCTGCTGGAGCTCGACCTCGCCGGACGGCTCGAACGCCATCCCGGCGGCAACGTCTCACTGATCTGACCGAGAGCTTGCGCATGTCACGGCAAGCAATCCCGACGTGATCCCGATGGCCGATCCGAGCAACAAACCAAAGCAGACGCTGTTCACTCGTACGACGGCCCTCGTTTGGGCAGCGTTGAGCGTCATGCTGGCGCTGAAATGGTCGATGGATCTCGGCATGCTGGGTTTTCCCGACGGCTACATAACGCCCTTCGCAAGAGCGACCAGCACGCTTTTGGGCATTCTGACCGCAGCCTGCATGGCCCAGGGTCTCTACTTTTCTTGGCCGGTGTGTTGGGCAGGAAGGTAAGCACTGCCCGTCTCGGTGTACAAATCCTTGCCGCAGCAGTTCTCACCGTGGCGCCAGTGCTTATCGTGAAGGATTGTCCGCATTCACAGCTGTGCAGCAGAGCCTATGAGGCGCTCACCGGCACGATGATGGACGATGGAGCGGGCGGCTAAAGCCACTGCATGCGTTCGGCACGAGGTTGTCACCCATGTCTTAGGTACAAACTGTTACCCATGTCTCCGGGCCGTACAATCTTGATTTTGGTGAGCGCGATGGGATTCGAACCCATGACCTACTGATTAAAAGTCAGTTGCTCTACCGGCTGAGCTACGCGCTCCCGCGGGCTCAGAAAGGCCGCCCTCGAAATTGCGCGGAACATAGGGAGAGTGCCTCTGCCGGTCAACCAGAAAAAGACGGCTCGCACACCGGGCTTTCCAGCAGTGTCGTCATGCCTTGCGAAGCGCCTCGGCGTCGAGGGAACGGCCTCCCTCCCGCGCAAGGCCGAAGCTCGCGCTTTTGCGGGACAAGCGCAAGCAACGAATCGGAAGAACCTTTGCGGATCAGCAACTTGGGATTTTTGGCGGAACAATTTGCGCAGCCTGCCCGTTTCCCGCGATAAGGGACATGCGTTTCAAGGAGAAGACTATGAATAGGATCATGTCGGGCCTGCTGGCGACCACTCTTTCGATCTCATTCGCTGCCGCGGAGATCGTGCCAGTCAACGCTCAGCCCAGCTATGCGCCCCCGGCCCAGGGGCTCACCTCGAATGTCCAGACCGTCCAGTACGAGCCGTGGCGGAGGCACCGGAGTTTCAATCGCGATTTCTCGCGTCGCGATTTCTCCCGGCGCAGTTTTGCGCGTAACGACGGCATGTATTGGCGCGGCCATCGCGGCTATCGCGAATATCGTCGCGGCTATCGCCGTCACGGCGATTTCTGGTTCCCGCTGGCTGCGTTTGCTACCGGAGCGCTGATTACCGGCGCGATCGTCAACCAGAATCGTGTCTATCGTGGCGATGCCCACGTGCAGTGGTGCTATGACCGTTATCGGAGCTATCGCGCTTCTGACAACACTTACCAGCCCAACTACGGTCCGCGCCGGCAGTGCCGGTCGCCTTACTGAGTCCTAGATTAGAGGCTGCAAGCCCGCGCCCGAAACGGCGCGGGTTTTTCATTAGTGCGAATCCGGTGGCATCCCTGCCTGCGTACTTAGCGTCCTGCGCACAGCGTGGCGCCAACCTGCCAGCTTGGCGGCACGTGTCGAAGCATCCATGTCCGGCTTGAACCGGCGCTCGAGCGCCCAACTCCTGGCGAATTCCGCGGCCTTCGGCCAGACACCCGCCTTCGAGCCGGCCAGCCAAGCCGCACCGAGTGCTGTCGTCTCGAGAATTGTCGGCCGGTCGACCGGCGCATCGAGAATGTCGGCCAGCCGCTGCATGGTCCAGTCTGACGCCACCATGCCGCCATCGACCCTGAGCACGGTCTTGGCCGAGGCGCCCTTCCAGTCCTTGCGCATGGCATCAAGCAGGTCGCGCGTTTGGAACGCGACTGATTCCAGTGCCGCGCGGGCAAATTCCGCCGGCCCCGAATTGCGGGTCAGCCCGAAGATGGCGCCGCGCGCTTCGGCATCCCAATGGGGCGCGCCGAGCCCGACGAAAGCCGGCACCAGATAGACGTTCTGCGTCGGATCGGCTTCCGCTGCCAATTTGCCGCTATGCTCGGCCTTGCCGATTACCTTGATGCCGTCGCGCAGCCATTGCACGGCGGCGCCCGCGATAAAGATCGAGCCTTCCAGAGCGTAGGTGGTCTTGCCGTTCAGCCTGTAGGCGATGGTGGTCAAAAGCCGGTTCTTCGAACGAACCAGATCGCTGCCGGTGTTGAGCAGCGCGAAGCAACCGGTGCCGTAGGTGGATTTCATCATGCCTGGCTCGAAACAGGCTTGGCCGATCGCCGCCGCATGCTGGTCGCCGGCCACACCGAGGATTCTGATCTGTGCACCAAACAGGCTTTTGTCGGTGATTCCAAAATCATCGGCACAATCTTTCACCTGCGGCAGCATTCTTGCAGGTATGCCGAAAATGGCCAGCAGCTCGTCGTCCCAGGCGTTTTGTTCGATGTTGTAGACCAGTGTGCGCGAGGCATTGGTGGCGTCAGTGGCGTGGACCTTGCCGCCAGTCAGGCGCCAAATCAGGAAACTGTCGATGGTGCCAGCCAGCAGTTCGCCCTTCTCGGCGCGTTTTCTGGCGCCCTTCACCTTGTCCAGCATCCAGGCGATCTTGGTGCCGGAGAAATAGGGATCGAGCAGCAGGCCGGTCTTTTTCGTGAATTTCTTCTCCAGCCCCAGCTTCTTCAGTTTCTGGCATAGCGGCGCGGTGCGGCGGTCCTGCCAGACTATCGCGTTGTGGATCGGCTTGCCGGTCTCCTTGTCCCAGATGACGACGGTTTCGCGCTGGTTGGTGATGCCGATCGCCGCGACATCCGCCGCATTGCGGCCGGCTGTCTTCAGCGCAGCCTCTACCGTTTCCACGACACTCGACCAGATCTCCTCGGGATCGTGCTCGACCCAGCCGGAGGCCGGATAATATTGGGTGAATTCCTTTTGCCCGCTGCCGACGACCATCATCTTGTCGTCGAACAGGATCGCCCGGCTCGATGTCGTCCCCTGGTCGATTGCAAGGATATATCCGGTCATTCTCTCTCCCGTCGAAGCGAATTCAAGGTGCTACGATGTCTCGACGCCAGATGGCGCGGAGCCGTTCACGCAAACAGGGGAGACGGCAACATGCCGCCTCCCCTGAGCATGGCGATGCGGGCGCGGACGCCCGCATCAAACGGTCCTATTGCTGCCAGCTCTTCACCAGCTCGTCGTAGTTGATGGTGACCGGCTTTTCCTTCTCGTTCTCGATCTTGAGCTGAGGAGCGAGATTGCCCTTCTTGACCGCGTCCGCATTCCAGTAGGCGAGGTCATGCTCTTCGGCCATCTTCGGGCCAATATCGCCCTGGACGCCCGACTTCTCGATGCGGCTCATCACCTTTTCCTGCTCGCCGCAGAGCGAGTCCATTGCTTCCTGCGCGCTCTTGGCGCCCGAGGAAGCGTCGCCGATCGCCTGCCACCAGAGCTGCGCCAGCTTCGGATAGTCCGGCACGTTGGTGCCGGTCGGCGACCACTGGACGCGTGCCGGCGAGCGGTAGAACTCGATCAAGCCGCCGAGCTTTGGCGCACGTTCGGTGAAGCTCTTGTCGTGGATCGTGCTCTCGCGGATGAAGGTCAGGCCGACATGGCTCTTCTTCACGTCGACCGTCTTCGAGGTGACGAACTGCGCGTAGAGCCAGGCGGCCTTGGCGCGGTCGGTCGGCGTCGACTTCATCAGCGTCCAGGAACCGACGTCCTGATAGCCGAGCTTCATGCCGTCCTTCCAGTAGACGCCATGCGGCGACGGCGCCATGCGCCACTTCGGCGTGCCGTCGTCGTTCAGCACCGCCTTGGCGCTGGCGTCGACCATGCTGGCGGTGAAGGCGGTGTACCAGAAGATCTGCTGGGCAACCGCGCCCTGCGCCGGAACTGGCCCCGATTCGGAGAAGGTCATGCCTTGGGCTTCCGCCGGTGCATAGGCCTTCAGCCAATCGAGGTACTTCTGGATGGCATAGACGGAAGCCGGACCATTGGTGTCGCCGCCGCGCGCCGTGCAGGAACCGACCGGACGCGAATTCTCGTCGACCTTGATGCCCCATTCGTCGACGGGCAGACCGTTCGGAATGCCCTTGTCGCCATTGCCGGCCATCGACAGCCAGGCGTCGGTGAACCGCCAGCCGAGCGACGGGTCCTTCTTGCCATAGTCCATATGGCCATAGACCTTCTTGCCGTCGATCTCACGCCCGGTGAAGAACGCTGCAATGTCCTCATAGGCCGACCAGTTCACCGGCACCCCGAGGTCGTAGCCGTATTTGGCCTTGAAGTCCGCCTTGTTCTTCTCGTCGTTGAACCAGTCGTAACGGAACCAGTAGAGGTTGGCGAACTGCTGGTCGGGAAGTTGGTAGAGTTTCTTGTCGGGCGCGGTGGTGAACGAAGTGCCGATAAAATCCTTCAGGTCGAGATTCGGGTTGGTGACATCCTTGCCGTCGCCTGCCATCCAGTCGGTCAGGTTGCGCACTTGCTGGTAGCGCCAGTGCGTGCCGATCAGATCGGAATCGTTGACCCAGCCGTCATAGAGGTTCTGGCCGGTCTGCATCTGGGTCTGAATCTTCTCGACGACGTCGCCTTCCTGGATGACGTCATGCGTAACCTTGATGCCGGTGATGGCCGTAAAGGCCGGCGCCAGCACCTGCGATTCATACTGATGCGTGGCGATGGTTTCGGAAACCACCTTGATATCCATGCCGGCGAAAGGTTTCGCGGCATCGATGAACCATTGCATCTCGGCTTCCTGGTCGGCGCGCGAAAGCGTCGAAAGGGGCCCGATTTCCTTATCGAGGAAGGCCTTGGCCTCGTCCATTCCGGCATAGGCATTGCTTGCCCCGAGCAACAGGACAAGCGCAGTTGTTGATGTCAAGAATTGCCGTCGCATGTATTTCCTCCACTGTTAAAGTTCAAAGTGCGATCTGGATCGGCGGCCGGCACGCCGCCGTTCCAACAGTTTCCCCCTCTATACGTAGCGGAACACGCCGACGGCGTAGACCACGGAGAGAGCGAGAGCCCACCACAGATTGGGTCCGACTAGACCCAGCCAAGCGAGATGGATAAAGGCGCTGCCAAGCAGCGACAGGAACAGGCGGTCGCCACGCGTCGTTTCGAACCGCAGCACGCCGACGCGCGGATTGCCGCCCGGCGAGACGTATTCCCACACCGCCATGCCGCAAAGCAGCAGAAAGATGGTTCCAAAGAAGGCCGCGGTCGGCCACGTCCAGGCCATCCACGAAAAATCGAGGTTGGACGAGAGGTTAAATCCCCACAGGCGGATATTAGCCGGATCGCTGAAGCCTACCGTTATTGCCACGAAATCGATTTGAAGTGCCACCCAGGCCACGACGACCAGGGCGAGAAGCAGCACGGCCCACCACCATGGGCTTCTGTCGACCTGCTCCATCATACCCTCCCCAGGGCAAAGCCCTTGGCGATGTAGTTGCGCACAAACCAGATGACGAGCGCGCCGGGAATCAGCGTCAGCACGCCGGCTGCGGCGAGCAGCCCCCAATCCATGCCGGCGGCCGAAACGGTGCGGGTCATGGTCGCGGCGATCGGCTTGGCATCGGTTGTCGTCAGCGTACGGGCGATCAAGAGCTCCACCCACGAGAACATGAAGCAGAAGAAGCACGCGACGCCGATGCCGCTCGCAATCAGCGGCATGAAGATCTTGATGAAGAAGCGCGGGAACGAATAGCCGTCGATATAGGCGGTCTCGTCGATCTCCTTGGGTACGCCCGACATGAAGCCTTCGAGGATCCACACCGCCAGCGGCACGTTGAACAGGCAATGCGCCAGAGCCACGGCGATGTGGGTGTCGATAAGGCCGAAGGCCGAATAAAGCTGGAAGAATGGCAGCGCGAACACCGCCGGCGGCGCCATGCGGTTGGTCAGCAGCCAGAAGAACAGATGCTTGTCGCCGAGGAAGCGATAGCGCGAAAAGGCATAGGCAGCAGGCAGTGCCGCAGCCACCGAAATCACCATGTTCATAACCACATAGGTGATCGAGTTGATGTAGCCAGAGTACCAGGACGCGTCGGTGAAGATGGTGCGGTAATTCGCCAATGTCGGTGCGTGCGGGTAGAGCGTCAGCGACGAGACGATCTCGCCGTTGGTCTTGAAGCTCATATTGATGAGCCAGTAGATCGGCAAAAGCAGAACGATGATGTAGAGCGTCGGCACGATCCACCACCAGCGCGACTCCTCGCCGCGACGGCGCATCAGCCGTGCGATCTCGTCCTGCCGTAGCGTGCTGGCAAGCCCTTCCGAAGCTGTCGTCTCGCTCACTCTGTCGGCTCTTTCGTCAGCGCGGCTCATCTCAGCGCTCCGCGTCGTAATTGGTCATCACGGTGTAGAACACCCATGACAACAACAGGACGATAAGGAAGTAGACCAGCGACATCGCCGCCGCCGGGCCGAGGTCGAACTGGCCGAGCGCCGTCTTGACGAGATCGATCGAAAGAAAGGTCGTCGAGTTGCCGGGTCCGCCGCCGGTCACCACGAACGGTTCGGTGTAGATCATGAAGCTATCCATAAAGCGCAGCAGCACGGCGATCAGCAGCACGCGGTTCATCTTCGGCAGCTGGATGTAACGGAACACCGCCCATCGCGAGGCACCGTCGATCTTGGCCGCCTGATAAAAGGCATCCGGGATCGAGACCAGGCCGGCATAGCAGAGCAGAACGACGAGGCTGGTCCAATGCCAGACGTCCATGATGATGACCGTGACCCAGGCGTCATATGGGTCTTGCACATAATTATAGTCGATGCCGAGCGCGTTGACATAATAGCCGAGCAGGCCAATGTCGTTGCGCCCGAACACCTGCCAGATGGTGCCGACGACGTTCCACGGGATCAGCAGCGGCAACGCCATCAAAACAAGGCAAACAGGCACGCCCCAACCCTTCTTCGGCATATTGAGCGCAATGAAGATGCCGAGCGGCACTTCGATCGCCAGGATGATGAAGGAGAAGACAAGGTTGCGGATCATCGCCTGCCAGAAGCGGCTGGAGGAAAGCAGTTCCTCGAACCATTCCGTGCCGGCCCAGAAGAAGACGTTATTGCCGAAAGTGTCCTGCACCGAATAATTGACGACCGTCATCAGCGGTATGACCGCCGAGAACGCCACCAGCAGCAGCACCGGCAGCACCAGGAACCAGGCTCTGTTGTTCCAGGTCTTTTCCACTTCAGGCTCCCATCTCGACGCGCCAGGAATCGGCATAGATGTTGATGCCGGCCGGGTCGAACCGCACCTTCGGATCAGCCGGAACTGTTTCGTCCTCGCCGATGACGGCGGCGATCTCGCGTCCTTCGAGATTGGCACGGACCACCTTGTGGCGGCCGACGTCCTCGACCTTGCTGACCCGGACGGCCATGCCCTGGCTGCCCAGGCGCACATATTCGGGACGAATGCCGAGCTCGATGGCGCCGCCGCCCGCCTTGGGCACGCCCGGCAGTTCGATCTGCTGCGAGCCCAGCTTGGCTGTCTTGCCGTCGATCGCCACCGGCATGACATTCATGCCGGGCGAGCCGATGAAATAGCCAACAAAGGTGTGGCGCGGGCGCTCGAACAGCTCCGCCGGTGTGCCGATCTGCACGATTTCGCCGTCATACATGACGACTACCCTGTCGGCGAAGGTCAACGCCTCGGTCTGGTCGTGCGTGACATAGACCATGGTGTAGCCGAAGCGGCGGTGAAGCTGCTTCAACTGCGAGCGCAGCACCCATTTCATATGCGGGTCGATGACGGTCAAAGGCTCGTCGAACAGGATAGCATTGACGTCGGAGCGCACCAGCCCGCGTCCGAGCGAGATTTTCTGCTTCTGGTCGGCGGTCAGTCCGCGCGCCTTTCGTTTGGCCATATCGGCCAGCCCGGTCATCTCCAGCGTCTCGCGCACCTTGCGGTCGACGTCGGCCTCCGGCACGCCGCGATTGCGCAGCGGGAATGCCAGATTGTCGTAGACGGTCATCGTGTCGTAGATCACCGGGAACTGGAAGACCTGGGCAATGTTGCGCTCTTGGGTCGACAGATTGGTCACGTCCCTGCCGTTGAACAGCAGCTGGCCATGCGACGGATGCAGCAATCCCGAAATGATGTTGAGCAGCGTGGTCTTGCCGCAGCCGGATGGGCCGAGCAGCGCATAAGCGCCGCCATCCTCGAACGTGTGGTGCACTTCCTTCAGCGCGAAATCGGCATCCGTGCGCGGGTTCTGCAGATAGGAGTGGCGGATATGATTGACATCGATGCGCGCCATCGCTTCCTCCTAAGCCGCCAGCTTCGGCGCGGCCACGGCGCGGCCGTGCTCGTCGAAGACCATGATGTGGCGCGGGTCGATGAACACCTCGACCTCCTCGTCCGGCTCGAAGTCGCGAATGCCGTGGGTCAGCATGACCCAGCGCGCATCGGCAAAATCGAGATGGATGAAGCTTTCCGATCCGGTGATCTCAGTGATCGTCACCTTTGCGCGCACCGGCACTGCGGCGGCGTTGGGCCGATCGAGGGACAGATGATGCGGCTGGAAGCCGATCGTATAGATCGCATCGGCAATGCCGAAGAGTTCCGCCGGCACCGGCAATTTCACGCCGCCCTCGAGCAGGAAATCCAGGCCCTTCTTGGCAAGCACGATGGTGTTGAGCGGCGGATCGGCGAAGGTTCTCGCCGTCACCAGATCGACCGGTTTGCGGAACACTTCGATGGTCGGCCCGAACTGGGTGATGCTGCCCTCGGAAAGCGTTGCCGTGTTGCCGCCGAGCAGCAAGGCCTCGTGCGGCTCGGTCGTGGCATAAACAAAGATTGTACCGGCGGCCGCGAAGACTTTCGGCAGTTCCGCGCGTAATTCTTCACGCAGCTTGTAGTCGAGATTGGCGAGCGGCTCGTCGAGCAGCACGAGGCTGGCATTCTTGACGATGGCGCGGGCCAGCGCGGTGCGCTGCTGCTGGCCGCCCGACAGACTGAGAGGCGTCCGGTCGAGATAGGGCGTTAGTTTGAGAAGGGCGGCAGCATTGCGCACCCCCCTGTCGATCGTTGCCTGATCCGTGCCGGCCACCCGCAGCGGTGAGGCGATGTTTTCGTAGACCGTCATCGCCGGATAATTGATGAATTGCTGGTAGACCATGGCGACGTTGCGCCTTTGCACCGGCATGCCGGTGACATCCTTGCCATCGAACCAGACCGAGCCCGAGGTCGGCACGTCGAGGCCCGCCATCAGCCGCATCAGGCTGGTCTTGCCGGAGAGCGTCGGCCCGAGCAGGACGTTGAGCGAGCCGTGCTGAAGCGTCAGCGAGACGTCGCGGATATGTTCCGCCGCACCCACCGTCTTCGTCACGTTTCTCAGTTCAAGCATGATGCCTCCTCCCAGGCTTTCTGCATCAGTCGGCCGTTCCTATTCGGCAGCCGCTACGTGCTGCCGGCTTATTCCGCGCATGAACTCGTCGAGCACTGCCGCCTGCTCACGGCTGAGACGCAGGCCGCGCTTGGTCCGGCGCCACAATACATCCTCGGCAGTCATCGCCCATTCGTTTTCGACTAGGTAGCGCACCTCGGCTTCGTAGAGATCGGCGCCGAAGTTGCGGCCAAGATCGACGTTCGACTTGGCGAGGCCCAGCAGCTTCCTTGCGCGGGTGCCGTAGAGCCGGGTCAACCGGCGGGCCAGCCGGGCGTCGAGGAACGGGTACGCCGTTTTCAGTTTCGCCACCTCGGCATCGAAGCCGGTGACGGGAAAGTCACCGCCGGGCAGCGGCGCGTTTGCCGTCCATGGTTTGCCGCGCTTGCCGAGAAAACCCTCGATCTTCTCGAGCATCGATTCCGACAATCGGCGGTAGGTCGTGATCTTGCCGCCAAAGGCGTTGACGATCGGGGCGGCACCCTCGCCTCCATCGGCCTTCAGCACATAGTCTCGGGTGGCTTCCTGCGCCTTTGAGGCGCCATCGTCGTAGAGCGGTCGCACCGCGGAATAGGTCCAGACGATATCCGACGGCTTGACCGGCTGCGCGAAATATTCGCTTGCCGCAGCGCAGAGATAGTCGATCTCGGCGTCATTGATCCTGACGTTGTGCGGATCGCCGGGATAGTCACGGTCGGTCGTGCCGATGAGCGTGAATTCGTCCTCGTAAGGGATGGCGAAAATGATGCGCCCGTCCTTGTTCTGAAAGAAATAGGCGCGTGGGTCGTCGAATTTCTTGCCCACGACGATATGGCTGCCTTGTACGAGGCGGACATTGTGCACGTCGTTCAAACCGACGGTGGCCGACAGCACCTGATCGACCCACGGGCCGGCGGCATTGACCAGCAGCCGCGCCTTGACCTCCTCGGTATCGCCGGTCCGCACATTTTCAAGCCTGACCGTCCAGAAATTGCCTTCGCGGCGTGCGCTGACGACCTTTGTTCGGGTTCGAATGGTTGCGCCGCGCTCGGCAGCGTCGCGGGCGTTCAACACAACCAGCCGGGCATCGTTGACCCAACCGTCCGAATATTCGAACGCCTTTCGAAACAGCGGCTTCAGCGGCTTGCCGGCCGGATCCTTGGCCATGTCCAGCGTTTTCGTCGGCGGCAGCAATTTGCGCCCGCCAATATGGTCGTAGAGGAAAAGCCCGAGCCGGATGAGCCAGGCCGGACGCAGTCCCTTGGCGTATGGCAGCACGAAGCGCATCGGCCAGATGATATGCGGCGCGTTCTTCCACAGGACCTCGCGTTCCATCAACGCTTCGCGCACCAGACGGAATTCGTAGAATTCGAGATACCGCAAGCCGCCGTGGATCAGTTTGGTCGAGCCGGAAGAGGTCCCGCTGGCCAGATCGCTCATCTCGGCAAGAAAAACCGAAAAGCCACGTCCAACGGCATCGCGGGCGATGCCGCAGCCATTGATGCCGCCACCGATGACGAAAATGTCATGAATCGGTGATGCGCTCAAAGAATCCTCCCTCGATTTCGCATTGCAGCATTTTTGGGTTCTTGCGAAACCGTCGAGGAATTATTTCGAAATGATAACGAATGTCAAACGAAATATGATAGGCGGAAGATGCCGCTACGGCATCTCTAGGAGAGCGACGTTTCGATCAGCTGAACTTCTGCCTCCTGGCAGATCTTACGCACCGACGGGATGTCGCAACGATCGGTAATAAAGGTGTTGACCTGCGACAGATGGCCGATGCGGACGGGCGCGGTGCGCTCGAATTTGGTCTGGTCCGACACCAGGATCACATGTCGGGCGTTGGCGATGATCGCCTGAGCCACCTTCACCTCGCGAAAATCGAAGTCGAGCAGTGCGCCGTCATGGTCGATGGCCGAGGCGCCGATCACCGCAAAATCGACCTTGAACTGCCTGATGAAATCGACCGCGGCCTCGCCGACCACACCACCGTCGGAACCGCGCACGACACCGCCGGCGATCACCACCTCGATCGAAGGATATATGCGCATCCTGTTGGCAACATTGATGTTATTGGTGATGACCATCAGGCCGCTGTGATCGAGCAGCGACTTGCTGACAGCTTCCGTCGTTGTCCCGATATTGATGAACAGAGACGCGTTGTCGGGGATCAGCCGGGCTGCTGCGCGGCCGATCGCCTCCTTCTCCTCGGCGGCGATCTTGCGCCGAGCCTCATATTCCATGTTCTCGATGCCGGAGGGGAACAATGCCCCGCCATGGATGCGGGACAAAAGCCGCTGGTCGCAGAGATCGTTGAGATCCTTGCGGATCGTCTGCGGCGTCACGTTGAAATGCGTCGCCAGCTCCTCGACCAGTACGCGGCCATGGTCCTTGGCCATCTGGATGATTTCGGAATGACGCGGCGACAGATACATCTAGCAAACCTCTCATTTTCGTTTTTCTCGTCTATAGCTGAAAACGAAAGCCATGAACAGGTATGGGCCGGCTAATGAAAATCGGGCGACTGCAGAGAGAAAAGCTCCGGCGCAATCTCGACGAGGCTATCAACTCAGCCCCCGCGCGATCTCAGTGATGACCTCGAAAGCAGTATCGACGTCCGCCGCAGTCGTTTCGAACTGCCCGACCTGAAAGCGGATCGCCACCTGCCCGTCCACCCGGGTCTGCGTCAGGTAGATGCGGCCGTCATCGTTGATCGCGCTGACCAGCCGCAAATTGTGCTCGTCAGAGTCGATGGCCGCAGCCGCGAGATGGCGGAATGAGAATAGCGACAGCATCGGTTCCGTGACGATCTCGAAATCCGGTTCCCGAGCCAGCCGCGCGGCGAGGCTCTCGCTCCAGGCGACATGGTTGCGGATCATGTTCCGCAGATTTTCCAAGCCATGCGCACGCAGCAGGAACCAAAGTTTCAGCGCGCGGAACCTCCGTCCGAGCGGCACCGACCATTCGGAGTAGTTGATGACCCCGTCGCGGCCATGCGTCTTGAGGAATTCGGGCTTGATCGCCAGCGTGCGGACCAGGTCTTCCGGCTGGCGGATGAACTGCATCGAGCAATCGAACTGTGCCCCCAACCATTTATGCGGGTTGAAGACGATGGAATCGGCATTTTCGGCGCCGGTCCAGAAATGCCGGAACTCGGGGCAGATCATGGCGGAGCCGGCCCATGCGGCATCGACATGCAGGTAGAGCCCGTGCCGCTTCGCCACCTCGGCAACAGCCGCCACATTGTCGGTGCCGCCGGTACTTGTGCCGCCGACGCTGGCGATGATGCCCGCCGGCAGCATGCCGTTTTCGCGGTCGGTAACGATCGCGGCTTTCAGAGCCGCCGTCTGCATGGCGCGGAAGGGTCCGGCGACCGGAATGCGCACGAGGTTCGCCTCGCCGATGCCCGACACCCAGATCGCCCGGTCGATGGAAGTATGGACCTGGTCGGAAGAATAGACCCTCACGACCGGCTGCCCTTGCAAGCCGTTCTTGTTGCCTTGCCAGTCGAGCGCGCGCTCGCGCATGGTCAGCACGGCGGCAAGCGTCGCCGACGAAGCCGAATCCTGCATGACGCCGGAGAATCCCTCCGGCAAACCAAGCGCCTGCCGCATCCAGTCGACGACACGCGTCTCGAGCTCGGTTGCCGCCGGCGAGGTCTGCCAGAGCATGCATTGCGCGGCCATCGCGGAAACCAGATACTCGGCCACGACGGAGACCGGTGCCGCATTGGCCGGGAAATAGGCGAAGAAACGCGGATGCTGCCAGTGCGTCATGCCAGGCAGGATCTTTTGTTCGAAATCGGCGAAGATTGCCTGCATCGTTTCACCGTCTTCCGGCGGCGCGGCATCGACGCTTTTGAAGATTTCGCCCGGCTCGACAAGCGGCCGCACCGGTCTCTCGCGAAGGCTGTTTCTGTAGTCGACGCCCCATTCAGCCGCTCGCAGCGACCACTCGCGGAATTCGTTGCTATTCATCTTCGCCTCCGTGGCGCCTCATCGAGCCGCGATCAAAGAGCACGAAAAACGAAGGTTTTCATTCGGGAAAATCAGGCAGACTGGCAAAGGCGGTCTTCAGCGCGTTCGACCAGCTATCCGAGATCGTACGATAATATTGATCGTCCTGGGTTATTCGCTTTTTGAGGCCGACCTTGAAAGTGTCCTTTTCATAGAACAGCAGGTCGAGCGGCAGGCCGACCGACAGGTTCGACTTCAGCGTCGAGTCGAACGACACCAGCAGCAATTTCACCGTCTCGGCGAAACTCATCGTCCTTTCATAAGCGCGGATAATGATCGGCTTGCCGTATTTGGTCTCACCGATCTGGAAGAACGGCGTGTCGTCGGTCGATTCGATGAAATTGCCTTCCGGATAGATCATGAACAGGCGCGGCGCGCTGCCCTTGATCTGACCGCCGAGGATGAAGGAGGCGTTGAAGTAGGAATCCGCCTTTTCGCCCGCCGGCGACGAACTGGCGATGACCTCCTTGACGGTGTCTCCGACCAACCGGACTGTCTGGTACATGGAGGGCGTTTCGAGCAGCGTGGCACGGCGCTCCGCCACTGCCTTGGTGCGTTCGTCGAGCAGGCTGACCACGGCCTGCGTCGTCGCCAGATTGCCGGCCGACATCAAAACGATGACGCGCTCGCCCGGCTCTTCCCAGACATGCATCTTCCTGAAGGTCGAAATCGAATCCATGCCGGCGTTGGTGCGCGTGTCCGACATGAACACGAGCCCGCGATCGATCTTCAGGCCGACGCAATAGGTCATCGAATCTCTTTGGCAACAATCTTGCCGGGGATTACTGCTCCACGGTGACGGTGACCGCAAGCTGTTCTTCCGCCTGTCCCAGCCGAATTCCAGATACCGGCGTGGCGTCGCGATAATCGCGGCCGGTCGCCACCTTCACATAACGCTCGTCCGGAGAAATGCCGTTGGCGACATCGAAGGCGACCCAGCCGAGGCCCGAGACATGCGCCTCGGCCCAAGCGTGGCTTGCCGCCTGCTCGATGGCCGCATCCATCATCAGGTAGCCGCTGATATAGCGGGCCGGAAAATCCATGGCACGCGCCGCGGCAACGAAGATGTGGCTGTGGTCCTGGCAAACGCCGGTCTTGAGCGCCAGGGCCTCTTCGGCCGGCGTCGTCACGTTGGTGGTGTCCGGCGTATAAGCGACGCGCTCGCCGATCACCGCCATCAACCGGTGCAGCCTTTCGATGTCGGTACCCTTGCCGACGGAGGCAGCAAGCTCGCGAATGCCGCTGCCGATCGTCGTCAGCGGCGTTTCCTGGCCGAACAGCCAGAGCGGCGCGAAACCCTGGTGCGGTCCGCAGACGCCAGCGGTGTCGCGCGTCACCACTTCGCCGGCTGCTTCGACGGTGATGAAGTCGCGCTCGCCCTCGACGCTCAACAGCCGGGTATCATTGCCGAAATGGTCGGTGAAGCGCACTTCCTCGCGTGCGCCTTCGATCTTCAGCGCCCAGGACAGTACCGTCTGGGTGCGCCCGTTCACCGGGAGCAGCCGCAAACGCTGCAACAGATAGTGCACCGGCGCATCGTAGCGGTATTCGGTTCGGTGGGTGATCTTCAGCCGCATCGCTCTCGTCCCTGGAGCATGAGCTTTTCCGAAAACCGATCTCCGCTTTTTTGGATCATGCTCAATAGAACCTGTAATCCTCCGCGATCTCGTCGCCGAGCCTGGTGTTGTCGCGGATGAAATTGGCCAGGAATTCGTGCAGGCCGGCGTCGAAAATATCCTTGATCGACCCGGCCGTCAGCATGGCCTGAGTCTTGGAAGCCGTTGCATGACAGGCGTGGCGCTCCCCATAGTCGTCACCCAGGAATTTGAGATGCTCCGTCAGGAAGCGGTAGCAAAAGGTCAGCGAGCGCGGCATGCGGACGTTGAGGATCAGATAATCGGCGATGTTGCTCGGCTTGTAGTCGGCATCATAGACCCAGCGATAGGAACGGTGCGCCGACACCGAGCGCAGGATCGATTCCCACTGGTAGTTGTCGAGCGTCGAGCCGACCCAGGAGATCGACGGCAACAGCACGTAGTATTTCACATCCAGGATACGCGCGGTGTTGTCGGCGCGTTCGACATAAGTGCCGAGCTGCGAGAAATCGAAAATCTCGTTGCGCAGCATCGTGCCGTAGAACGAGCCGCGGATCAGCGCCGTCTCGCGCTTGATTGCGTCGAGTGCGTTGGGCAGGTCGCGCTCGTCGATCGGCTTGGCCAGCATCCGCTTCAGCGACATCCAGGCTTCGTTGATGCTTTCCCAGGTTTCACGCGTCAGTGCCGTGCGCACCATGCGGGCATTGTTACGGGCCGTTTCGATAGACGACATCGTGCTCGACGGGTTCGATGTGTCGCGCAGCAGATAGTCGGCGACATTGGCGGCGGTGTAGTCGGAATATTTCTGCGTGAAGCTGGCGTCTGAACCGGCGCTGAGCAGCACCGAATTCCACTCCTCCGAAGCGTTCTGGGTACGAGTCAGCGCCATGCGCAGGCCGGCATCCACCAATCGCGCCATGTTTTCCGCCCGCTCGATGTAGCGGTTCATCCAGTAGAGCCCGTTGGCGGTGCGGCCGAGAAGCATGTCAGGCGGTCCTGTGGTGAATAGTGAAAGGTGAATGGTGAATGGTGACTATCCAGATTCCAGGGCACGATTCCGCGCGCTTCACTTCAGGGCATTTCACCAACATCAACGACCCCATATCCTTATCTATTCACTATTCACTATTCACTATTCACTATTCGCTATTCGCTATTCGCTATTCGCTATTCGCTACTCGCTACTTCCACTCTAATCATCCAACACCCACGTATCCTTCGTGCCCCCGCCTTGCGAGGAATTGACGACCAGCGAGCCTTCCTTGAGCGCTACTCGGGTCAGCCCGCCGGGCACGATCTGGATACGGTCGGAAACCAGCACATAGGGGCGCAGATCGACATGGCGCGGCGCCAGCCCCTTGTCCGTCAGGATCGGACAGGTCGACAGCGCCAGCGTCGGCTGAGCAATGTAGTTCGACGGTTTCGCCGCGAGCTTTTTGGAAAAATCCTCGCATTCCTTCTTGGTCGCCGCCGGACCGACCAGCATGCCGTAACCGCCGGACCCGTGGACCTCCTTGATAACCAATTCATCGATGTGCTCGAGCACGTATTTCAGGCTGTCCGGCTCCGAGCAGCGCCAGGTCGGGATGTTGCCGAGCATCGCCTTGCGGCCGGTGTAGAATTCGACGATCTCGGGCATGTACGAATAGATCGCCTTGTCGTCGGCGATGCCGGTTCCCGGCGCATTGGCGATCGTGATGTTGCCGGCGCGGTAGACGTCCATAATGCCCGGTACGCCAAGTGCCGAGTCGGGGCGGAAGGTCAGCGGATCGAGGAACGAGTCGTCGACACGACGGTAAAGCACGTCGATCTGCTTGTAGCCCTCGGTGGTGCGCATCGCGACATGGCCATCGACGACGCGCAGATCCTGCCCCTCGACAAGCTGCACGCCCATCTGGTCGGCAAGGAAAGCATGTTCGAAATAGGCTGAGTTGAAGCTGCCCGGCGTCAGCACGGCAATGGTCGGCGCGCCCTTGGTGCTTTGCGGCCGCACTGCCGCCAGCGACTGGCGCAAGAGCTGCGGGTAATTCTCAACCGGCCGCACCTTGATCTGCTGGAACAGCTCGGGGAAGAGCTGCATCATCGTCTCGCGATTCTCCAGCATGTAGGAGACGCCGGACGGCGTGCGCGCGTTGTCCTCCAGCACGTAGAACTCGTTCTCGCTGATGCGTACGATGTCGACGCCGATGATGTGGGTATAGACGCCGGCCGGCGGCCGCACCCCGATCATCTCGGGCAGGAACGCCTCGTTCTTGGCGATCAACTCCTTCGGCACCCGGCCGGCGCGCAAGATCTCCTGGCGGTGGTAGATGTCGTCGAGAAAGGCGTTCAGCGCCTGGACGCGCTGCTCGATGCCTTGCGTCAGCCGTCGCCATTCATTGCCCGAAATGATGCGCGGAACGATATCGAAGGGTATCAGCCGCTCCGATGCTTCCTGCTCGCCGTAGACGGCGAAAGTGATGCCTGTCTTGCGAAAGACGCGTTCGGCGTCCTGCATCTTCTCGGTAAGTCTGGCCGGGTCCTGTTCCTTCAGCCAGCGATCGTAAGCCGAATACGGTTTTCTCAGCCCGGAAACTTCCGGAAGCATTTCATCGAACGCTGCCAATCGCATACTCCCCTGTGGCGCCATTTCACTGGCCTCGCTGGAGAAAATCAAGCGCAATCGGTGATTTGTTGGGCGCCGGCGATCAGTATATCGCACTTGCCTAAAATTAAGGCAGCACCAATAGGGCCTTGATCAGGCTTTGCCTGGTGTCCGGGCAGATGCCGGATGCGGATCAAAACGCGCGAAAGGTGACGACCGTGAACGTGTCCTTGATGCCCGGGAGAATCTGCACTTTCTCGTTGACGAAGTGGCCGATGTCTTCCTCGTCGTCGACATAGAATTTGGCGAGCAGGTCGTAGTTTCCGGCTGTCGAGTAGATTTCCGAAGCAATCTCGGCATCGGCCAGGGCGCTGGCAACGTCGTAGGCCTTGCCCAGATCGCACTTTATCTGCACGAAAAATGCCTTCATTGCCTGGTCCTGCTCACATCGCACGCTCTAGGTATAATCGAGCGGCCCTTGTGGCAGACTGCCGTTCGCCTTTCAAGCATCGGCAATCGCTCAGGCTGTTCTCGCCTCGACAATGCTTTCTCGGCTCGGACACGGACTGCCACGCCGAATGTTTGCGCTCGGCTGAAACCCTGAAGCACTGCAAAGCGTATGGTATCATGTACCTTCAGGCAGCGATTTCTCAGGGACAACGGAGACAGGCCATGCGCCGCGCGTTTTTCGCATTCGCAGTCGTTCCATTCATTTTCGCATCCCAGGCCTTTGCTGGCGACGCCGAAGTCAAAGCGGCGCAGACGGTCATCGATGGGCAGTTGAGGGCCTTCATCGCCAATGACGGAATGACGGCCTACAGCTTTGCCGCACCGAATGTGAAACGCATCTTTCCGACCGTCGATACCTTCATGAACATGGTGACAAAAGGCTATCCGCCGGTGCGCCAACCGCAGACCTACTCCTTCGGCAAGGTTCGCGAGACGAGCCCGACGTCGATCATCCAGCAAGTGCTGATCGTCGGCCCGGATGGCAAGGACTACGAGGCGGTCTACACGCTCGAACTACAGCCTGACGGCAGCTTTCGGATCACCGGCTGCAGCCTGCGTGCGTCCACGTCGCTCAGCACCTGAGGGGCGCTTGAGGAGGGGCAGAGCTGTTTCAATCCTGTCGCCGGTAGAGCGTCCAGCTCAGGCCTGAAAACCCCCAATGCCTCGACGCATCGGCCCGTTCATACGCCAGAGCGCATGCGGCCGTCGGTTCGACATGTTCGGCTTGTTTGTCCATGTCCCCCTCGAGGACCAGCCAGGCGGGCCGTTCGATGCACATCCCGTCGTCTGGAACCAGCAATGCCCGACGATCCATTCGCGCCGCAAAATAGTTGACGACAATGGGGGTGCGGAAATTACCGTCGCTGGCATAGGTGGTTGCGCCGTTCCTGGTCATTTCATCGACGATAGCGGCGTAGGAGCCGCGTCCATATTGATAGAACTGAAGCAGCGACGAAATGCTGCCACTCACCACGATCACCAGCGCTCCCATCGCAAGCAGCCTGGCAGTCCCGCGAGCATCCAGGCCGCGGCCAATCATCTCGCCGGCCCAGAGCAGCAGCAATGTTCCGCTGATGATGAAATAGCGCGGGAACTCAAGGTTGGGCAGATGCGCCGCCGCCATGAGCAAAGGCAGTCCGATAATCCCGATCGCATAAAGGCTGGCTCGACGACCGCGCCAGACACCGGCGGAGAGGCCGACAAGACAGCAGGCGGCAACGATGTAGGGCCCGTCGCCGAACCAGGGTGGCAGCCCGAACAGAGAGCGGATCATCCCGCCATAGCCCTGCGCGAAGGCGGCAATCGAGAACGGCGAAACACCACCGACACTGAAGCCGAACAGCCTGCCGCCGACAAACACGCCGACAGCCAGCGGCAGCACGGCAAGCAAGCCCGGCAGGAAGATCGACGCCAGGTCCGCAACGACACGGCCGACCTTCGCCGTACGCTGCCAGGCGAGCCAGGCGGTCCATATTGCGAGGACCGCCACCATTCCGATCATGGTGAGGTGGCACAGGAAGCCGAAAAGGATCGCCGCTGCCAAGGCCACGCCAGACCACCGTCTACTGTCGAGCCGGCGCTCCAGAAAAACGACCGACAGCAGCGTGAACAGCACAAGGCCGGCATAGCCGCGCGCCTCCGAGCCGTAATGGATCATTGGGTAGCTCACGGCAAACAACAGGCTTGTGGCAATCATCGCCTGTCGTCCGCGCGATGCGGCGCTCACTGCCGCCGCACCGATCGTGGCAACACCTAATGCTATCGACAGACCTCGCTGGATCAGCGGCGAAGCATCGGGGCCAATGAGATAGAGATAGACCGAGTTGAGGAAATGATTGTTGTCGTGATTGACGCGCCAGAATATCTGGTCGATCGAGGTCAGCGGCTCGATCAGCGCAAAGCTCCAGATCTCGTCCAGCCAAAGGTCGCCGCGCGCGCCAAGCAAGCGCAAGACCAGGCCGGTCACTGCGATCGCCAGAATCGCAAGCAACGACCCAGCCGTCCATCGCTGAACCGCGATGGGGGTCGAAGGCGAAAGCTCGGCGATGCCGTTCGTCCGCACCGTCGTG
This sequence comes from Mesorhizobium sp. M0663, assembly GCF_040320585.1. NCBI lineage: Bacteria > Pseudomonadati > Pseudomonadota > Alphaproteobacteria > Hyphomicrobiales > Phyllobacteriaceae > Mesorhizobium > Mesorhizobium sp. M0663. The sequence continues at coordinate 52,002 of NZ_JAMYPX010000012.1, forward strand.
CCAGGAACTGAAACTTGCCCCGAAACGAACAGGTTCTTGATCCTCGCCCGATGTCGTCCGGCAATGCTTATTAGGCAGTCGTTTCAAAACAGTTCATGGCAGGGGCAACTCTTCCCTGGAGCCGGATTCCTGGCGAGCATGCCTACCGGACGGCGAGGTCACCGTTTGCCCATTGCTGCGTGATGATCTCGGCTTGTTCGGCGAACCTGCCAGCCTCGATCGCTTCACGAATGTCGCGCATCAGCTGCTGGTAATAGGACAGATTGTTCCAGGTCAGGAGCATCGCCCCAAGCGCCTCTTGCGAGCGCACCAGATGGTGCAGATAGGCCCGCGAATAGTCGCGTGCGGCCGGGCAGTCGCTTTCCTCATCGAGCGGACGCGGATCGTCGGCATGGCGGGCGTTGCGCAGATTGACCTTGCCGCGCCGTGTGTATGCAAGGCCGTGGCGCCCTGCCCGCGTCGGCATCACGCAGTCGAACATGTCGATGCCGCGCGCCACCGACTTCAAAATGTCGTCCGGGGTGCCGACGCCCATCAGGTAGCGCGGCCGGTCAGCCGGCAGCTCCGGGCAAGTGATGTCGAGCATCTCCAGCATCACCGCTTGCGGCTCGCCGACAGCCAGCCCGCCGATAGCATAGCCCTTCAGCTCCATTGCCTTCAGCGCCTGCGCCGAGCGCAGCCGCAGATCCGGCACGTCGCCGCCTTGCACAATGCCGAACATCGCCTTGCCGGGCTGCTCGCCGAATGCCGTCTTGCAACGCTCGGCCCAGCGCAACGACAACTCCGTGGCGCGCTCGATCTCGTTCTGCTTGGCCGGCAGCGCCGTGCATTCGTCGAGCTGCATCTGGATGTCGGAATCGAGCAGCCCCTGGATCTCTATCGAACGCTCCGGCGACATCTCGTAGGCGCCGCCGTCGATATGCGAACGGAAGGTCACGCCGTTCTCGGTCAGTTTCCGCAGCTTCGACAGCGACATCACCTGGAAGCCGCCGCTGTCGGTCAGGATTGGATGCTGCCAGCGGGCGAATTCATGCAGGCCGCCGAGCCGCGCCACGCGCTCGGCGCCGGGTCTTAGCATCAGGTGGTAGGTGTTGCCGAGGATAATGTCCGAGCCGACGCCGCGCACCTGATCCATATACATGGCCTTCACCGTGCCGCCGGTACCGACCGGCATGAAGGCAGGCGTGCGGATTTCCCCGCGCGGCATGGTGATTGCACCACGCCGCGCCCTGCCGTCGGTCGCCAGCACCTTGAAGGTGAATGCGTCAGTCATTGAATTCCCTAACCATCGAACTCCTTGTCGAATACCGGCGCGTCCGGGGCCTGCTTGTCGAGCGATTGCCGGTAGCGGATGCAGCCGCGCATGAATTTCGGCCACGGCGGCACGGCAATCGCCGGCTCGGTCTTTTCGGGCAAAAGTGACCAGAGGTCGGGATGATGCCAGCACAGATCATGGCCGGTGGCGTCGCGGTGTTGGCGGATTCCGGCGCGCAGTTTCCTGACCTCGGCAATCAAGGCTTCGCGGCCGAAGGTTTCCAGGTCATCGTCCATCGGTATCCTCCCTGAACAGAAGACTTGCGTCTCCATAGGAATAAAACCTGTAGCGGTTCTCGATCGCATGCGCATAGGCCGCGCGCATCGTCTGCAAACCGCAGAAGGCCGAAACCAGCATGAACAGAGTCGAACGCGGCAGATGGAAATTGGTCATCAGCATGTCTGCGGTCTTGAAGCGATAGCCGGGCGTGATGAAGATGTCTGTCGGGCCTGACCATGCGGCCAGCCTGCCGTCCTCGCCGGCCGCGCTCTCCAACAAGCGCAGCGATGCCGTGCCGACGGCGATAATGCGCCCTCCTTTTGCCTTCGCCGCATTCAGCGCTTCGGCGGTTTCCGGGCTGACCGAACCGGTTTCGGCGTGCATCTTGTGGTCGGCGGTGTCGTCCGCCTTCACCGGCAGGAACGTACCGGCGCCGACATGCAGCGTGACGAAACGGCGCTCTATGCCCTTGGCGTCGAGCGTCGCAAACAGCTCCGGCGTGAAATGCAGCCCTGCCGTCGGCGCGGCCACGGCGCCCTCCTCCTTGGCATAAATGGTCTGGTAATCGCTGCGGTCGCGTTCGTCGTCGTCACGCTTGGAAGCGATGTAGGGCGGCAGCGGGATGTGGCCGACGGCATGCAGCGCCTCGTCGAGGAACGGACCTGACAGGTCGAAGCCGAGCAGCACCTCGCCACCTTCTCCCTTCTCGATCACGGTCGCATCGAGTTGGCCGAGAAAGCAGGAATTGGCGTCATGACCGAAATGGATGCGATCGCCGGCGGCGATGCGCTTGCCCGGACGCATGAAGGCGAGCCAGCGGTCGGGCGCCATCCGCATATGCAGCGTGGCTTCGACCTGCGCCGCCGCCTCGCCGCGCCGCCTGATGCCCTTCAATTGTGCCGGAATGACCTTGGTGTCGTTGAAGACCAGCAGATCACCGGCCTTGAGCAGGGCCGGCAGGTCGCGCACTGTCCGGTCCTCGAGCCCCTCACCCGGCCTGACCACCAGCATCCTGGCACTGTCGCGCGGCTCGGCTGGGCGAAGCGCGATGCGCTCCTCCGGCAGATCGAAGTCGAAAAGGTCGACGCGCAAGAGATCCCCGCCTCAAGGTTCCGGGCAGGTCACCGCCCAGGCGCCAACACCGTCTATGCTCAATGTGCCGCCCATCGCGAAACTGGACTGCTCGCTGGCCTTGACCAGTCGCAATCTGGCGACGATCGAGCTGATGCCTTCGTCGGTGAGGTCGATAAGCATGCGCTCGTCGTCTTCGAATGCCTGTCCAACGATGACTTTCGTTGAGCCTGGCTGTCCGTCCGTGGTCCATGTCTTGCCGCCGGCATCCAGCCACACACGCGCGACCGCAATGACGGCCGTGTGTCCCATCAAAACGTCAATCGATGCCGCGCCGCCGTCGGCGCTGCAGACGATCGATTCCGTTGCCAGCGCCGGAGTGGCCGCCGCGACGAGCACAAATGCGATGGCCGCGACAGCCCGGCCGGTCATTTCACGTCGGCCGCGACCTTGAGCGACACGATCTTGTCAGGATCCTGCACCGGTTCGCCGCGCTTGATCTTGTCGACGTTGTCCATGCCTTCGACGACCTGGCCCCATACCGTGTACTGGCGGTTGAGGAAGGCGGCATCGTCGAAGCAGATGAAGAACTGCGAATTGGCCGAATTCGGGTTCTGCGAGCGCGCCATCGAGCAGGTGCCGCGGCCGTGGTTGGCGTTGGAGAACTCGGCCTTCAGATCGGGTTTGTCGGAACCGCCAGTGCCGGCGCGCGATGGCGCGAAAAACGGCTTGTTGGAATTGCCGAACTTCACGTCGCCGGTCTGCGCCATGAAGCCGTCGATGACGCGGTGGAAGACCACGCCGTCATAGGCGCCTTCGCGTGCCAGTTCCTTGATACGGCCGACATGGCCGGGCGCCAGATCTGGAAACAATTCGATGACGACCTTGCCCTTGGTCGTGTCCATGATAAGCGCGTTCTCGCGGTCCTTGATTTCGGCCATGTCAGAAATATCCTTTTGAACAATTGGGGTTACTTGCCGTCCGCGGCGATGCGCACCTTGATCATGCGATCGGGGTCGGTCACCGTCCCGTTCTGCGCCTCGTCGCCTTTCTTGATGTGGTCCACCAGCTCCATTCCGCTGACGACATTGCCAACGATGGTGTACTGGCCATCGAGCGGCGGTGCCGGCGCGAACATGATGAAGAATTGCGAATTGGCGGAATTCGGATCGTCGGAGCGGGCCATGCCGACCACGCCGCGCTGGTAGTGCTCGGTGCCGGAGAATTCGGCCGGCAGGTCAGGAAGATCGGAGCCGCCGGTGCCGACAGCGTCGGCATTGAAGCCGCTCTTCATGTTGCCGAACTTGACGTCGCCGGTCTGCGCCATGAAGCCGTCGATGACGCGGTGAAAGGCGACGTTGTCGTAGGCGCCCTGGCGCACCAGCTCTTTGATCTGCGCGACGTGCTTCGGCGCAAGGTCGGGCCTCAGCGCGATGGTCACGTCGCCGTCCTTCAGCGTTACGATCATGGTGTTTTCCGGATCGGCGGCAAAGGCCGACACGGATGCGGTCACAAGACCGGCAAGCACGGCAAGCAAGAAGGCAAGCTTTTTCAGCGGCATGGGATCTTTCTCCGAATATCTTCGTTCATGCATGTCGTTACCCAAAGCCGGGTTCCACTTTTGGGTGACATGCATTTATTTCGCGAATTTGGCGGTGAGCGCGCCGGCCACGGCCGCCGGCACGAAGGGGCGGATATCGCCTCCCATCGAAGCTATCTGGCGCACAAGTGTGGCGGTAATGGTGCGCACTGAAGGGCTGGCGGGCAGGAACACGGTCTGCAGCTCCGGCGCCATGGTCTCGTTCATGCCGGCCATCTGCATCTCATAGTCAAGATCGGTGCCGTCGCGCAGGCCGCGGATGATGATCGAGGCGCCATGCTTCCTGGCCGCATCGATGACCAACCCGTCGAAGGCGACTACTTTGATACGCGCACCGTCGCTGCCGAATTCCGCCTTCGCGGCCGTTTCGATCAGGCCAACCCGTTCCTCGAAGGAAAACAACGGCTTCTTGCCGGGATGGATGCCGATCGCCGCATAGATTGTATCCGCCACGGCCAGCGACGCCTTCAGCACGTCGAGATGGCCGTTGGTCAGCGGGTCGAAAGAGCCGGCATAAAGGGCGATGCGTTCGGTCATGGCAGGTGCTTCTAGCGAGCCTCTCCTCTAAAGGCAAATCCGATCGCCAGCCCGCCCCATGAACCTTTTGGCCGACGTGAACGACAGATGAATGTGCCGCTCACAACAGCTTCACGCAGTGTTCACTAAGTTGCAGCTGCAGAAGATGAAACCAAACACCCATCTAATCGTTGTTAGGCGCAGGAGAACACGCACATGCTGATCTACATGCTCGCCACCGCAATGACCGTCGCCATGCTGATCGCTACCGTATTCGGGTTGCATCAGGAAGCACAGCGCGTCCGCGCCAAGGCCAATACCAAGCGGTTCGAAGGCTTCGGCAACCGCAAGCCTTATCGCCACTTCTAGATTGCGGGGGTGTCTTCACACGCCGGCCCATAGGGCTGGCGCCATCGTGGCAAACTCACTCGACGGTAGTATCAGGCTCCCCACCTTCGGCATCGGTGGAAGCGCCACCTTCAGCATCGACACTCTCTTCGATCTCCTCGTCCGCTTGCGGTTCTGAAATCCGCTCCACCGAAACGACCTTCTCGCCCTCTGCGGTATTGAAGATGGTAACGCCCTTGGTGGCGCGGCTGGCGAAACGAATGCCGTTGACCGGGACGCGGATGACGGTGCCGCCATCCGAAACCAGCATGATCTGATCGTCATTCCCGACCGGGAAGGTCGCCACCAGGCGGCCGATTTCAGCCGTTTTCGAGACGTCGGTGGCGCGAATACCCTTGCCGCCACGGCCAGTCAGGCGGAAATCGTAGGACGATGAACGCTTGCCGTAGCCATATTCCGTCACCGTCAACACGAACTGCTCGTGCGCCTTGAGGAATTCATAGCGGTCGTCGGAAAGCTCCGCCTCTTCGCCGACCTCTTCATTGGTGAGCTGGATTTCTTCCTCCTCGCCGGCCGCGATGTCAGCAGCGAGCCGGCGTTCGGCCACCACCCGCTTGAGGTAGGCGGCACGCTCCGCCGGCGGCGCATCGACATGCTCGATCACCGCCATCGAGATCACCCGGTCGCCATCGGCCATCGCAATGCCGCGCACGCCGACCGAATTGCGGCTCTGGAAGACGCGTACGTCGCTGACCGGAAAGCGGATGCACTGGCCGGAACTTGCCGTCAAAAGCACGTCGTCATTGTCGGTGCAGGTCTCGACGCCGAGGATCTCGTCGCCTTCCTCGTCCAGCTTCATGGCGATCTTGCCGTTGCGGTTGACCTGGACGAAGTCCGACAGCTTGTTGCGACGTACGGTGCCGCGCGTGGTGGCAAACATGACGTCGAGCTCGCCCCAACTCGTCTCATCCTCCGGCAGCGGCATGATCGTGGTGATGCGCTCGCCCTGTTCGAGCGGCAGCATATTGATCAGCGCCTTGCCGCGCGATTGCGGGTTGCCGATCGGCAGGCGCCAGACCTTTTCCTTGTAGACGATGCCGCGCGAGGAGAAGAACAGCACCGGCGTGTGCGTGTTGGCGACGAACAGCCGGGTGACGAAATCCTCTTCCTTGGTCGACATGCCGGAGCGGCCCTTGCCGCCGCGGCGCTGCGCCCGGTAGAGCGACAGCGGCACGCGCTTGATGTAGCCGGAATGGCTGACCGTGACGACCATGTCCTCGCGCTGGATCAGGTCCTCGTCTTCCATGTCCGCCCCGCCCTCGGCGAGTTCGGTGCGGCGCGGCGTGCCGAACTCGTCGCGCACGGCCATGAGCTCGTCCTTGACGATCTGCTGGACGCGGGCGCGGGACGAGAGGATGTCCAGGTAGTCCTTGATCTCGTCGCCGATCGTGTTCAGCTCGTCGGCGATCTCGTCGCGGCCGAGCGCGGTCAGGCGCTGCAGGCGCAGTTCGAGGATGGCGCGCGCCTGCTCCTCGGAGAGATTGTAGGTACCGTCCTCGTTGATGCGATGGCGCGGGTCGTCGATCAGAAGAATCAGCGATTCCACGTCGCCCGAAGGCCAGCGCCGCTCCATCAACTGCTCGCGCGCCGTCTGCGGGTCCGGAGCGCTGCGGATCAGCTTGATGACTTCATCGATGTTGGCAACAGCGATGGCAAGGCCGACCAGCACATGGGCGCGGTCGCGCGCCTTGCGCAGCAGGAATTTTGTGCGCCGGCTGATCACCTCCTCACGGAAGGCGACGAACGCCTTCAGCATGTCGGTCAGCGTCAGCAATTCCGGCTTGCCGCCGTTCAGTGCCACCATGTTGGCGCCGAAGGACGTCTGCAGCGGGGTGAAGCGGTAAAGCTGGTTGAGGATGACATCGGCGACCGCGTCGCGCTTTAGTTCGATGACGACGCGGTAGCCCTGGCGGTCGCTCTCGTCGCGAATGTCGGAAATGCCTTCGATGCGCTTGTCGCGCACCAGCTCGGCCATCTTCTCGATCATCGACGCCTTGTTCACCTGATAGGGAACCTCGGTGATGACGATCGATTCACGATCGTTGCCGCGCGCCTCGACGTTGACGCGGCCGCGCATGACGATGGAGCCGCGGCCGGTCGAATAGGCGCTGTAGATGCCGGAGCGGCCGAGCACGATGCCGCCGGTCGGGAAATCCGGCCCCGGAATGATCTCCATCAGTGCCGGAAGGTCGATCGCTGGATTATCGATGAGGGCAATGGCGCCGTTGCAGACCTCGCCCAGATTGTGCGGCGGAATGTTGGTGGCCATGCCGACGGCGATACCGCCGGAGCCGTTGACCAACAGGTTCGGAAAGCGCGCCGGCAGGACTTTCGGTTCGCTGCCCGACGCATCGTAAGTGTCCTGGAAATCGACGGTGTCCTTGTCGATGTCTTCCAGCAACTCATGCGCGACCTTGGTCAGCCGCGATTCCGTGTAGCGCATCGCCGCCGGCGGATCGCCGTCGATCGAGCCGAAATTGCCCTGCCCGTCGATCAGCGGCACGCGCAGCGACCAATCCTGCGCCATGCGCACCAAAGCGTCGTAGATCGAGGCGTCGCCATGCGGATGGTATTTACCCATCACGTCGGCGACCGGGCGTGCCGATTTCACATATTTGCGGTTCCAGTGATAGCCGCTCTCATAGGCGGCGTAGAGGATGCGGCGATGCACCGGCTTGAGGCCATCGCGCACGTCCGGCAGCGCGCGGCTGACGATCACGCTCATGGCGTAATCGAGATAGGAGCGCTGCATCTCCTCGATGATGGATATCGGCTCGATGCCGGTGGGGCCGCCGTCGGCGCCGCGCGGTGTCTTTTGGTCGGTCAAATCGGATCACAATCTAATCAGGAATCACTTGGTGCTTATATAGGAAGCCAGCCTGAAACTCCAACAATCGCGGCAGTTTTCCAGTGTGGTTTTTAGCGGCAAATTCAAAAGGATAAACCAATTGCGACGATATGGCCGTGGCACCCTTTCACGGGCGTCGCCGGCGGGCGCGATAAGTACCCGGCGCCTCGCCCATCAGCCGCCGGAAACGACGATTGAAGGTTGATAGATCGTTGAATCCCGCCGAAAAGGCAATCGCCGAAATCGTCTGATCCGACGTCCGGAGCCGCACGGCTGCCCTGTGCAGCCGCGCTCTCAGCAGGAATTGGTAGGGCGTCATACCGGCGACGTGCCGGAAGGTGCGCAGGAAATGGTAAGGGCTGGTGGCGGTCTCGTCGGCGAGTTCGGCAAGCGAGATCGGCCGGTCGGCATCGACTTCGATGCGCCGCACCGCTTCGGCAACACGCTTCTGGTCACGGCGGCTCGGCGTCCGTCCCCGATCCGTGGCGCTGCAAGCCGCTGTCACCGCGGCACCGGCAATGCGCAGGGCGAGTTCCTCGAACGCGCCGGTGTCGGCCATCTCGCGCGCCGCCTCCGCTTCGGCAAGCAGCGGCACCAGCGCCGGCAAGGGCGGCAGGCGCGGCGTGCCGAAATCGAGCGTCTTCGTGCCCGGCACGTCGGCGACGATCCGCTCCATATAGGCCGGTCCGAAATGGAAGGAGAGGCAGCGGTCGCCGGCGCCATGCTCGTGACCGCATTCATAGCATGTGCCGGGATTGCCGAGCAGGAGCGCGCCCGGCGCCAGCATCGCCGTGCCCTCGCGCGCACGATAGCGGAAGGTGCCGTTGGTTACGGCGGCAACGCAGAAATCCCGATGCTCCTCCTCGAATGGCCTGTCGGCGGCGCTGGCGGTGCAGATGACATCCGACACCTGCCAGCCTCGGCCCGACGCCAGCCTGTGCGCGCTCGTCGTCATCGCCGAAACATAGCAACTTTTCCCAAGCGCAGAACCCCTGTCGGCCTCTATGCTTGCCGGTCTCCTGACAAGATGAGAGCGAAGCCATGTCCAATTCCTTTGCCAAGGCCCTGCACAGCGATGGGCCCGTACCGGCCCTTGCCGAGAAACTGAATCTTTACGGCCGCTTCGTCGGCGCCTGGACGTTCGACGCCACGCGCCATCTCGAGGACGGTCAGGTGCTGACCGGGCGCGGCGAAGTGCATTTCGGCTGGGTGCTCGAAGGCCGCGCGATCCAGGACGTATGGATCCTGCCTGCCCGTGACGCCGGCCCCTCGCCCTCGCTCGGCAAATGGACCTTCTATGGCACGACGTTGCGCGTCTACGATCCCGGCGTTGACGCCTGGCACATCTTCTGGAGCGATCCGCGCAATCAGTACTACAGCCGCCAGCTCGGCCGCGCCGAGGGCGACACCATCATCCAGCAAGGCGCAGACGGCACCGGATCTGCCGTGCGCTGGAGCTTTTCGCGCATCACCGAAAATTCGTTCCGCTGGCTGGGCGAACGCTCACAGGACGACGGCGCCACCTGGCGTCTCGAAGTCGAGTTTCTGGCGCGCCGGGCCGTCAGCCCCTGATCCGCATGGTTTCCACTGCCTCCGCTTTGCTCTACCAATCCCGTTATCCGGCTTTGCCGGCGGGGAGGGTCAGCATGCCGAGCTTCGACAGCCTGTTCAACGCCTTCGTCACCATACTGGTGACGATCGATCCGCCCGGCCTTGCGCCGCTCTTCCTCGCCGTGACCCGCGGCATGAACCGCGAGGAGCGCAACCAGGTCTCCGTGCGCGCCTCGGTCATCGCCTTCCTGGTAATGGCGTTGTTCGCAATCGCCGGCGCGTCGATCCTGTCAGTCTTCGGCATCACTCTGCCGGCCTTCCGCGTCGCCGGCGGCTTTCTGCTGTTCTTCATCGCCTTCGAAATGGTGTTCGAGCGCCGGCAGGACCGCAAGGAGAAGATCGGCGACGTCGCCATCACCAGGGACATGATCCACAACATCGCCGCCTTTCCGCTGGCGATCCCGCTCATTGCCGGTCCCGGCGCGATTTCGGCGACCGTCCTGCTCTCAAGCTCGTTTCAGGGTTTGGGCGCGCAGACAGCCCTTGTCGGCATCATCGCCATCTGCCTCGTCATCACCTACCTGGTGTTCGTACTGTCAGAGCGCATCGACCGTATCCTCGGCCAAACCGGCCGTTCGATCCTGACAAGGCTGCTCGGCGTCATCCTGGCGGCGCTCGCCGTACAGTTCGTCGCCGACGGCATCAAGGCGCTGATGGCGACGTAGGAACAGCCCTACTTCGCTGTCGTTTCAATGACTTCGAAGTCGTGGGTAATCTCGGCAGTCTTGGCCATCATTGCCGAGGCCGAGCAGTATTTGTCGATCGAAAGCCCGATCGCCCGCTTCACCTTGTCGTGTGATAGCGCCCGGCCCTTGACGACAAAATGCATGTGAATGCGGGTGAACACCCTGGGATCGGCTTCTGCACGGTCGGCATCGAGTTCGACCACGCAATCTTCGACCGCCTCGCGCCCCTTTTCGAGGATATGGACCACGTCATAGGCCGAGCAGCCGCCAGTGCCGATCAGCACCAGTTCCATTGGGCTCGGCCCCGGCGTCTTGCCCTCCGGCCCGAACGCAGTGCCTAGCACCAGCTTGTGCCCATTGGCGGACTCGCCAACGAAAGTGCGCTCCTCGACCCATTTGACCCTTGCCTTCACCTGATACGTCCTTTCACCGCTCAAACGCACAACGTCCCGAAAATCCAAGACAGATTTTCGGGACGCCATTTCGTGACCAAGGTGCCGGCGCTTTTCGCCGCAAGGGCAGTCCGCCCCGAGAAATCAGAACGGGATTTCGTCGTCTAGCTCGCGCGACGAACCACCGCCGCCGCCCTTGTTGGCGCCACCGCGATTGAAACTTTCGCCCGGGCCGGACTGGCCGAAATCGGAACCGCGGCTCGCACCACCACCGGCATAGTTGCCGACCTGACCGCCGCCCTCGCCCCGCGCATCGAGCATCTGCAGCTCGCCGCGGAATTTCTGCAACACGATTTCGGTCGTATAGCGGTCATTGCCGGTCTGGTCCTGCCATTTGCGCGTCTGCAGCTGGCCCTCGACATAGACCTTCATGCCCTTCTTCAGATACTGCTCGGCCACCTTGGCGATCTGGTCGTTGAAGATCACGACATTGTGCCACTCGGTCTTTTCCTTGCGCTCTCCGGATGTCTTGTCGCGCCAGCTTTCCGACGTCGCGATGCGGATGTTGACGACCGGGTCACCCGAATTCAGGCGGCGGATTTCAGGGTCCGCCCCGAGGTTGCCCACCAGAATGACCTTGTTGACGCTACCCGCCATGACACTTCTCCGCGCTCATCCGAAACCAATTTTTGTCGCTGCACCTTACAGGCTATGGATAATCCCTGCCTGCCGTCGCTGCCTTTTCCCACAACGTTTTTGTTCTCTTTTCGTTCTATAGTACAGGCGCTGCGCTGTCAATAGATGTCAGTAACAAGTAGTGTCTTGGCGTCGAATTTCCACGAACCCTGAGATCGAGGCGAACTCAATGAAGATGGTCGAGCATGACGATCAGCCGCAAGAAGAATGGCGGACGGGAGTAAAGACCCGCATGCATGTCTCTGCCTGCAACGGCGCAACTCAACTTTGCATATTTGAACAATGGGTCGAACCCACGGTTGGCGCCCCGACACATTGGCACCCGGTCGAGGAAGTGCTTACCGTCATCGCTGGCAGGGCCGAGATGTGGATCGACGAAGAGCATCTCGTCTTGACTGCCGGACAGTCGCTTGTTGTTGCCGCGCACAGGCGACATGGCTTCCGAAACGTCGGCTCCGAATTGCTTCATATTCATGCTGTGCTCGCGTCACCAGTTTTCGAGGCGACGTTCAACGGATCCCCCGACATGGTGAGACGCTGGCTTCCAGCGAGTTTGTAAAACCTCGCCTGTCTTAAAAAACACCGCCTGTCTTAAAAAACACGGCTTGCCAAACCGATAAGTATTGACTTATGCTTTCGCCATGATCGAAGCAGACATTTTTCGGGCACTAGCGGATCCAACGCGTCGCGCCGTCTATGAGCGGCTCGCCGACGGCGAGATGACGGTGTCGGAACTGCGCACTGGCATACCGGTATCGCAGCCGGCGGTATCGCAACATCTCGCAGTGCTGCGCGGCGCCGGCCTCGTGGTCGAGCGCCGGGCCGGTCGCAACGCCTATTACCGCGTCGATCCGAAGGGGCTTGCGCCGCTGCTCGGCTGGATCGAACGCTACCGTGCGTTCTGGCCAGAGCGCATCGAAAGGCTCAAGACGGTTTTGAAGGACATGGACCAATGACCAGCCGAGGCAAAGAACGCGCCGAAATGGCCGCAGACAAGATCGAGTTCGAGTGCGAGCTGCCCGAACCGCCGGAAAAGGTGTGGCGGGCGCTGACGGTGCCGGACCTGCTCGCGGCCTGGATGATGCCGAACGACATCAAGCCCGAAATCGGCAACCGCTTTGCCTTTAAAGCGCCGAATGCGCCGATCGAGTGCGAAATCCTCGACGCGGATCCCGGACGGCTGCTGCGCTATTCCTGGCGGGAGCGGCCGGCGCCCGGCGATACGCAGGTGCCGCCCGGCAGTCCCCTGGACAGCGCAATGAACGACAGCCCAGTGGACAGCATCGTCACCTTTACGCTCGACCGCACCGTTTCCGGCGGCACGCATCTGCGCATCGTCCATGATGGTTTTGCTCGGGCAGCAGTGCCGGAGATCGCGATGGCAGGCGCCGGTTGCCGGCTTTCCTTTGAAGCGCGCACTCCCAGGCACAAACAGATCGCCGCAAACACCCCGCGCCTCTTCCTGCGCGCGGCCTGAACGACAACAGTCAACGGAGACAACCGATGAGCGGCCTTGCCAATCTGGTGCCGATGGTGATCGAGCAGTCGAGCCGCGGCGAACGTGCCTTCGACATATTTTCGCGGCTGCTGCGCGAGCGCATCGTCTTCATCAACGGGGCGATCGACGACGGCACCTCGGCGCTGGTCTGCGCCCAGCTTCTGTCGTTGGAATCCGACAATCCCGACAAGGAGGTCTCGCTCTACATCAACTCGCCGGGCGGCGTGGTGACCAGCGGTTTCGCCATCTACGATACGATGCAGTATATCAGCTGCCCGGTCTCCACGGTTTGTATGGGCTTCGCCGCCTCGATGGCCTCGTTCCTTTTGATGGCCGGCACACCGGGGCGGCGCATCGCGCTACCCAACACCAGCATCGTGCTGCATCAGCCTCTCGGCGGTTTCCAGGGCCAAGCCTCCGATATCCAGCGCCATGCCGAGGGCATCCTTCGCACCAAGCGGCGCATGACCGATCTTTACGCCCGCCATTGCGGCCGCACCTACGAAGAAGTGGAACGCACGCTCGACCGCGACTTTTTCATGACCGCGCAGGAGGCCAAGGATTGGGGCCTCGTCGACCATGTTTTCGACACTCGCAAGCAGGCCGCATGAACGAGCCGGGCCGGCGGACGGAACTGAGGCGATTGAGCGCCCGCAATTTCAGCGCCATCGGTCTGGTCTTGCCGCTATCGCGGCACTATAGTCCGGCGATGACCGCCAGCCGCTCATCCAGCCTGTTATGCCTTGCCATCGCTACCGTAGCCGGCACGAACATGCTGGTGGGTATGGCACTTGCCCAAGATAATTCGACGTCTTCGCAAAAGGGCACCCTGCCCGGTGTGACCAGCGATTATCGCATCGCCGAGCCAGCGCCGCAGCCTGAGCCTGACGACGTGGCTCCAGGCAGCGGCAACGGCACCTTCAAGATTGGCGATACCGACGTTCGGATTTCCGGTAGCATCACCATCGATGTCGCTACCGGCGGGATCAGGCCCTCCAGCCGCTAAGTTCGCCTGGTGTGAACCACAAATATTGCGCTTCAAACGAACAGCCCCGCCATTGCGTTTGCAACTGACGGGGCTTCTTGGATCTGAAATCCAAATTGCCGGGAGTGTACTGCCGGCATTTTATTTCGGATGCTTCGCGGCATTCAGCCGACGATCCGACTAGCAGTCTCTGATTTTATGGGGATCAGCAGGTCCGTTTGGCGGGCAGCGAAAACGCCTGACCCTGGCCATTTATACCTGCCGCGGCTCCAGCGACACGTGGAGCCTCAACGAACAATCCGGTGGAGTCATGCCTCTGCTCTCCTTCTGTTGGTTGCGACTGTCGTCGTCGAAGCGCTCATCGCATAACCCGCGGCGTCTCGCAGGCTAGCCCCAGGCCGCGAGGCCATCGAAAGACGGCCGGCTTCGTTGACGTCTGGAGTCTGCCCCCACGGTGTAGGGACGTCAACCTTGAATAGCCGATTACCGAAAAATGTGATCGCGAGACGTTTTGGGAAGCCGGCCCCACGGGCAGCTTTTGTCAGGAGCGTGTTCGGCCTTTGTTCTTTCCGCTTGCCCGTTCGCGCGAAAGGCGGTTAAACGCTTTGGTCGAGAGTTGTGGCGTCTCTCGAAAAGGCGGCGAAATTGCCTACATAGGGGGTGGTCGGGAAAACCCGCCCATCCCACGAATTCCAGATTCTGAGGCGGCGACCGGCGATGGCCGACCATAAATATCTCTCCATTCGCGGGGCACGCGAACACAATCTGAAGAATGTCGATCTCGATCTGCCGCGTGACAGCCTGATCGTCATGACCGGCCTGTCGGGGTCGGGCAAGTCATCGCTTGCCTTCGACACCATCTACGCCGAGGGCCAGCGCCGCTATGTCGAGAGCCTTTCGGCCTATGCACGGCAATTCCTCGAAATGATGCAGAAGCCTGACGTCGACCAGATCGACGGCCTGTCGCCGGCCATCTCCATCGAGCAGAAGACCACCTCGAAGAACCCGCGCTCGACGGTCGGCACCGTCACCGAGATCTACGATTATATGCGGCTTTTGTTCGCCCGCGTCGGTGTACCCTATTCACCGGCCACCGGCCTGCCGATCGAGAGCCAGACGGTTTCGCAGATGGTCGACCGGGTGCTTGCTGTCGAGGAAGGCACCCGGCTGTTCATTCTGGCGCCGATGGTGCGCGGCCGCAAAGGCGAGTACCGCAAGGAACTGCTGGAGCTGCAGAAGAAGGGTTTTCAGCGCGTCAAAGTCGATGGCGTCTTCTATGAGATCGCCGACGTGCCGGCGCTGGACAAGAAGTACAAGCACGATATCGACGTCGTCGTCGACCGCATCGTCGTGCGCGGCGATCTGGCGACGCGGCTCGCCGATTCCATCGAGACCGCGCTGAAGCTGGCCGACGGGCTGGCGGTGGCGGAATTTGCCGACAAGCCGCTCGACGCCAGCCAGACCGGCGAGGATTCGGTCAACAAATCGAAGAACGAGACGCATGAACGCATGCTGTTCTCGGAAAAGTTCGCCTGCCCGGTGTCCGGCTTCACCATTCCCGAGATCGAGCCCAGGCTGTTCTCCTTCAACAATCCGTTCGGCGCCTGCCCGACCTGCGACGGGCTCGGCAGCCAACGCGCCATTGATGCCAGCCTGGTCGTGCCCGACGAGAATGTCTCGCTGCGCGCCGGCGCCGTCAGCCCTTGGGCGAAGTCGAGCTCGCCCTACTATGCGCAGACGCTGGAAGCGCTGGGCGTTGCCTATGGCTTCAAGCTCGGCGACAAGTTCAAGGATTTGAGCGAGGAGGCAAAGCAAGCCGTCCTGCACGGCACCGGCGAGCGCGAAATCACCTTCCATTACGATGACGGCCTGCGCTCCTACAAGACGACGAAAACCTTCGAGGGCGTCATCCCCAACCTCGAGCGCCGCTGGAAGGAAACCGAATCCGCCTGGATGCGCGAGGAGATCGAGCGCTTCATGTCGGCCACGCCCTGCCCGGCCTGCCGCGGCTATCGGCTGAAGCCCGAGGCGCTCGCGGTCAAGATCGCCGGCAAGCACATTGGCGAGGTCACCGAGCTGTCGATCCGCAAGGCCGACCAGTGGTTCACCGACCTGCCCGCTTCGCTCAACGACAAGCAGAATGAGATCGCGGTGCGCGTGCTCAAGGAAATCCGCGAGCGGCTGCGCTTCCTCAACGATGTCGGTCTCGACTATCTGACGCTGTCGCGCAACTCCGGCACGTTGTCGGGCGGCGAGAGCCAGCGCATCCGGCTGGCTTCGCAGATCGGCTCCGGCCTGACCGGCGTGCTCTATGTGCTCGACGAGCCGTCGATCGGCCTGCACCAGCGCGACAATGCCCGCCTGCTCGACACGCTGAAGCATCTGCGCGACATCGGCAACACGGTCATCGTCGTCGAGCATGACGAGGACGCCATCCTGCATGCCGACTACGTCGTCGATATCGGCCCGGCGGCCGGCATCCATGGCGGCCACATCATCGCCCAGGGCACGCCGCAGCAGATCATGGCGACGCCCGCTTCGATCACCGGTAAATATCTGTCGGGCGAGCTGGAAGTGGCGACGCCGGCAGTGCGGCGTGAGGCCAAGAAGAACCGCCGGCTGAAGGTCGTCGGCGCGCGCGGCAACAATCTGAAGAACGTCACCGCCGAAATCCCGCTCGGCACGTTTACCGCCGTCACCGGCGTATCCGGCGGCGGCAAGTCGACCTTCCTGATCGAGACCCTGTTCAAGGCGGCGTCGCGCCGCATCATGGGCTCGCGCGAGCATCCGGCCGAGCATGACCGAATCGAGGGGCTGGAATTCCTCGACAAGGTCATCGATATCGACCAGTCGCCGATCGGGCGCACCCCGCGCTCCAACCCTGCCACCTATACCGGCGCCTTCACGCCGATCCGCGACTGGTTCGCCGGCCTGCCGGAGGCCAAGGCGCGCGGCTACCAGCCGGGCCGCTTCTCGTTCAACGTCAAGGGCGGCCGCTGCGAGGCCTGCCAGGGCGACGGCGTCATCAAAATCGAGATGCACTTCCTGCCCGACGTCTACGTCACCTGCGACGTCTGCCACGGCAAGCGCTACAACCGCGAGACGCTCGACGTCCTGTTCAAGGGCAAATCAATCGCCGACGTTCTCGACATGACGGTCGAGGAAGGCGTCGATTTCTTCGCCGCCGTGCCCGGTGTGCGCGACAAGCTGGAGACGCTGAAACGGGTCGGCCTCGGCTACATCCATGTTGGCCAGCAGGCAACGACTTTGTCGGGCGGCGAGGCGCAGCGCATCAAGCTTGCCAAGGAACTGTCGCGCAAGGCGACCGGCAAGACGCTCTACATTCTCGATGAGCCAACCACCGGCCTGCATTTCCACGACGTCGCCAAGCTGCTTGAAGTGCTGCACGAGCTGGTCGACCAGGGCAACACGGTCGTTGTCATCGAGCACAATCTAGAGGTGATCAAGACCGCTGACTGGGTGCTCGATCTTGGCCCCGAAGGTGGTGACGGCGGCGGCGAGCTGGTAGCGTCCGGCACGCCTGAGGACATCGTTCGCGAAAAACGCAGCTATACCGGGCAGTTCCTGAGGGAATTGCTGGAGCGGCGCCCCGGAGGCAAGCGCGAAGCGGCGGAGTGATGGCAAAGAACGGTCTCATCACGGTCCAAAGCCGCTTCGGCGTGGCCGAAACGATCGATCGCCTGGTCGGGACTGTGGAACGTGCAGGATTGCTGGTCTTCGCCCGCATTGACCACGCCGCCGGTGCGCGCAGTGTCGAAGCTTCTCTGCGTCCGACCCAGCTTCTGATTTTTGGCAACCCGAAAGGCGGCACGCCGCTGATGCAGGACCGGCAGCTTGCCGGCATCGATCTGCCGGTCAAGGCACTGGCCTGGGAGGACGAGCAAGGCAAGGTCTGGCTCTCCTACAATGACGCGCACTGGCTCGCCGAGCGCCACGGCTTGGGCGACGCCAGTCGCAATGCCGTCGCCGCCATAGCGGCCGGCATGGACAAGGTGATTGCGGCCGCTGCCGGCGCGGGCCAGTTTTGATCATGAGAGCCGCTCGGGCCGATGATCTCCCCATGGTGATCTCGCTCACCACCGACGCCTACGCGCCCTACACTGCCCTGCTCGGCGCACCGCCGATCCCCGTCACCGAGGACTATGCGCCGCGCATAGAACGCGGCGAGGTCTGGCTTTCGGAGCAGGACGGACAGCCGGCCGGCTTGATCGTTCTCGAACGACATGCGGACCATACAATGATCTTCAGCGTCGCCGTTGCGCCCGCCTTTCAGGGCAAGGGTTTCGGCATCGGGCTGCTCGACTGGGCCGAGCAACAGACGCGCTTGTGGAGCTTGCCGGAAATCCGACTCTACACCAATGCCAGAATGGAACGGAACGTTTCGTTGTATAAGGCCTACGGCTTTCGCGAAACGGGTCGCCGGCCCAATCCATATCGGCCAGGATGGACGATCGTCGACATGGCGAAAGCCGTCGAGACGACCGCCATCGCGTGATCCTTTTCTGCAAACCGGGAGGACGACCATGACTCAATCAGGAACAATCCGCGCCGGCATGGGCGGCTGGACCTTCGAGCCGTGGGACACGTCCTTCTACCCGGACAAATTGTCGAAGGCCAAGCAACTGCATTATGCCAGCCGGCAGGTGCTCACTATCGAGGTCAACGGCACCTATTATTCGAGCTTCAAGGAGCCGACCTTCGTCAAATGGGCCAACGAGGCGCCGGATGGTTTCGTCTATTCGCTGAAGGGCAACCGCTTCGTCACCAACCGCCGCGTGCTCGGCGAGGCCGGGGAATCGATCATGCGCTTCCTCGGGTCGGGCGTCGCGGCACTTGGCGACAAGCTCGGGCCGATCCTGTGGCAGTTCGCGCCGACCAAGAAATTCGACCCGGACGATTTCGAGGCCTTCCTCAAGCTGTTGCCGGAAAAGCAGGACGGCGTTGCGCTGCGCCATGCGGTCGAGGTGCGCAACGACAGCTTCGTCGTGCCGGAGTTCGCCGCCTTGGCGCGAAAGCACAAGGCCGCCATCGTCTATGCCGACCACGCCAAATATCCGGGGATTGCCGACGTCACCGGCGATTTCATCTATGCGCGGCTGCAGACCGGCAGCGACGACAATCCCGATTGCTACACGCCAAAGGCGCTCGATGAATGGGCGGCGCGCGCAAAAACCTGGGCGGAAGGCAAGGTGCCGGCCGACCTGCCGCGTGTCGCTCCTTCAACCGACGCGCCGGTCAAGCCACGCGACGTGTTCGTCTACTTCATCACCGAGGGCAAGGTCCGCGCTCCATTCGGCGCCATCGCGCTGATGAAGCGGGTCGCAGGCTGACGCCCCCGCTGTCGGTGGTCCGCCTGGCTTGGTCCTAAACTACCGGCTATGCGGCGCGCTCGTCCGGACGCCGATCAACCCTGACAATCTCGTTGAAAGCATCGAGATCGACATAGAAGACCTTGGTGATCTCCGCGATGAGTTCGTCGTGGTCATACCCCTGCGATTTCAGAATGTTGATGGCTGTCAGGATATCGACGCGCTCCGTGAGCCGTCGTTTCTGGTAGTCCTCGACATAGCGCTCCATTGACTGGCCCTGGCTCCCAAGCACCCGAAATGTTGGACGACAACAGATCGCTGGAAGGGCTTGCGCGCAAGCGTGCCGACGCGGGCCGCGCCTTCCCCTGATCTGCCAAGTTGAAACTGGTACGGAAAGCGGCCGACTCACCAAGGCCAAGCAAAATCTAGCACGCAATCTGCAGCGCGCCAGAGTTGCAAAGTAACGGAATCAATAAGAATTCAGACAGTCAGGAATTTGCGGACGTCCGCCCGGTCGAGATCCTCGGCGGGGCCGGTATGGACGATCTGACCGCGGTCCATGATGTTGACCTCGTCGGCCAATTCCCGGCAGAAGTCGAGATATTGTTCGACCAGAAGCACGGCGATACCGGCCTGGTCGCGCAGATAGCGGACGGCGCGGCCGATGTCCTTGATGATCGACGGCTGGATGCCTTCGGTCGGCTCGTCGAGCACCAGCAGCTTCGGCCGCATCACCAGCGCCCTGCCGATGGCAAGCTGCTGCTGCTGGCCGCCGGAAAGATCGCCGCCGCGGCGCGCGAGCATCTGCTTCAGCACCGGAAACAATTCGAAGACGTGACCGGGAATGTTGCGATCGGCGCGCTTCAACGGCGCAAAACCCGATTCGAGGTTTTCCCGCACCGTAAGCAGCGGAAATATCTCCCTGCCCTGCGGCACGAATGCGATGCCCGACCGGGCGCGATCATACGCCGCGCTCCGGTCGAGCGCCTTCCCCTCGAAGGCAACGCTTCCGCTCGTCAGCCGGTGATGGCCGACGATCGATCTCATCAAACTGGTCTTGCCGACGCCGTTGCGGCCGAGCACGCAGGTGATCTTGCCGCCGCCGGCCTTCAGCGAGACGCCGCGCAGCGCCTGGGCAGCCCCGTAGTGCAGCGTGGCATTGGAGACTTCGAGCATGGTCAGCGTTTTCTCCAACGCGTGAAGAACGAAAGGTCGAAATGATGGAACGGAACGCGCCAGACCATGTTCATCTCCCCAGATAGACTTCGACGACGCGCTCGTCGGCCGAAACGAAGTCGAGACTGCCCTCGGAAAGCACCGAGCCTTCGTGCAGGCAGGTGACCTTGACGCCGAGCTCGCGCACGAAATGCATGTCGTGCTCGACGACGATGACAGAATGGTCGCGCGCGATGTCCCTGAGCAGCCGCGCGGTTTCCTCGGTCTCGGCGTCGGTCATGCCGGCAACCGGTTCGTCGACCAGCAGCAGCTTCGGATCCTGCGCCAGAAGCATGCCGATCTCGAGCCATTGCTTTTGGCCGTGGCTCAGATTGGCGGCGAGTTCGTCACGCTTGTCGCCAAGCCGAATGATGCCGAGGATGTCGTCGATCTGCCGCACGTCCGCGGCCGAGCGACGATGGAACAGTGCCGGGAAGATCGAGCGCGGGCCTTTCAGCGCCAGCATCAGATTGTCCTCGATCGTGTGGCTTTCGAAGACGGTCGGCTTCTGGAATTTACGGCCGATGCCCATCATGGCGATTTCGGCCTCGTCGTGTTTGGTCAGGTCGACCTCACCGTTGAAGAAAACTTCACCCGCGTCGGGCCGCGTCTTGCCGGTGACGATGTCCATCATCGTCGTCTTTCCGGCGCCGTTGGGGCCGATGATCGCCCGCATCTCGCCCTTGTCGAGCACCAGCGAAAGGTTGTTGATGGCGCGAAACCCGTCGAAGGAAACCGACACGCCGTCGAGATAGAGGATGGTGTTGCTCTTCGACATCAGGCCATCACTCCGCCGGCTGCGGTTCGGCGCCGGAGGCCGACCAGTCGCCCGGCCTTCTCGCCGCCGAGCGGTCGGTTTTCGGCGGCACCGGCGCATCGGGATCGATGCCGACTTCCTCGGCAACCGAGGCCGCCCGCAGCGCCTTGGCGTTGCCGCGCCAGGAATCCCACATGCCGATGATGCCCTTGGGCAGGAACAGCGTGACGGCGACAAACAGTCCGCCCAGCGCAAACAGCCAGAATTCAGGCAGCACGCCGGTGAACCAGGATTTACCGGCATTGACCAGAAGCGCGCCGATGATCGGCCCGACGATGGTGCCGCGCCCGCCGACGGCCGCCCACACCACCACCTCGATCGAATTGGACGGCTCGAATTCGCCAGGGTTGATGATGCCGACCTGCGGCACGTAAAGCGCACCGGCGATGCCGGCCATCACCGCCGACAGGGTGAATGCGAACAGTTTGACGTTCTCCGCCCGCCAGCCGAGGAAGCGTGTGCGGCTTTCGGCGTCGCGCACCGCCATCAAAAGCTTGCCGTACTTGGAACCGACGATTGCCCAGGTGACGAAGACGGCAAACGCCAGCATGACGGCGCTGGCCGCGAACAGCGCCGACCGCGTCATGTCGGCCTGCACGTTGAACCCTAGAATGTCCTTGAAATCGGTCAGGCCGTTGTTGCCGCCGAAACCCATGTCGTTGCGGAAAAACGCAAGCAGCAGCGCATAGGTCATCGCCTGGGTGATGATCGACAGGTAGACGCCGGTGACGCGGCTGCGGAAGGCAAACCAGCCGAAGACGAAGGCGAGCAGGCCGGGCACCGCAAGCACCATGATCGCGGCAAACCAGAAATGGTCGAAACCATACCAGAACCATGGCAATTCCTTGTAGTTAAGGAACACCATGAAATCCGGCAGCAGCGGATTGCCGTAGACGCCTCGCGAGCCGATCTGGCGCATCAGATACATGCCCATCGCATAACCGCCGAGCGCGAAGAAGGCGCCGTGGCCGAGCGAGAGGATGCCGCAATAGCCCCAGACGAGATCGAGCGCCAAGGCGAGCAGCGCGTAGCAGAGGTATTTGCCGGTGAGCGCAACGATATAGGACGGCACGTAAAACGCACTTGTCGGCGAGACCGCAAGATTGAGCAGCGGCACAATGATGGCGACCGCCAGCAGGATGAAGATGGTGATGGCGACACGGCGGTCGGCGCCGGCGGCAAAGAAGCGTCCCGTGATCATGCTTCCACCGACCTGCCCTTGAGCGCAAACAAGCCGCGCGGGCGTTTCTGGATGAACAGGATGATCAGCACCAGAACGACGATCTTGCCGAGCACTGCTCCGGCATAAGGTTCGAGGAACTTGTTGACGATGCCGAGCGAGAAAGCGCCGACCAGCGTGCCCCAAAGATTGCCGACACCGCCGAAAACGACGACCATGAAGCTGTCGATGATGTAGCCGCGGCCGAGATTGGGCGAGACGTTGTCGATCTGGCTGAGCGCGACACCGGCGATGCCGGCAATGCCGGAGCCGAGTGCAAACGTTAGCGCATCGACCCAAGGCGTCCTGATGCCCATCGAGGCGGCCATGCGGCGATTGGCGGTGACGGCACGCATCTGCAGCCCCCAAGGCGTGCGTTTCATCACGTAGAGCAGCACCGCGAACACGCCGAGCGCGAATACCAGGATCCAGAGCCGGTTCCAGGTCACGGCAAGCTGGCCGATATTGAACGAGCCGGACATCCAGGACGGGTTGCCGACCTCCTGGTTGGTCGGCCCGAAGATGGTGCGTACGGCCTGCTGCAGGATCAGCGACACACCCCATGTCGCCAGCAGCGTCTCCAGCGGCCGTCCATAGAGGAAGCGGATCAGCCCGCGCTCGATGACAAGGCCGACGAGCGCCGCCACCAGGAAGGCCAGCGGCAGGGCGATGACCAGCGACCAGTCGAACAGACCGGGAAAGGAATTACGGATAACCTCCTGCACGACGAAGGTCGTGTAGGGGCCGAGCATGACCATCTCGCCATGCGCCATGTTGATGACGCCCATGACGCCGAAAGTGATGGCAAGGCCAATCGCCGCCAGCAGCAGCACCGATCCAAGCGATATGCCGTACCAGATATTCTGGCCGGCATCCCACAGCGCCAGCGTCGAATTGATGTTGGCGATCGCAGCCGTCGCCGCGTCTTTCACCGCACCTTCGGAACTGGCCTCGACCGACGTGAGCAGCGACACCGCATCGCGGTCGCTGCGCGCACCGATGAGCGCGATTGCCGCCAGTTTGTCGGCCTCCGGCCTGTCGGAAACGAGAACCGACGCGGCGCGGGCCTGTTCTAGCAGCGCCTTGACGCTTGCCACGCTCTCATTGGCGATGGCGGTGTCGAGCGGCTCGATGTTTGCCGCGTCGGGCGTTTTGAACATGGTGTCGGCGGCGGCAATGCGCACGGCCGGATCCTTTGAGCCAAGCGTCAGCGTGCCCAATGCATCGCGAATGACGCGGCGCAGCGTGTTGTTGACCTTGATCTTGGTGATGTCGGCCTTGGCAGCTTCGCCCGATCTTTCGCCGGTAAGCGCATCGAGCAGCTCGATGCCGTCGCCGCTCTCCTTACCGACAAAGACCAGTGAATCGGCCTTGCGCACGTAAAGGCTGCCCTCCGCAAGCGCGGCAAGCGGCCGTTCTACGGCCGGATCGCCGGAAGCCGCAAGCTCCCGCACCACGGCTTCTATCGCCGGAAAATTGGCGGCGGTGGCGAATTTGGCGATGACCACGCGCAGATCTGCTTCGCTGGCGTTCGACGGCAGCAGCGTCCCCTGGAGAAGGAGCAGCATCAGGCCAATCGCGCGGATCAGGATCATTGGTTTCTGGTGGCTCTTGAAGATTGAATGTCGCCTCCGGGCAGGCTGGAGGAGGAGCCTGCCCGGAGGCTTGCGGGTCTGGGAGGACAGACCGGGAGGATCAGTTGGTTCCCTTGCCGCCGCATTTGCCGGTGGCAACGTTGAAGTTGCCGCAGGACAGAGGCGCGCGCCAATCGGAGATCAGGTCCTTGGAGTCAGGCAGATAGTCGGACCACTCGTCGCCCATCACCAGGCCCGGCGTCTGCGAGACGGTTTCGAACTGGCCGTCGGCCTGGATTTCGCCGATCAGCACCGGCTTGGTGATGTGATGGTTCGGCATCATCGTCGAATAACCGCCGGTCAGGTTCGGCACCGAGACGCCGACCATGGCGTCGATGACCTTGTCCGGATCGGTGGTGCCGGCCTTCTCGACCGCCTTCACCCACATGTTGAAGCCGATATAATGGGCTTCCATCGGGTCGTTGGTGGTGCGCTTGTCGTTCTTGATGAATTTGTGCCAGTCGGCGATGAACTTCGCGTTCTCGGGCGTGTCGACGCTCTCAAAATAATTCCAGGCGGCGAGATGGCCGACCAGCGGCGCGGTGTCGAGACCGGCAAGCTCTTCCTCACCAACCGAGAAGGCCATGACCGGAATGTCCTCGGCCTTGATGCCCTGGTTGCCGAGTTCCTTGTAGAACGGCACGTTGGCGTCACCGTTGACGGTCGAGACGACGGCGGTCTTCTTGCCGGCCGAACCGAATTTCTTGATCGCCGAGACTTCGGTCTGCCAGTCGGAGAAGCCGAACGGCGTGTAGTTGACCATGATGTCTTCGGCGGCAACGCCTTTCGCCTTCAGGTAGGCTTCGAGGATCTTGTTGGTGGTGCGCGGGTAGACGTAGTCGGTGCCTTCGAGCACCCAGCGCTTCACCGAACCGCCGTCCTCGCTCATCAGATAATCGACGGCCGGAATGGCCTGCTGGTTCGGCGCCGCACCGGTGTAGAACACGTTGCGCTCGCTTTCCTCGCCTTCGTACTGGACGGGGTAGAACAGGATGTTGTCGAGCTCGCTGAACACCGGCAGCACCGATTTGCGCGACACCGAGGTCCAGCAGCCGAACACCGCGGCGACCTTGTCCTTCGAGATCAGCTCGCGCGCTTTTTCTGCGAACAGCGGCCAGTTGGAAGCCGGATCGACGACCACCGCCTCGAGCTTCTTGCCGAGCAGGCCGCCCTTGGCATTCTGCTCTTCGATGAGCATCAGCATGGCGTCCTTCAGCGTCGTCTCCGAGATCGCCATGGTTCCCGACAGCGAATGGAGGATGCCGACCTTGATGGTGTCGTCGGCCGCCCTGGCGGGAATGCTCATCAGCAGGCCGGCGGTGACCACGCCGGCCGAAAACATTTTTGTTATTGTCGAGAAACTGCCCCTCATACTTTTAAACTCCCAAGCTGGTTAACTGCATCGGAACAGGACCATGCAACGGCTGTGCCAATCACCGGCGAAAGATCGGAGTGTTTGAGATTTCCCAGCCCTGTCAGTCGGTTAATGTATTAGCCGCAGGAGATGAACCTCCCCTGCCAGGTTTGAAATGAGAAAAGATCACTCGTATCAGCCTAAGTTTTACTCACATATAGGCCAATGCCCGAATTTTGAGCAGCATCATATGAGCGCTGGCGAGGATTGCAGCGCCGCAGCGAAATGAGGCAAGTTCGAACCCTTAACGGGGGACTCCATGGCCTTCAGAGCTTCTTGCATTTTCACCGCCATGCTTCTGCTGGCGGCGACGACCGTAGCGCGCGCCGGCTTCAGCGACGGCAAGCTGCCGGACGGCTCCTATCATTGCGAAGTCTATCTGCTTGGCATGTTCCTCAGCCTCGGCGACATCACCATCAAGGGAAACGTCTATAGCGGTCCGGTGAGCTTCGGCATCGCGCCGCAAAGCTACAATTACCAGATGGATGCAGACGGCGTGATCACCTGGCTGGGTCCGCTGGGCGGCTACACCAGTGGCGGCAACTCGATCTCGCTTACGCAGGCGACGCTGGAAAGCGGAACCACCCCGTCCTTCGATATCATCATGAAGCAGCCAGACGGCGCCTTTACCGCCTCGACCTGCACGAAGCGTTGAAAAGTACGGAACCTGGCGAGGTTCCGTACTCCGAAGTAGAAGCCGCCTAGCTCTCCGCCGCCATGTCGAGCGCCAGCCGGGTCATATCGGTGAAAAGGCCCTGGCGTTCGGAATAGTCGGTCTGCTCGCCGGTTGCCACATTGTCGACGACGGTCAGGATCGACAGCGCCCGGGCGCCGAAATCGGCCGCAATGCGGTAGAGTGCGCTGGTTTCCATATCCACGGCGAGCGCCCCCTGTGCCTGTGCTTCGGCAAAGCGTTCGCGCCCCAGCGGATGATAAAAAATGTCGCTGCAGATCGTCAGCCCGGCCCGATGGTCGATCCCGAGTTCCGAAGCCCGGGCCAACGCCTGGGCCAACAATGCAGGATCGGGGCCGGCATCGGCACGATAGAGACCAAAAACCTGGCCGCTCTCCGCATTTTCGCCGCGCACCGATTGTGCGATCACCAGGCTGCGCAGCGCCATCTCGGCGGTCAGGCCGCCGCAGGTGCCGGTGCGGATCAACGTTTTCGCACCGTAGAAATCCAGCAGCTCGTGCACGTAGACCAGGAATGACGGGACGCCGATGCCGGTGGACTGGACGCTGACAGGCTTGCCGCGAAACAACCCGGTAAAGCCGAGCGCGCCGCGGCGGCGGTTGACGCAGCGCGACGCTTCCAGAAAGGTCTCCGCCATCCATTCAGCGCGCTGCGGGTCGCCCGGCAGCAGCACCGTGCTTGCGTAGTCGCCTTTGCTAGCCTCGTTGTGTGGCGTCACGGCATGCTTCCAAAACCCGTCGCCCGTTTCGCCTGCAATCATGGCAGTCTCACGACATTGCGCAAGCGGAGCGTTGGAAGGGTCAGGATTCCAGCATGTCCTTTACGATCGTGGCCAATTGCTTGAGCGAAAACGGCTTCGGCAAGAAGCCGAAATGCGCGTCGGCCGGCAAGTTCTTGGCGAACGCGTCTTCGGCATAGCCGGACACGAAGATAAACTTGATGTCGGGCTGCCGTTTGCGCAATTCGCCAAGCAGCGTCGGGCCATCCATTTCCGGCATCACCACGTCCGACACCACGACGTCGACCTTGCCGCCGAGCGCTTCGTAGACTTCAAGCGCCTCGACGCCCGACGACGCCTCGTGGACGGTGTAGCCGCGCGATTTCAGCGCCCGCATGCCGCCCATGCGCACGGCGTCCTCGTCCTCGACCAGCAGCACCGTGGCCGAGCCCGACAGATCCTTGGCTGAGTCGGCGATCTTGGCAGGGGCGGCCGGCACTTCTCCAGCCTCGCCCGCCTTCCTTGCCTCCGCAATGTGCCGCGGCAGGAAGATGCGGAACACGGATCCCTTGCCGACTTCGGAATCGCAGAAGATGAAGCCGCCTGTTTGCTTGATGATGCCATAGACCATGGACAGGCCGAGGCCGGTTCCCTTTCCAACCTCCTTTGTCGTGAAGAAGGGCTCGAAGATCTTTTTCAGCACATCAGGCGCGATGCCGCTGCCGCTGTCCTCGACCTCGACCAGCACATAGTCGGCCGGAGTAAGTTCGCGGTAGGAAAAGGTCTTGCACTCTCCGGCGCTGACGTTGCGGGTGCGTACGGTGAGCTCGCCGCCGGCCGGCATCGCATCGCGTGCATTGACCGCCAGATTGACCACCACTTGCTCGAATTGCCCGATATCGACCCTGACCGGCCACAGGTCGCGGCCATGGTCGATTTTGAGCTTGATGTCGTTGCCGACCAGCCGGGCAAGCAGCATCCTTAGATCTGCGAGCACGTCGGTCAGGTTGAGCACCTCCGGCCGCAGCGTCTGCTTGCGCGAGAAGGCCAGCAACTGCCGCACCAGCGAGGCCGCCCGGTTGGCATTCTGCTTGATGTTCATGATGTCCGGGAACGACGGATCGGACGGCCGGTGGTTGGTCAAAAGCAGGTCCGAGGCCATGATGATGGCGGTCAGCACATTGTTGAAATCATGCGCGATGCCGCCGGCGAGTTGGCCGACCGCCTGCATCTTCTGGCTCTGCGCCATCTGGCCCTCGAGGGCCTTTTGCTCAGTGGTCTCCACGGCATAGACGATGGCCGATTCCTCGGCGCCCTCGCCACCGGTACCGTCTGCGACCGCGTTGACGTAGAAGCGTATGTGGCGCTCCTCATTGCCGGGCAGCACCGTATCGATCGGCTCGATGTCAGCCTGTTGCTGGCGTGCCTTTTCAAAGGCCGCGGCGAAAGCCGGCCGGTCGCGCTCGTGGATCACCGTATCCAGCCGCACACGCCGATCGACCGCATCGCGGTCGACGACCGAGGAAAACAGCGACAGGAACGGCGCATTGGTGCGCAGGATGCGGCCGGCATGGTCGACGCCGGCTATCGCCATCGGCGTCGAGTTGAAGAACCGCGTGAAGCGTATTTCCGATGCGCGGAGGTCGGCCGAAGCGTCCTCGCCTTGCGTCCGGTTGAGCACGATGGTGCGAGTCGGGCCGTTGAGCCCCTCTCGGCTGGCCGAGACACGATGCATGAAGCGCACCGGCAGCGCCTCGCCGGTCATCGTCGTCAGATCGAGGTCGATAACGGCATTGCGCGTGGTACCAGCGTCGGCCTTGACCGAACGGACCAGCGCCATGCCGTCGCCGGCGACGATCTCCGGCAGCGTGATGGCGCCGGGAGTGAAGCTGGCCAGGTCGATGCCCAGCCACTCCGCAAGGGTCGCGTTGATATAGGTGACGCGGCCTTCCTGGTCGGCCGAAAAGAAACCGGCCGGCGCATGGTCGAGGTGATCGATCGCCTTTTGCAGGTCGAGAAAGAACCGCTCCTGCTCGGCCCGTTCCTGCGAGATGTCGGCAAGCTGCCAGGCAAGCATGGGCAGCCGCTGGCCGGGAACGCTGAAGGCGCGGGCCCGAACGCGGTACCAGCGAGCGCCCGGTTCGGCGCCTGGCCGAATGGACTGCGCGAGCCGAAACTCGCCGTCGCCAGGCTGGCCATCACGCAGGCCGGACGCCAGCCGGTATATGGTCACCGAGGCCTCGGGAACGTCTGAAAGCAAACCTTCGACGGTCTTGAGGTCGGCGGCCGACTCGGCACCCGTCATATCGGCATAGGTCCGGTTGGCGTAGATGATACGGCCTTTGGTGTCGGTGACCAGGAGACCTTGCGACATCGAATCGACGAAAGCTTTCGACAGTTCGTCGCTTGTCGAGCGCGGCGTGATGTGCACGAAGCCGATCGCAGTGGCGAATAGAAAGCCGACGCCGATCATCGCCAGCACGCCAAGCATGCCGAGCAGGAATGGATCGCCAAGGCGCTCGCGGAAAAGGCCGAAGACGATCGCTGCCCCAGTCAGGACGACGATGAAGACGATGAGCCGGGTGACCGCTCCCGGCCGCGTGTTCTGGTCGACGATAGGTACCGGATAGAAATCGCCGCGCGCTTCCTTGGCCATGTGCCCCCTGCTCGTGAATTCCGGTGTCGGTTGAATCATATTCTCAGGGTTGGGAAAAGGCCCGGCTGCAGATGTCCGTTAAAAATGACGCCGTTCGGCTCCCGGCGTTTCAAGCTGTTCACGAAGCGTGAAAGGCAACTTGCGGTGGCCTGCCGCAACAGTCTAGTGTCGCCTCTCTTCGAAAGCTGATTTTGGGGGAACCAATGCTGCAATGGCTGGATGGCGTGGCGGGTCCTGGTTATGCCGCAGCAATCCTATGGACGTTTGCAGTACTTGTCCTTCTGCTCATCATTCTTCTTATCATCAGGCTGGTCCGCAGCCTGACGTTCGGGACATTCGTCGCCGGCGGCAGGAACCGCAAGACGCGGCTGGCTGTCATGGATGCCACAGCGGTCGACAGTCACCGGCGGCTGGTGCTGGTGCGCCGCGACGATATCGAGCACCTGCTCTTGATCGGTGGTCCGACCGACGTCGTCGTCGAGCGCGACATCAGGCTCTCGGCGCTGCGGCGCCCGGCATTGACCGGAGACAACGGCCACCAGCCGGCAGCAAGGTCGGCTTCGATCACAGCCGCGCCGGCGAGGCAAGCGCCACCGCAGCCGGCAGGCGTAACCGCGACCCCTGTCCGAGCCCGCCAGACGGCGACGATGCCGGCAACAATGCCGGCGCCGGCGCCGAAACCGGCATCGAACGTCACGCCGTTGCCAAGTTATGGATCCGTCAACGCCAATGCCTCGCGGCATGCGCAGCCGCCGGCAAGGCAGGACCCCCCGGCAAGATACGAGCCGCCGGCACAGCACGAGTCGATTGACGATGCGCTGATGAAGGAGCTGGAGGTTTCCCTCGACGAGCCACGCTTCAGCCAAACGCCGAGCAAGCCGGTGGCGAAGGCGTCGCCCTCTCTCGACGACGAGATGACGAAGCTCCTCGGCGAGTTGTCCAATCAGAAAAGATAGGCCGATAGCGAACGGCCAATGAAAATGGCCGGAAAACCGGCCATTTTGAACGCTTTACCGATGCCGCTGTTTTTCCCGGCGACTCAGTCGTCGCGGTAGACCTTCTCGCGCCGCTCATGGCGCTCCTGTGCCTCGATCGACAAGGTGGCGATCGGGCGCGCGTCGAGCCGCTTCAGCGCGATCGGCTCGCCCGTCTCCTCGCAATAACCGTAAGTGCCTTCGTCAAGGCGCTGGAGGGCCGAATCGATCTTGGAGATGAGTTTTCGCTGGCGATCGCGGGCGCGAAGTTCGATGGCGCGGTCGGTTTCCGAGGAGGCGCGATCGGCGAGGTCGGGGTGGTTGGCGTTTTCCTGCTGCAGGATTTCGAGAGTTTCGCGCGCTTCGCGCAAGATGTCGTTCTTCCAGGTGACGAGCTTCATGCGAAAGTAGGATTTCTGCCGCTCGTTCATGAACGGCTCGTCTTCGGAGGGTACGTAATCGGCGGTAACGATGTCGTTCATTCGACTCACCCAACAAACCCCAAATTTGGCGCCTATATATTCGCGGACCGAAAGCTGCACAAGGTCAATCGACGACAGTTTCACGCAATTGTTAGTCTCGGACAAACCACCATCGGCGATGCCCTTTTTGCGAAGAATACGACCGAATTCGTACATGATTCGCTATGCTTGAGGGTCGCTTGCCATTGCGCACGGAGCTCTTCTGATGGCAAATCCTGCGGCGTGCTGACGGGTTCGGTGCCCGGCACAACGGGGATCCGGTGACCAGACTTTACCTGCTGAGGCATGCGAAGGCCGGCTGGGCGCTGCCTGGCGTGGCTGACTTCGACCGCCCGCTCGATCCATCCGGCTTCGCCGATGCCGAAGCGATGGGCGTGCTGATGCGTTCCCGCAAATACGCACCGGCCCGCACCCTTTGCTCAAGCGCCAAGCGCGCCCGCCAGACGCTGGAAAGCTTGGCTGGCCATACGGACACGGGCCGGGTGCTGTTCTGTGACACCCTCTACAGCGACGATGCCGCCGCGTACCTCACTGCCATCCGGCAGAATGGCGGGCTGGAGGCCCTGCTCGTCATCGGCCACAATCCGATGATCGAGGATCTCGCCATGGCGCTCTCAGGCGACGGCGACGAGACCGCGCGGGCCATGCTGAACCACGGCTTCCCGACCTCCGCACTTGCGGTGGTCCGGTTCTACGGCAGTCTTGCCGAGGCTGCGCCGGGCGCCGGCTATCTCGAAGCCTTCCTGACGCCTGCCGATATCTGAGGCCATTTCAAAGCCGCCCATCAAAGCCTATATCGGATCCTGACCGGCCCGCGAGAACAGATTTTGGCATCATCGCTGACGACTTTCACCGACGAGGCGAAGATTGCCTTGGATACGTTGTCAGGCCGCGCTGCCGGGCTTTTCGCTCCGTCGCTGCGTCTTGGCGTGACCGGGCTGTCCCGCGCCGGCAAGACGGTGTTCATCTCGGCCCTTGTGCACAATCTGGTCCATGGCGGACGCTTGCCGCTGTTTGAGGCACAAAAATCTGGGCGCATCGCCCGGGCTTTTCTCGAAGAGCAGCCGGACGACGCGGTACCACGCTTCCTGTACGAGGATCACATCGCAGCTCTTGTCGACGACCGCATCTGGCCGGATTCGACGCGTGCGATTTCCGAACTGAGGCTCACCATCGAATACGAATCGGCCTCTGGCTGGAGCCGCATGTTTTCCGCCGGCAAATTGTCGGTCGACATCGTCGATTATCCCGGCGAATGGCTGCTCGACCTGCCGCTGCTCGGCAAGTCCTACGCCGATTTTTCGCGTGAGGCCTTCGAGATGGCCGTGTTGCCGGTGCGTGTCGACCTTTCGCGGGAATGGCGGGCGCTCTCCAATCCGGTCGACCCCAACGCCGAGGCCGACGAGATGACGGCGCGCCGTCTCGCTGAGAGCTTCGCGGCCTATCTCAAGGCCTGCAAACTCGACGAGCGGGCGCTTTCGACCTTGCCGCCCGGCCGCTTCCTGATGCCCGGCGATCTTGAAGGCTCGCCCGCTCTCACCTTCGCGCCGCTGCCGAATCTGGGCGGCCGGCGCGCCCGCTCGGGATCGCTGCAGGCTATGATGGAGCGGCGCTACGAGGCTTACAAGACGCATGTCGTCAAACCGTTCTTTCGCGAACACATCACGCGTCTCGACCGCCAGATCGTGCTCATCGACGCATTGCAGGCATTGAATGCCGGCCCCGGTGCGATGGCCGATCTGGAGCGCGCGGTCACCGAAATCCTGTCCTGTTTCCGGCCCGGCCGGGGCAACTTCCTGACCGACGTGTTTTCGAGGCGCATCGACCGCATATTGGTGGCCGCGACCAAGGCCGACCATCTGCACCACGAAAGCCACGACCGCCTGCAGGCCATCGTGCGGCGGCTAGCCGACCGAGCCGTGGCGCGGGCGAATTTCACCGGCACCGACGTCGACGTCGTCGCCATGGCGGCCATGCGCGCGACCCGTGAAGGCACGGTCAAGCAGGGCCGCGAGACTTTGCCGGTCATTATCGGCACGCCATTGCGCGGCGAAAAAATCAACGGCGAAACCTTTGACGGAAAGACCGAAACAGCCATATTTCCCGGGGACTTGCCGGAGAAAGTTGATGCGTTATTCGACGTTTCCGAATCGGCCCGCCGGCAGAACAATGACGACCCCGCGATCCGCTTCGTGCGCTTTCGCCCGCCGAAACTCGAGCGCACCGCCGAGGGCGTCACGCTGTCGCTGCCGCATATCAGGCTCGACCGCGCGCTGCAGTTCCTGATCGGAGATCATCTCGCATGAGTGCGCCCCGCAGACCGGCGGCCTTTCGCATAGAGCCGGAGCCCCAGCAGAAGGAAGATTCGACGGCTCACCATGCTGCGTCCGAGGCCGCGCCGGCGCGAAAGCCGCGTACCGTGACGGCGGATCTTGCCGTGGTCACACCGGCGGAGATCGACGTCTTCGACGAGGCTGATATCGTCGCTGCCGAACCGCCGCCGGCGATTGCGCCGCGAAAACGTTCGCCGCTTGGCAGCCTGTTCTTCGGCGCGCTGGGCGTTCTGGTTTCGTTCGCCGTCGGCCTCTGGACCGACCAGCTGATTCGCGACCTGTTCGAGCGCGCCGAGTGGCTGGGCTGGCTGGCTGCCGCTATGGCCGCGATCGCCATCCTGGCGCTTCTGATCATCCTCGTGCGCGAATTCATGGCGATTGCCCGCCTTGCCGAGGTCGAAAAGTTGCAGAAGCGGGCGCTCGATGCGATTGCCCGTGACGATCCGAAGGCCGCCCGCGCCGTGGTCGACGAGTTGTCGGTCTTTGTCTCGGCCAAGCCTGAAACCGCGGCCGGCAGGCGCTCGCTGGCCGAATTGCGCGGCGAGATCATTGACGGCGGCAATCTGGTACGGCTGGCCGAGATCGAGATACTCGGCCCGCTCGATGCCCGCGCCAGGGTGATGATCCTCGAAGCGGCGAAGCGCGTCTCCCTGGTGACCGCGGTCAGCCCCCGCGCGCTGGTCGACGTCGCTTATGTCGTGTTCGAAGCCGGCCGGTTGATTCGCCGGCTGTCGGAGCTTTATGGCGGCCGCCCCGGCACGCTTGGCTTTTTTCGCCTGGCGCGCAGCGTTCTGGCCCATCTCGCGGTCACCGGGTCGATCGCCGTCGGCGACAGTTTCGTCCAGCAGATCGTCGGCCACGGCCTTGCCGCCCGGCTCTCGGCCAAGCTCGGCGAAGGCGTCGTCAACGGCATGATGACTGCGCGCATCGGCATTGCAGCGATGGAAACCGCAAGGCCCCTGCCCTTTTACGCGGTCAGGCGGCCCGGATTGGGCGATTTCCTCTCCGCGCTGACCTCCTTTGCAGCAAAGAAAGAAAAAGAAACATCCGCTTCCGGAACGTGACTATTGCCTTGGGGTGACAAAGCATTAACCAATCTTGTCCATGGTCGGAAGCGTCCAAACCAGTCTCTTTGTTGCCGGGTGTCGTCGATGAAAAGCGTTATTCTGTCCAGCGGGCTGCCCGTGGCGCTCGCGCTTGTCTCAACCGTCGGCATTGCCGGAAAGACCTCGGCGGCGGAACCGGACAAGCAGTTCTTTCGATCGGTCGAAGGCAAATGGGTCGGCCCCGGGGAAATCGTTGCCGGCAAATACAAGGGCACGAAATTCACCTGCAGCTTCATCGGCTCGACGCCTGACGGCAAGGTCGGCATGTCGCTCGACGGCGGCTGCCGGGTAGGCATGTTCACCCAGCAGATGTCGGCAACGATCGAACACAAGGGCCGGCAGGGCTACAAGGGCAGCTTTATGGGCGGGGCCGCCGGCTCCGGCCTCGACATTATCGGCGGCAATGTCGTCGATGTGCACAAGGTGGTTTTCACCATCAATCGCAATCAGTTGCGCGGCGTGATGCAGGCGCTTGTCCCCGAGGACAATTCGATGACGGTGACCGTTGCCGTGCGCGTCGACCAGCAGCTGGTCCCGGTCATCGGCATGAAGTTGAAGCGGGTCGATACGGTAGAAGTTGGCTCCATCTCTCCGAACTGAGCCCCGGCATGAAAAAAGGCGGCAGACAAACGGCGCCGCCCTCTTTGACATGCAAATGGGCGCTCAGTCCTTGATCGCGGCAATCACTTCGTCATAGGCCTTGCAGGCCTCAGCCGCTGTCGTGCCGCTCTGATATTTGGTTGTGACCGCCTGGACCTTGGCCCCGAGGTCGGCTGCCTTGGCCGGATTTTTGGTAATCGCAGCCTGAAGTGCCGCAGTCATGTCCTGGGCCTTCTTGGTCAGCATCTCGGTCGTGCACTCCGGCGCCTTCGAACAGGCAGAACCGGCAAGTGCCGCGATGCCAACGGCAAGCAGCAAAAACGTCTTCATGTCAGTCATCTCCTCAAAAAAGGGCCGCGACTTGATCGTCGCTCGCCCTTCACTGGCCGAAGCCGGGCGTCCTTAGCGCCGGATTGCTGGAACAAGCAACGCGCGGGAGCCCATTATCCTGTTCAGTGCGCCTGCAATATCGCCTTCACAACGCGCCGGATTCGCACTGTTCGATCCGCCCCGAAGCCCCTATCTTGGCCGCTTGTTGCAAGAGAGCGGAACGGCAGGCATGGCGGCAGAGGCATCGAACGGCGATCTGATCCAGGTGGTGGCGCTGCTCGCCGCCGGCGTCGTTGCGGTGCCGATCTTCAGGCGTTTGGGACTTGGCTCCATCCTCGGCTATTTGACGGCCGGCGTCGTGATCGGTCCGTTCGGGCTGCGCATCTTTTCCGAATCGGAAGCCATTCTTCATGTCGCCGAACTCGGCGTCGTCCTGTTCCTGTTCATCATCGGGCTGGAGATGCAGCCGTCACGGCTATGGGGCCTGCGCCGCGAGATTTTCGGGCTTGGCGCGCTGCAGGTCGGCGTCTGCGCGGTCCTGCTGACCGGCGTCGGCCTTGCGGGAGGTTTCCCGATCGCGCAATCCTTCGTCGCCGGCGCCGGTTTCGTACTCACCTCGACGGCAATCGTCATGCAATTGCTGGAAGAACGCGGCGAACTGGCCACGCCCAAGGGCCAGCGCATCGTCTCGGTCCTGCTTTTGGAAGACCTGGCCATCGTGCCATTGCTGGCGCTGATCGCCTTCCTCGCGCCGGGCGGCGCCGATATGAGCCTGTCGGATCGGTTGACGGAGGTCGGCATCGGCCTTGCCGCGATCGTCGGGCTGGTGCTTGCAGGACGCTATCTGCTCAATCCGTTCTTCCGTATCCTGGCGGATGCGCGCGCCCGTGAGGTGATGACCGCAGCCGCCCTTCTGGTCGTGCTCGGGTCGGCGCTCGCCATGCAGCTTTCCGGCCTGTCGATGGCCATGGGCGCCTTCCTGGCCGGCGTGCTTTTGTCGGAATCGACCTTCCGCCATCAGCTGGAGGCCGACATCGAACCGTTCCGCGGCATTCTGCTCGGGCTGTTCTTCCTCGCCGTCGGCATGTCGCTCGACCTGCATGTGGTCGTCGTCAAC
The DNA here is from genome assembly GCF_040320585.1 of Mesorhizobium sp. M0663. NCBI lineage: Bacteria > Pseudomonadati > Pseudomonadota > Alphaproteobacteria > Hyphomicrobiales > Phyllobacteriaceae > Mesorhizobium > Mesorhizobium sp. M0663. The sequence goes on from NZ_JAMYPX010000012.1 coordinate 88,486, forward strand.
TGGCAGCTCATTGCCATCTATGTCGTCGCCTACATGATGATGAAGGCGATCGGCATCTATATCGTCGCCCGCATTCTCAAAACCGGCCACCGGGAAGCGCTCGAGCGCGCGGTCTTCATGGCGCAAGGCGGCGAATTCGCCTTCGTCCTCTATTCCGCAGCGGCGGCTGTCGGTATCATCGATAGCCAGGCCAATGCGATGCTGACCGCCATCGTCATCATTTCCATGGTGCTGACGCCCTTAGCGATCATAGCATTGCGGTATCTGACGCCACGCGACGAGCAGTCGCTTGAAGGCGTCGATGTCGCCGACGGCCTGACCGGCAGCGTGCTGATCATCGGCTTTGGCCGGTTCGGCCAGATCGCCAGCCAGCCGCTTTTGTTGCGCGGCATCGACGTCTCGATCATCGACAATGAGGTCGAGATGATCCAGGCAGCGGCCGATTTCGGCTTCAAGGTCTATTACGGCGACGGCACGCGGCTGGACATCCTGCGTGCCGCGGGAGCCGGGCGCGCACGCGCCGTGCTGATCTGCGTTGACAAGCCCGATGCCGCCGTGCGCATCGCCGAGCTCATCAAGGCGGAGTTTCCGTTGCTGACGGTGCTGGCGCGGGCTTTCGACCGCGGCACGGCGTTGCAGCTCATTCGTGCCGGCGTCGACTATCAGCTCCGCGAGACGTTCGAATCGGCGCTTGTCTTCGGCGGCTCGACACTGGAAGCTCTCGGCGTCGATCCGGAAGAGGTCGCCGAGGTAGTCGAGGACGTCCGCCGCCGCGATGCTGCCCGTTTCGAACTTCAACAGGCAGAAGGCATCCGCGCCGGGCGGCGCTTCCTCAAAGGCAATATCGGCACCCCCATCCCGACGCCGCTCAGCACGCCACGGCGCGTGGGCCAGGCGCTCAACGAGGAGACCGCCGGCGTGCTGCAGAAATCCGAACCGGCCGATTAAACGTTGGAAAGACGCGAATGATGAACGAACTGGACGAGCGCGCTGTCTCCATCACCAGATTCTGGCGCGACGCCGGGGAGGACGCGTGGTTCGAGAAGAACGACGCCTTTGATGCCGACTTCCGCACCCGGTTTCTCGATCTGCACTTTGCCGCCGCCCGCCGCGAATGCGACGGCTGGTCCGAACACGCCGAAGGGTCGCTGGCACTGATGATCCTGCTCGACCAGTTTCCGCGAAACTGCTTTCGCGCCACCGGCCACATGTACGCCACGGACCCGCTGGCGCGGCATTTCGCCGGGAAAGCGATCGCTGCCGGCCATGACCTGGCACTCGACGAAGAGCTCCGCGTTTTTCTCTATCTGCCCTATGAGCATTCGGAGGACCTCGCCGATCAGCTCAAATCGGCAGAGCTTACCGCCGCCAAAGCCCCGATCTATCTGAAATATGCGATCGAGCATCGCGACATCATCCAGCGCTTCGGCCGCTTTCCGCATCGAAACAGGATGCTTGGCCGCGAGACGACACCGGACGAACAAATGTTCCTCGACGGAGGTGGGTTCTCCGGCTGATTTCAGGCACCGATGGCGGCAGCGTCAGGTTTTCCACCAATCCCGGCCTGACGGCAGCCGTTCAATGCCCGATGTGTCGACGGCGGCCAGCCGTTCCGATACGCTTTTGCCGTCGACCACAAGCTCCGGCGCAATTTCTGCCAGCGGCGCCAGCACGAAGGCGCGCTCCAGCATGCGCGGATGCGGCACCTCCAGTCCGGTCTCGTGGATGATGCGGTCGCCGAACACCAGAATGTCGATATCGATCAGGCGTGGACCCCAGCGCTCCTCGCGCACCCGCTTCAGTTTTCGCTCGGCGTCGAGGCAAAGGTCGAGCAAAGCCCGTGGCGCGAGCGCGGTCGAGATTTCGGCCGCCGCGTTGAGGAAATCCGGCTGATCGAGCTTGCCCCAGGGCGGCGTGCGGTAGAGCGACGAAACGGCAACGACGCGCGTTCTCTCGTTGGCATCCAGAATGCCCAGTGCCGCAGCCATCGACTTCGCCGGATCACCGAGATTGCCGCCAAGGCTGAGATAGACGGTGTTGTTGTTATTACTATTCTGGCCAGACAACGGTCACCTCGACATGATCGAGCACACCCGGCACCGGGGCGTTTGGCTTGCGCACGGTGATTTCGGCCTTTTTGATCTGCGGAAACCGCGCCGTCAGCGCCCTCGCCACTTCGAGCGCCAGCGCTTCGATCAGAAAGCGCCGTTCGCCGGTAATGATCTTCTCGATGACCGCAAAGGCGATGCCGTAATTGACGGTGTCCTCGATGGAATCCTCGACCAGCGCCTGCCCGGGATCCACCGTGAGTGCCGCATCGACATAAAAGCGCTGGCCGAGCGTCTCTTCTTCGTCCAGCACACCGTGCCGGGCAAAGAAGGCGCAGTTCTTCATGCGGATGACATACATGGCTCAGCTTTCCCCGATCTCACGTGCCAGCATAGCATCGGCGATGGCCAGCGCATCCACGTTGATTGCGACATCGTGGACGCGAAAGAGATGCGCGCCTTTGAGCCTCAGGATAACGCTGGTGGCCGCGGTCCCGGCGCCTCTTGCGGCTGCGTCGCGGCCGGTGACGGTGCCGATAAAGCGCTTTCGCGATGTGCCGGCCATCAGTGGAAAACCCAGCGCATGAAGCTCGGAAAACCGTGCCATCAGGTCAAGATTTTCCGCTGCCGTCTCCTTGGCAAAGCCGAAGCCCGGATCGAGCACGATATGGTCGTCGGCAACACCGCTCCGCCGCGCGATTTCCAGCGACTTCCTGAGGAAGAAGAGCTGATCGGCAATCACGTCGGGCAGTTTCTGCCGGTCCCGTCCAGTGTGCATGACGACAAGGCCAGCGCCGGTTTCGGCCGCGACCCGGGCAATGCCCGGTTCGCGCTGCAGGCCCCAGACGTCATTGACGATATGCGCGCCGGCTTGGACGGCAAGCCGGGCCGTATCCTCGCGATAGGTATCGACCGAGATCAGCGTTCCGCCAGACGTCGCGAGCGCCTCGATGACCGGCAATATGCGAGCCTGCTCTTCCTTTGCGGAGACCGCAGACGCCCCGGGACGTGTCGATTCTCCGCCGATGTCGATGACGGAGGCCCCCTCCTCGACCATGCGGCGCGCCTGAGCCACTGCTTTTTCCGGCGCATCGAACAGGCCGCCGTCGGAAAAACTGTCCGGCGTGATGTTGAGGATGCCGACGACCACGGCCTTGCCGCCAAGGTCGAGATGGCGTCCGTGCGCCAATTGCCATCGCCCTGTCATCATTGCCCATCAACCATGTTCGATCTCGCGGCGTGGCGGGGGATCAATTCCGTTGCGCCGAGGACGGCGGTAAAGCAAGGTGGGGAAAGAGGCAACACGATGAAACGATCCCTCCTCTGCGCCCTGATGCTCGCTCTGACCGCATTCCCGGCCGGCGCTGCAACTCTCGTCAAGACATATAGTTATTTCCCGATCGGCGGCAGGACGCTCGACGACATCGAGACCCAGCTGTCGAAACTCGGGCCTCAGGTGAAAAGCACCGGGTCGCGGCATCCGGGAGCTACCCAGATGGCGTTCACCACCCGCGTCAGCTATGCGCAAAAGCCGGGCTCGTGCTGGATTGCCGACGCTGTCGTCACCGTCAAGGTCAAGGTCATCCTTCCTGAGTGGCGCCGCCCGCGCAAAGCCGATGCCGGCGTCAGGCTGTTCTGGGATACGTTGTCCGCCGACATCAAGCGCCATGAGGAACGCCACGTCGAGATTGCCAAGAACCACGGCCGCGAACTAGAAGACGCCTTGAAGGCGAGCTACCCGGAAAAGACCTGCGAACTGGCAAAGGCCAAGGCCGCAAAAATCACTGCGGCCATGCTTGCCAAACACGACCAGGACCAGATGCGCTTCGATCGCGTCGAAAGCGCCAATTTCCAAAGCCGCATCCTGCGGCTTTTGCACTATCGCATCGAGCGCATTGAGAACGGCCGGCTCGCTCCCGGCTGAACTCCGCGTCGTCGGACAAAGCCAATTTTGCCGAAACATAGTGCCAGCTTCGGAAAACTTTCGAGCCGCTGTCGAAATCGGCCTATAGCGAACGACATATGCCAGGTTCGCAGGGATCAGCCTCCGGCAAACGCCAATCGGCGTACCTAGATGCTTCCCAGCCCGTCGCGGACGTGCACGCAGGCATAATGGATGAACGGATATGGACCAGGCTGTCGACAAGCAAACGATGGTGGAAACCAGCGCGCCGCTGACCGAAACCGAGAAAAACGCCATCATCGGCGGCGTGCTTTTGTCGATGCTGCTGGCGGCGCTCGACCAGACCATCGTCGCGCCGGCGATGCCGACGATGGCCCGTCTGCTCGGGCATGCCGAATATCTGCCATGGATCGTGACCGGCTATCTTCTGACCGCGACCGCCGTGGCGCCGCTCTACGGCAAGATCTCCGATATTTATGGTCGCCGGCCGACCGTCTATGCTGCAATCCTGATCTTTCTCGCCGGCTCGCTGGTCAGCGCCACGGCCCCTAACATGCTGGTCCTGGTTGTCGGCCGGGCGATCCAGGGCGCCGGTGGCGGCGGCCTGTTCGCCCTGACGCAGACCGTGATCGGCGACCTCGTGCCGCCGCGCGAGCGGGCCCGATACGCCGCCTGGATCTCGGGCACATGGGCCGTCGCCAGCATCGCGGGGCCGCTCCTCGGCGGCACCTTCGCCGAACATCTGCATTGGTCGCTGATCTTCTGGATCAACATTCCGCTCGGCCTGCTGGCCATGGCGATCATCAACAACCCGCTCAAGAAGCTGCCGATCGCCGCAAAACATCACCGCATCGACGGCCTCGGCGCGCTGCTTCTGGTCGCGGCCACCTCGCTGCTGCTGCTTGCCTTGAACTGGGGCGGCAGCGAGTATCCGTGGCTGTCGCCTGAAATCCTTGGACTGCTCGCCTGCTCGGCGGTGTTCTGGAGCGCGTTCGCGCTGCGGCTCATGCGCGCGGCCGAACCGCTGATCTCGCTCGAAGTGCTCGGCAATCCGATCGTTCTCGCCGGCACATTGTCGATGTTCCTACTGCAGGCCGCCAATGTCGGCCTGTCGGTCTATCTGCCGGTCTACCTGCAATCGGTCGTCGGCCTGTCGGTCAGTCAATCGGGCACCGCGTTGCTTGGGCTGATGCTCGGCACGGTGGCCGGTGCGACATTCAGCGCGCGAATGATCCCGCGCTTTTTCCACTATAAGCGCATTGCCATGATCGGAACTGTTTTCTCGATCCTGTGCCTCGGCGTGCTCAGCCTGGTCGCCGGGCATGCCTCACTTTTGCTCGTCGAGGTGTTGACGACCTGCGTAGGCCTGGGTACAGGCACGACCTTTCCGGTTGCCACCGTCTCGGTCCAGAACGCCGTCGATCGCATGCACCTTGGCGTAGCGACCGGCGTTCTCACCTTCCTGCGCTCGCTGGGCAGCGCGCTTGGCGTCGCTATGCTCGGTGCCGTCGCCCTTGGTTGCGGGCTGCCGCTGGCCAGCGAAGGCACGCAGCCGGCCGGCCATATCGCCTCGGCCATGCCGTTCGTGATGATCTTTCTTGCCGCGGCCGCGATCTTGCTGTTGTCGCTCATCACGCTCTGGCTGATGCAGGAGAAAACGCTTCGCGGCCATGCCGAGGCTGTGGCTCCAGCCCTGGCGGAGTAGACCGGCCCGACGAAAATATGGCGAGGCTCAGTCGATCACGCCGAGCTTCTTCTGCAGACTGGTTGACGAGGTCGTATACTGAAAAACGATGCGCTCGCCGGGGCTGACGATGCGCTTGGCCGCTTGCGCCATCAAGGCGACCTCGTGGAAGCCCGACAGGATCAGCTTCAGCTTGCCGGGGTACCAGTTGATGTCGCCGACGGCGAAGATGCCGGGCACCGACGTCTGGAATTTTTCGGTGTCGACCGGGATCAGGTTCTCGTGGAGGTTGAGGCCCCATTCGGCGATTGGGCCGAGCTTCATCGTCAGGCCGAAGAACGGCAGCATCCGCGTACACGGCACTTCGATATCGCCCTCCGGCCCCTTGATGGTGGCGGAGGCGAGCTGGCCGTCGGCGCCGGTCAGGCCAGTCACCTGTCCGACCTGGAATTCCAGCTGCTTCATCTCCTGCATGGCATACATCTTGTTGACGCTGTCGGGCGCTGCACGGAATTCGGGCCGCCGGTGCACCAGCGTCACGCTCTTGGCAACCGGCTGCAGGTTCAGCGTCCAGTCGAGCGCCGAATCGCCGCCGCCGACGATGACGAGGTCGTGGCCGCGAAAGTCCTCCATCCGGCGCACCGAGTAGAACACGCTCTTGCCTTCATAGGGTTCGATGCCTGGAATCGGCGGGCGCTTCGGCTGGAACGAACCGCCGCCGGCGGCAATCACCACAATTTTGGCTTCGAACACCTCGTTTTCGTCGGTAATGACGCGGAAGCTGCCGTCCTCCAATCTTTCCAGGCTCGAAACCATGCGGCTATAGGTGAATTCGGGCTTGAACGGCGCGATCTGCTCAAGCAGCTTGTCGACCAGGCCTTGCGCCGAGATCGAGGGCCAAGCCGGAATGTCGTAGATCGGCTTTTCCGGGTAGAGTTCGGCGCATTGCCCGCCGGGCCGGTCGAGGATGTCGATCAGATGGCACTTCATGTCGAAGAGGCCGAGCTCGAATACGGCAAACAGGCCGACAGGCCCTGCCCCGACAATGAGTACGTCCGTCTTGGTGATAGCGGTCATGAAGCATGCGCCTTTATGGGAAAACGGCGCGACACTGCATGACCATTGGTCCGCTGCCAAGCGGCAGCCGCAAAAATCGGCTTCAGCCCTGGCGGGCCGGCACGCGCACGACCAGCCCGTCGAGGGCGTCGCGCACCTTGATCTGGCATGACAGCCGCGAGTTCGGCTGGACCTCGTAGGCGAAATCCAGCATGTCCTCTTCCATGGCTTCCGGCTCGCCGACCTCCGCCGTCCAGGCTTCGTCGACATAAACATGGCAGGTCGCGCAGGCGCAGGCGCCGCCGCATTCCGCTTCTATTCCCGGCACCGCATTTCGGATCGCATTTTCCATGACGGTCGAGCCGTTTTCGGCATCCACGTCAAAATGCGTGCCGTCATGGGCGATGAAGGTCAGCTTGGTCATTTGTCACCTGAAGGGAGTCTGAGCCGACATAATCACTCTGCCGGACAAGTCAACTGCGGCGCCAAAGCGCCGCTGTGTGGCGTTTTGGGAATAAGCGCTATCGGCTGATGGCGGCGACGAAGTCGCGCACTTCTTCGATCAGCGAGCCAAGCCGCTTCAGCGTGCTGGCGTCTTCGGGCCGGCATTCGATCGCGCTGGCGCAATCGGCAATGGCGAAGGCGCCGACCCCGCGCGCCGAGCCTTTGAGCTCGTGTGCCAATAGCAGCCGCTGCCTAACATCCGCTTCGACGATCTTGTCGCGCACCGACAGCGCCTGCTGCACGAACAGAGCCAGCACCTCCTGCTCGAGGCTCCGATCGCCCATCGTCTGGCGCGCAAGATGCGCCAGGTCGATCGGCCGCGCCCCGGCTGTCCCCGACACGTCGCCGCCGGGCATCGAGAACGCAATGCCGTTTTCGCCACGTATCACTTTGAGACTCCGTTCTTCGACCGCCGCAAAAACTAGGCGTATCCGGTGGACAACGGGTTAATGATTGGCCCGGAAAAATGTCGCGATAACGGCGCCGGAATCACGGCTGTGTTAACCTTATATTTAAAGTTTTACGTATCGGGCGGAATGCATGTTTTCTTTACCCGGCTGTGTCATTACGATACGACAGGTCCATTTTCAGCCTCCTGCGCGGGACACGCTAGGCAGAATCAATAAGCAGAACCATAAGTCCCGCGGCAGCTTGTACAGGGTAGCGAAGGCATGGCGAAGAAACCAACGACGACAAGAACGCTCGACAGCGACGTAGCCAGGGAACTTGAAAAGGCACTTGATATCGATCTGAGCGGCGATGCCGGCGGCGACTTCGACATGGCTGCATCCATGGAAGATCTCGAAGCGCAAATATCGCAAGCCGCCGACGAGTTGGCGCGCGAAGGTCGCAGCCAGAACGAAGCGCCTGCCCCGGACCAGACCCAGAACGCGGCACCTGCCGCCAATCAAAGCCAGATCGCAAAACCCGCGCCAAAGGCCAAGCCGGCTGAGTTGCGTCCTGTCGCAACGCGCAATGGCTCGCAGCCGGCAGCTTTCTCGCCGGCCAACGACGATCGTCAAAAAGACTATAAGACGCTCCTGCACACCCTCAATCGGCGCGCCTCGAACACGATCTACTGGGTCGTGGCTTTCGTTTCGCTGGCCTGGATCGCCGGCGCTGGCGGCCTTGCGAACCTGTTGTTCGGACCTGGCATCTGGAACATCCGCACCTTCGATCAGTTTTTCGCCCGTCCGGAGCTGATCGGCCTGGCGGTCGCGGCAATCGTGCCCGTCATCCTGTTCTGGGCATTCGCAGTGATGATTCGCCGCGCTCAGGAGATGCGCCTTGCCGCGCAGTCGATGACCGAGGTGGCCTTCCGTCTGGCCGAGCCGGAAAATCTTGCCCAGGATCGCGTCATGATGATCGGCCAAGCGGTTCGCCGCGAGGTGGCAGCCATGGGCGAAGGCATCGAACGCACGCTTGCGCGTGCCGTCGAGCTCGAAACGCTGGTCCACAGCGAGGTGAACCAGATCGAGCGCTCCTATTCAGAGAACGAGTCCCGCATCCGCTCGCTGGTCGACGGGCTGGGCAGCGAGCGCGAAGCGGTCGTCACCCATGCCGAGCGCGTGCGCGCCTCGATCACCGGCGCCCACGAGACACTGAAAGACGAGATCAACGCCGCCAGCGATATCATTCGCGACAGCATTCTCAACGCCTCGACCAAGCTGTCGATGACGATCAACGAATCCGGCGACACGCTGATCGATAGGATCAACGGAAGCTCGATGTCGATCTTCGATTCGGTGGAAGGCCGGCTCGAATCGATCACCGATCGGCTGTCGACGTCGGGCGAGGCCTTCGCCAGCCTGCTCGACACCCGGATCGCCAAGCTGACGGACACCACCGATGGCCTGACGCGGTCGCTGACCGACCTGCTCGACGACCGCACGAGCGGCATGGTGTCGCTGCTCGGCGGTGCCGCCCGCACACTCAATTCGGAATTCGAAGCCAGCCTCAACGGCATCGAGCGGACGCTTGCTGAACGTGGCCAGGCGCTGATCAGCGAGTTCCAGACCCGCGCCGAGGCGCTCGACACCGGCACGCAGAAGCTCAACGCCGCGCTGGAGGCTCGCGCACGCCAGATCAACGAGACGCTGGTCGAGCGCGCGCGCGAAATCGCCCACACCTTCCAGGATAGCAGGGAGACGCTGTCGGCGATGATCGATCAGGGCAAGACCCAGATCGGCGCCGACATGGCCGACATCATTTCATCGACCTCGACCATGCTTGAAGCCCGCGCCGGCGATTTCGCCGGGCGCATGGAAGCGGCGCGCCATGTCGTATCGCGTTCGTTCGATACGGACATCCAGCGGCTTGCCGATGCTCGCGCCGGCATCGAGGAAGCCGTCGAGAACCACAGCCGCAAGCTTTCCGAAAGCCGCGACCGGATGGCGGCGGCAATGCAGGCCGATCTGGCGAAGTTCGCCGAAGGTCGCGCCGAAATCGACGCAGCGGTGGCCAACCAGGTGCAGAAGCTAGCCGAAGGCCGCGGCCTGATCTCGCGCGCCCTTGAAGAGGACCTGCGCAAGGTCAACGAATCGCGCGCAGCGATCGACGCTTCGCTGGGCAGCCATCTCGAAAGCCTTGAAGAGGGTCGCAACAGGCTTGCCCAGGCCTTGAACGAAGACTCTGGAAAACTCGTGCAAGCCCGCACGATAATTGATGAAATGGTTGCCGGACACGTCGGCAAGCTCGCTGAAGGCCGCAGCATTCTTTCGCGCGCGCTCGAGGCCGACCTCGGTAAGCTGGCAGAGAGTCGCGCCGGCATAGACGGCCTCGTCGCCGGTCAAGTCGAAAAGATCGCCGAGGGTCGCGCCATACTCGCCAGTGCGTTGGAAGCCGACATCGCCGGCATCAATGGCCTCATCGAGGCTCATTCGGCGAAATTGGCGCAAGACCGCAGCGGGCTTTCCCAGTCACTCGATAACGACCTGTCCGACATCAGGAGCCTGATCGCCGATCATTCTGGCAGGCTCGCCGATGACCGCAGCCTGCTTTCGAAGACGCTTGAAGACGATCTTGCCAAGCTGGCCGAAAGCCGGTCGAGCATCGATGGGCTGGTTGCCGGCCAGGTCGAGAAGCTGGCCGAAGGCCGCGACATCCTCAAGCGCGCGCTTGAATCGGACCTGAACGCGATCAAGGGCGTCATCGCCAGCCAGTCTGAAAAGCTGGCGGAAGACCGTGGCCAGTTGTCGCGGGCACTGGAGAGCGACCTGGAGGCTGTGCGGGGCGTTGTCTCCGATCACATGGACAAGCTCGCCGAAGACCGTTCGACCCTTTCGAAGGCGCTCGAAGACGATCTCGTCAAGTTGGCCGAAAGCCGCTCGAGCATCGATGTGATGGTTGCCGGCCAGGTCGAAAAGCTTGCAGAGGGCCGCGACATCCTCAAGCGTGCGCTCGAAGCCGATCTGAGCACTGTCAAGGATGTCATCGCCGGCCAATCCGAGAAGCTGGCCGAGGATCGTGGTCAGCTGTCGCGGGCACTAGAGACCGATCTCGAGACCGTGCGGGGCGTCGTCTCCGAACATATGAACAAGCTCGCCGAGGACCGTTCGGCCCTGTCAAAGGCGCTCGAGGACGATCTTGCCAGGCTGGCAGAGAGCCGGTCGAGCATCGACGGGCTGGTCGCAGGCCAGGTCGAGAAGCTGGCCGAGGGTCGCGACATCCTCAAGCGCGCGCTGGAAGACGATCTTACCAAGCTGGCCGAAAGCCGCTCGAGCATCGACGGACTGGTTTCCGGCCAGGTCGAGAAGCTGGCCGAAGGTCGCGACATCCTCAAGCGCGCCTTGGAGGCCGATCTCAGCACGATCAGGGGCGCCATCGCCGATCAGTCGCAGCTATTGACCGATAATCGCGCGCAGTTTTCGCGTGCGCTGGAAGCCGATCTCGGCAACGTGAACAGCCTTGTCGCAACCCACGCAGAGAAGCTCGTCCAGGACCGCTCGACCCTGTCGAAGGCGCTCGAGGACGATCTCGCCAAGCTGGCGGAAAGCCGCTCGAGCATCGATGGGCTGGTTGCCGGCCAGGTTGAGAAACTGGCGGAAGGCCGCGACATCCTCAGGCGCGCGTTGGAAGCCGATCTGGAGAGGCTTGCAATGAGCCGCAGCGAAGTCGACGAGATCGTCGCCGGTCATGTCGGCAAGCTGAGCGAGGGCCGCGACATGCTGACCCGCGCATTGCAGGACGATCTCTCCAGGCTCGCCGAAACGCGCAAGGATGTCGACCGTTCGCTGTCCGGCCATATCGACCAGATCGCCGCCAGGAGCACCGACATCTCCGATGCGATCGCTGCGGACGTAGAAAAGATCGAGCAGGCGTTCAGCCGGCAGACAGGCATCATTGAAGAGCGCGCCAGCACAATGGAGCGGGCGCTGTCGACGGGTGTCGACAACGTGCGCAGTGTGCTCGAAAGAAGCGCGGTCTTCGTCGCCGGCGCGCTGCGCGAGAAGGTCATGGAAGTTACCAGCGCGCTGCATGAGCAGGCGGGCGCGGCATTCAGCGATGCCGACCGCAAGATCGCCGAGCGCGCCGAGCAGACCTCGGCCGCCCTGCTCGCCAGGGCGGAGGACATCGCCCGCACCTTTGAAGAGGCGGATCGTCGCCTCGCCGCCCGCGCCGAGGATACGTCGAGCGCACTGATTGCCCGCGCCGACGACACGTCGAACACCTTGTTCGCGCGTGCCCAGGAGACGGCCGATCAGCTGGCAGCCAGAGCAAGTGAGATTGCCGGCACCTTCGACGTGGCGGACCACAGGCTGGTCTCTCGCGCCATCGAAACGGCCCAGTCGCTGGCTGCACGTGCCGGCGACATCCTGCGCAATTTCGAAACAGCCGACGAGCGGCTGGGCGTGCGCATCGGCGAATCCGCCGAAGCTCTCGCGGCACGTGCGTCGGATCTCGGCCGCATTTTCGATGCCGCCGACCAGCAACTTATTTCGCGCATTGCCGAAGGCTCCGAAGCACTTTCGGCCCGTGCGTCCGAGATCGGCCGCATCTTCGAGGAGGCGGATCATCGTCTGGTGTCCCGCATTGCCGACAGCAGCACCGCAATCGGCGAACATGCCGACACCATTGTCGGTGCCTTCACCAGCACCGAGCAGCGGGTTGCCGAACGCGCCAGGCAGACTGGCCAGGAACTCGCCGTCCATGCCCGTGAAATCGAGCAACTGCTTGCCGGTGCCGACGAACGCCTGGCATCGAGTGCTGCTGCCACTGCGGCCCGCGTCGAGGAGCAGGTCGCCAGCGTCGAGAACCGCCTCGCCTACTCCGCCGAGACAATGGGCCAAAAGCTCAATGAACAGGTCTCGAATGCCGAGGCGCAGTTGGTCTCGCGCGCCAACTCGATCGCCGAAACCTTCACCGCGGTCGGCCAGCATATCGGCCAGAGCACCAATGACGCTGCAAAGTCCATCGGTGCCAATACTCGCGAGCTCAATACGATGCTTGCGGCACGTTCGGCCGAAATATCGAAAATCCTGGACGAGACGGCACGGCCTCTGGTCGAGCGCTTCGCCCAGGGCGGCTCCGAGCTGCAAAAGAGCATGGAAGAGGTCACCGAACGTGCGACCGAGAAGCTGCGCACTCAAAACGCCGCCCTCGTCGACGCCCTCGCCAGCCGCACGGCCGAAACGCTGTCGGCCGTCGAAGGCGCGCGCTCGACGCTTGCCGACAGCGTTGCCGACCTCATCGGCCGCATGACCACCTCCAGCTCGCAGCTCGGTCAGTTGATCGAGCAGGCGGCGGCCAATCTCGGCCAGGTCGACGAACGCCTGACCGGCAGCACGCAAAGCTTCGCAGCGACTACCGAAAAGACCGCGCAGACCTTCGCCAGCTCGGCGCGCCTGGTCGATTCGAACACGACGCGGCTCACCGAGCTGTCGTCGTCGACCTTGCGCGAGGTTGCTTCAATCGCCACCAAGTTCGACGAGCACAGCCGGTTGCTTTCCAGTGCCTCGGACCTGTTGAGCTCGGCCCAGAGCAATCTTGAGCACACACTCGAAAGGCAATCGTCGCTGGAGGACCTTGCCGTCGGCCTTGTCAAGAAGTCGGAAGATCTCGAAAGGGTCATGCGCTCGTTCGAGAATCTGGTCGGCCAGACGCTGCAGAACGCCGAAGGCAAGACGCTGGAATCCGCCGACAAGATCCGTACCGCGATTTCCGAAGTGGTCGATTCGGCAACCAAGCGCTTTGCCGATGCGACCGAGGAGATGCGGCGTACCGCCGGCTCGATCAAGAGCGAGCTCGACCTCACCCGGGCCGAGCTTAAGAAAGGCGTCATCGAGATGCCGGAAGAGGCAAAGGAATCAACCACGGCTATCCGCCGTGCCGTTTCAGAGCAGATCAACGCGCTGAAGGAACTTTCTGAAATCGTTGCGAAATCTGGCCGCAGCGCCGACAGTTCGGAACAGCGCAACCTGCGTCCGGCGCCGCAAGCGCCTGCCGCACGCCCCGCCGAACCGCCACGTCGCCCGGCTCCGGCTCCCGAACAGCGCCGTGCACCGCAGGCGCCTTCGGGCGAGACGGCGCTGCGCGGCACGCTCGACCTCGAACGTCCCGCAGACCAAGCGCCGCGCCAGCGCGACCCCAACGGCCGCACGCCGCAGGGCGGTTGGGTGCGTGACCTCCTGACCGGTGCATCACGCGAAGACGACGCCAAGCCGGCAGCGCCTGCCGAAGCGCCGCGCCCGGCTCCCGCTGCGCGTTCGCCGCTTCATGTCGTGGAATCGCTGAACTCGCTCTCGGTCGATATCGCACGCGCCATCGATCACGATGCGTCGATCGAGTTGTGGAACCGCTACCGGCGTGGCGAGCGTGACGTCTTCACACGCCGACTTTACACGCTGAAGGGCCAGCAGACGTTCGACGAGATCCGCCGCAAATATCAGTCAGAGGCGGAGTTCCGCGCTGCTGTCGATCGTTACTGCGACGATTTCGAAAAGCTGCTCAAGGACGTGTCGCGCAACGACCGCGACAACATCATGGCGCAGACCTACCTGACGTCGGACACCGGCAAGGTCTACACCATGCTGGCCCACGCCAGCGGCCGCCTGCACTAAGCGGGCGACAGAGAACAAACGAAAAGGCGGGATTTCCCGCCTTTTTCATGCCGTACTGAATTCCATTGGCGCTGTAGAGTGCCGTGCCGGCAGTTCCGGCTGTGTCAGATCACGGTGTCCGTCCAGCGGACGATTTGCCCTGCCGCATCGCCGAACGCGGCATCGAGCGCGCCGACATAGGCCTGGTTGCCATTGCCCGAAACGGGCGCGATTGCGCTAAACGTCTTCGAAGCGCGCACTTCACCGTTGCGATCGTTCAACAGGCGCACGAACAGCTCGACCTCGGCATGTTCGCCACCGTCGACACGCACCTCGAACGAGCGGATCTCGACGATCACCTGATAGTCGATCGCCAGCCCCTCGCCTGGCTTGCCGACGCCGGTGAAGCTGCCCGAGCGCTGGAACGTCTCTGCCAGCCGCGCCTGTACGATCATCGGCAGCCGGTCGGCCCATTGCGCGCCCTTGAGATACTGGATCGATCGCGGCGATGGCTTAATGACGATGTTCTGGCTGTCCAGCGCCTTGAGCGCCGATGGCTGAGCGATGAGTATCTGGCGACGGCTGTGGGCACGCGCTTCCAGCGACGGCGCCGAAAGCTCAAACGTATCCAGCGGCGCCGGCTTGCCGCCCAGCGCCGCGCAGCCGGCGAGCGAAAGCGCCAGCAGTGCCGCTCCGGTCTTGAACCCACTCGATCTGACGCTGCCTGAACTGATCGACTTCAAACGCGATCCCCCCCGGATCGTGGAAACAACGCGCATCCGCAAGCTATGTTCTTGCGGTGGGCGCAGGCCGAAGTCAACGGCGCACCCTGCCGTCGAACTGCCGGACCTCACCCTCGCCGCCGGACAGGATCCGCTGTGGATTGCGGCTGAGGTCGGTCACCGCCTCTTCGATGCGGTTGATCGAACGACGGCTGTCCTGGACCAGCGATTCGACGTTTTGCAGCCCCTGTCCCGAGAACCGCGCCAGATTGTCGGTGATGGTGCCGAGGCGGGCGTTCAGCGTGTCGGCGACCTGCTTGAACGATTTGAGCGTCGCCCTGGCATCGGCCATGACGCCGTCGGCCTGACCGGAGCCGAGCAGTTTGTCGACCTTGGCAAGGATACCGTCGACTCGCACCGAGGCATCGTTGAGGCGTCCTGCGAGCTGGTGCGCGTCTTTGATGGTTTCGTCGATGTCGTCGGCCCGGTTGGCGAACTTGTTGGTCACCTTGGCGATGTCGGCGGCAGCTTCATTGGCGTTTTCGCTGGCCTTCTGGATATTGGCCAGCGCGGTGCGAACTTCAGCCGGATCGATGCCGTCGAGAACGCCGTCGACCTTGGCCAGCGTGCCTTGCGTCTTCTGGGCGAACTCGTTGATCGAGCCTACCGCGGTGTCCACGTTCTTGATGACCGCGTCGAACTGCTTGCTGGTTTCCTTGAGGTTGGAAGTGACCGTGTCGACATTGGCGACGATGCTCTTGATCTGGTCCTTGTCGACGGCGTTGAGTAGCCCTTCCGCCGCCTTCAGGGTGCCGTCGAGCTTGCCCGAAACACCCTTCAGTTCGTCCGCCAGCGAGCTGACGCTGGCCAGGAACTTGTCGACGCCGTCCGCATTCCTGGCCAGTGCATCGGAGAAGGTCTGGACATTGTTGACGGTCTGCGTCAGCGGCCCGCGAACATCCTTGGTGAAGCCTTCGAGCTCCGAAAGGACCTTGTCGGCGCGGGTGAAGATGTTCTGCGCCGTCTGCAGCAGGTTGGTGACCGCCGACGGGTTGGCAACGATCTCGGCGACACGGCCTTCCTTTTCCGCCTCGTCGAGAAGTTTTGGCTCTTTGGGGTCGGCGCCCTTGAGCTCGATGTTGGCCTGGCCGGTGAGGCCGGCAAGCCCGATATCGGCCTGCGTCGACTTGGTGATAGGCGTATTCCGGTCTATTTCGGTGTCGGCGATAGCAGCGGTCGGATTGTCGACGTCGATATAGACACGGCGCACGTCGCCGACTTTGACGCCATTGAACAGCACGAAGCTGCCACGGCCGAGCCCCGAAGCGGAGCCTGGAATGCGCACGCGCAGCACCGTCGTCTCACCCTTTTCGCCGATTGCCGCCGTCCAATAGACGAAAGCGAAAGCCGCGAGGATCGCGGCCAGCGTGAAAATGCCGACAATGACGTAGTTGGCCCTGGTTTCCATTGCTCACTTATGGCTATGCGCGCGCCGCAAGATCAAGTTGCCGGGCGCGTTTTCCGCGGAAATAGGATTTTACCCAGGGTTCCTCGCTCCTGAGCATGTCGTCGATCGTGCCCTCGACCAGCACTTTCTTGTTGCCGAGCACCGCCACGCGGTCGCACGCCGTAAACAGCGTGTCGAGATCGTGCGTGACCATATACACGGTCAAATCCATCGTATCGCGCAGCTTGACGACCAATTCGTCGAACTCAGCCGCGCTGATCGGATCGAGCCCGGACGTCGGTTCGTCGAGGAAGACGATATCCGGGTCGAGCGCCAGAGCGCGCGCCAGCGCAGCACGCTTGATCATGCCGCCGGAGAGCTCGGAGGGGAATTTCTGCGCCGCATCCGGCGGCAATCCGACCAGCTCGACCTTGAGCATGGCAAGTTCGTCCATCAGCTTCTTCGGCAAATCGAGATATTCGCGCATCGGCACCTGGACGTTTTCGAGGACCGTCAGCGCCGAAAAAAGCGCACCATGCTGGAACAGCACGCCAAGCCGCATGTCGATGCGAAGGCGCTCCCTTTCGGTTGCCTTCTCGACGTCAACGCCGAACAGTTTGATTGTTCCCGATTGCTTGCGCGTCAAGCCAAGGATGGTGCGCAAGAGAACAGATTTGCCGGCACCGGAGGCACCGACGAAGCCGAGAATCTCCCCGCGCCAGATATCGAGCGACAATTTGTCGAGAACAACCTGGTCGGCGAACGACACCGTGATATCGTGCGCCGACAGCACGATCTCGTCTTCTTTGGCTTTCGCCGCCACCTTGGTCGTGTTTGTGCCCGGCAGCGCCATGTCAGAACTCGATCGCTGCATAGAACATGGCGAAAAGCCCGTCGAGGATAATAACCACGAAGATCGACTTCACCACTGAGGCGGTCACATGCTGGCCAAGCGATTCGGCGCTGCCGCCAACCTTCATGCCCTCGACCGAGGCAATTATGCCGATGATCATGGCCATGAACGGCGCCTTGATCAGGCCGGCAAAAATGGTGCTGAGGTCGATTGCGACACGCAGCCGGTCGATGAACGCTGCCGGTGCAATATCGGAGTAGAGCCATGCAGCCAAAATGCCGCCGCCCAGCGCGGCAAAGTTGGCGATGATCGTCAGGCAAGGCAGCGCGACGACCAGCGCGACCAGCCGCGGAAACACCAGCACGCCGATTGGATTAAGACCGATCACCTTCAGCGCATCGACCTCCTCGCGCATCTTCATCGAGCCGATCTCGGCGGTGATCGCGCTGCCGGAGCGGCCGGCGATCATGATCGCCGTCATCAGCACGCCGAGCTCGCGCAGGATCAGCACCCCGACCAGGTCGACGACGAAGATGTCGGCGCCGAAATAGCTGAGCTGATAAGCGCCTTGCTGGGCAACGATCGCACCGACGATGGCCGACATCAGCACGACTACCGGTATGGCGCCGACACCCATGCGATCGATTTGATTGAAGATCGCCGCCATGTTGACGCCATGGCCACGGCCAAGCTTCATCTGAGAGCCGCGTATCGTGGCGCCGAGGATATTCATTGCGGCCAGGAAATCGTCGCGCATCTCATAAACGCGCCGGCCAACCGCCTCGAGCCCGCGAATGATGAAGTTGGGCGGCTTTGCCGGACCTGATTCGGCCTCGCGTCGGACCGCATCACCGACGGCGCCGAGCAGGATGGAGGCAATCTCGCTTTGCCCCTGCATCGTGATCTCGACGCCCTTCTTTTCGAAGCTGCTGACCAGGCGGTCGATCAGCCACGCCCCGGCAGTGTCCATCTTCTCGATTTGTGAAAGGTCGAGCGCCAGCGTCTTGAAGCCGCCGCGCTTCTCGATCTTGCGCATCTCGGCATCGACCAGGGCAACGGTACGTGTCGTCCAGGTTCCCGAGAAAGCGCAGCCGAGAACGTCGCCCTCCTCGCCGATCGCGATGCGCGGCTGGTGGTCGGGCTCCTTGGCAGGGCCGCTTGCGTCGCGTTTGCGGATGGTCAACATGGCATCCTGTTTAGCCTGACGGGGCCGACCTGTCGATTTGCCGATATCCTCCTTGTCGCACAGCTGGAGCAGAAAAATATGGCGCGTGTCATTTCGGTCGAGGCCGAGCGCTTTCCGATAGCCGGGACCTTTACCATTTCGCGCGGCTCGAAGACCGAAGCGGAGGTGATTTCCTGCGCCATCACCGAAAACGGCCGTACAGGACGCGGCGAATGCGTCCCTTACAAGCGCTATGGCGAGACCATGGAGGGTGTGCGCGACGCGATCGAGGCGATGCGCAGCGAGATCGCGCGCGGCATCAGCCGCATCGCCCTGCTCGATGCCATGCCTGCCGGCGCGGCACGCAACGCCATCGATTGCGCGCTCTGGGACCTGGAAGCGAAGATCAGCGGAACACCGGTGGCGCATACGATACGAACCGTTCCGTTACGGCTGCTCGAGACGGCGTATACATTGTCGCTCGCCGAGCCGGAGGCTATGGCGGCGCAGGCCCGCGCTAACGCCCAGCGCCCGCTACTCAAGGTCAAGATCGGCGGCGACAACGACATCGCGCGCATCCGCGCAGTGACGGCGGCAGCACCCGACAGCCGAATCATTCTCGACGCCAATGAGGGCTGGAATGACGACAATATCGTCGCAAACCTCGCCTTTGCCGCCGAGCACGGTATCGCCTTGATCGAACAGCCGCTGCCGGCGGGACATGACGGTATTCTTCGCCACATCGCGCATCCGGTACCGATCTGTGCCGACGAAAGCGTGCACGAGGCGAAGGACCTTGAAGCGCTTGTCGGCCTTTACGACGCCGTCAACATCAAGCTCGACAAATCGGGTGGCCTGACCGCTGCACTCGTGCTTCGCGACCGCGCCCGCGAACTGGGTCTTGGTGTCATGGTCGGCTGTATGGTCGGCACATCGCTTGCGATGGCGCCGGCCGTGCTGTTGGCGCAGGATGCCGATTTCGTCGATCTCGACGGTCCGCTGCTGCTGGCCCGCGACCGCGTTCCCGGTCTCGTCTACCAAGGTTCGCTGGTGTCACCGCCCGAGCGGGCGCTGTGGGGCTGAACGCGCGGCAAGCCCGATCAGAGCCAGGCCCGTCAGGGCGATCGGGATCATCGCAAAGAAGCCATTCGCGCCGAAGCGGTCGTAAAGAGGACCGGAAATCAGCGTCGCCGCCGCCATGAAGAAGCCATTGGAGAAGTAGGCGATGCCTTGCGCCGCCCCGGTGCGTTCTTCCGCGACCGTCTCACCGATCATCTTTTGCAGGCCGATCAGCACCAGCGCCACCGAAACCGCGTGCAGCGTCTGGATCGCGAAAAACCCGCCAACGCCAAGCCCAAGCGGCCAGATCAGCGGAAAGGCGAACCAGCGCACGATCGCGCCAATCCCGGCAATCAGCATGATCGAGACGACCGAGAAGGAGGCGAAAGCGCGGGTGAAAACGACGAACATGCATATCTCGGCGACGACTCCCCACCCCCACAGAAGCCCGACAACCGAATCGCTGATGCCGATCGACTTCCAGTAGATCGACACGAAACCGTAGAGAAATGCGTGGCTGGCGGTGATGACGCCGACGCCTGTCGAAAAATAGAGGAAGTACCGGTTGAGGAGTTTCGGTGCCGATTGCTGGATATCGGCGGCCGAAAGCGGCGAGGCGCGGCGTGGACGGCCGAGGCGCGGCGCAATCAGTCCGGCGGCTAGCGCGGCACACAGCGCCGCGAAGATGATCACCGGGACAGCCTGGGCACCGCTCGCCGACAGGATGAAACCGCCGGCGAGATTGGCGCAGAGATAGGAGATCGAGCCCCATTTGCGCATGCTTGCGTAATTCGAGCCGAAGCGGCGAACACCTGAAAGGGCGAGCGAATCGGCAATCGGCGAATGCGGCGTCCAGACGACCGTCAGGGCCAACGACACGGCAAGTACCGTTGCGTAGGTCGGCGGCAGGAGGTAGCCGGCGGACAGGATCAGCGATGCGGCGACGAGCGCAACATAGACATTGGCGCGGTCGCTCGCTTTGTCTGCCAGCGCAGTAAGAAAAGGCGTCGTCGCCACGCGCAGGAACATCGGCGCGGCGAGGATCACGGCTATCTGTTCGGCATGGAACCCCTTCGCCTGCAGCCACAGCGGGAAATACGGCACATGCGTCCCGAGCGGAACGAAGAGCGTAAAGAAGATCAAGCTCATGCGCAGTTCGAAATGGCGTGGCTTGACGAGCTGTTCGGGCGAAAGCGGCGGCAGCGAGGACATTGACAGGCGATCCGTCGGCACGGCATTCAGCCGGGTCGGCCCGCCACACCTGCCGCTGCTTAACACGGCGAAAAAGTCGATGAAACCGCTGGACTAACCGATTGAAGCGAGATCCGGCCGGATTTGGTCAAGCCGCCCGGACTGCCCTGCCCTTGATGCCGATCGGCACGAGCACCTCGCTGCCGACCGGAGTCTCCGGCAGGACATGCGCCCAGTGCAGGATCTCAATCCGGCCGTCAAAATGCTCGACCACCGCCGTGCAGCTCTCCACCCAATCGCCGGTGTTGATGTATTGCACGTCCTCATAGCGTTCGATCGCGGCATGGTGGATGTGCCCGCAGATCACGCCGTCGACATGCGAGCGGCGCGCCTCCTCGGTCAGCACGGTCTGGAACGAGCCGATGAAATTCACCGCCTTCTTGACCTTGACCTTGGCCCAGGACGAGAACGACCAGTAAGGCAGGCCGAGCACCTGGCGCAGGCGCGTGATGACGCGGTTGACCAGCATCGCCGCGTCATAGGCGTAGTCGCCGAGATAGGCCAGCCAGCGCGCATTATGGACGACGGTGTCGAACTGGTCGCCATGGATGACAAGAAGGCGTTTGCCATCGGCGGTCTCATGGATGGCGCGGTCGGCGACGACAATGCCGCCGAAATGAACGCCCTGGAACTGGCGCGCGAACTCGTCGTGATTGCCGGCGATGTAGGTGATACTGGCGCCCTTGCGCGCCTTGCGCAGCAATTTCTGGACGACGTCATTGTGGCTCTGCGGCCAATGCCAGCTCCGTCTCAAGCGCCAGCCGTCGACGATGTCGCCGACGAGATAGATGATATCGGCATCGTGATGGCGCAGGAAATCGATCAGGAACTCGGCCTTCGCCGCCTTCGATCCGAGATGGACGTCGGAGATGAACATGCTGCGGAAAGTGCGGGGCTCTGCGCCGGACATCATTTGTCACCGTTGCTTTCGCGTGAGGCTATGCCCCGATTCATGCAACAAGCGTATGACGGTTGCGATTGGTCCAGCCATACGGGTAGGTTGCCGCGGCAATCAGAGGAGAAAATCACCATGGATCTCGGCATTCGCGGCAAGAAGGCCATCGTCTGCGCTTCGAGCAAAGGCTTGGGACGCGGCTGCGCCATGGCACTGGCAGAGGCAGGTTGCGATCTGGTGGTCAATGGCCGCAACGCCGACGTGCTGGCCAAAACTGCCGCTGAACTGCGCGAGAAATTCGGCGTCAAGGTGACCGAAATCGTCGGCGACGTATCCAAGCCCGATGTCCAGAAGGCGCTGCTTGCCGCCTGCCCCGATCCCGACATCCTCGTCAACAACAATGGCGGTCCGCCGTTTCGCGATTTCCGTGCGCTCGACCGCGAAAAGATCCTCGAAGGCGTCACCCAGAACATGGTGACCCCAGTCGAGCTGGTTCAGGCGGTGATCGACGGCATGGCGGCGCGCGGCTTCGGCCGCATCGTCAACATCACCTCGCTGTCGGTCTATGTTCCTATCCCCGGCCTCGACCTGTCGTCCGGCGCCCGCGCCGGCCTCACCTCGTTCCTGGCAGGCGTCGCGCGGACGGTGATCGACCGCAATGTGACGATCAACAACATGCTGCCCGGCAAGCTCGACACCGACCGGCTGCGCGGCCCGCACGAGGCCGGCACGCCCGAAGATCCGGCCGCCGCCGCCGCGCGCAAGGCGCAAGCGGCAGCCAACGTTCCGGCCAAGCGACTCGGCACGCCGGAGGAATTCGGCCAGATCTGCGCCTTCCTGTGCTCGGTCCATGCCGGCTACCTGACCGGGCAGAACATACCGGTGGACGGCGGCCTCTATGTCAGCGCGTTTTAGTGGCAGAATCCAAGGCTTGATACCCGCTGAAAACGGCGGGCAACAGGCGCCCTCAGGCAAGCCGAAACAGGGCAACATTATGCTCAAAACGGCGCCCAGTTCACAAGGACTAGGGTTAGTCCGCATGTTATGTCCTGCCTCGCACATGAAAATGAGACCGGCGAATGGCGTCTATTTATCGCTTTGTTGCGCAAAAACTGCTGTCGCACGGGGTTCGAGACACGGCCGACGGCAACCTTGCAATTGCCGACAGGAGATTGTTCCTTGACTTCGTTCGTCTAGAACGAGCGGTTAGGCTAGAGGATTTCGCTACAGTCCAGTCTGCGGTGGTGGCGATAGAAAATCGTTGCTTATCAATGGGTAAACGTCATATCGCGGTGTTTGCATACATGTATCTCAGGTTTTCGGATGCGGCCCCAAAGTTTACTCACCTGGACATCGAGCTTGAGGAAGAAGGAGGTATCCGCCGAACAGTCGACTACCGGCGTAGGGTGTCGTCGACAGAGCGACTTGTCGGCGAGTGGGCTGCCGCTTGGTACGATCGCTATTCCAAGAGTTTCTTTCGTGCACTTTATAGGAGCAACAGCCCCACAGCGAACTAGCGAAAGAATACCTAATCGTCCGCAAACCACCTGAAGCAGACATTCGGCTCGCAGCTCGCTCCAGCAACGCGCCTATCGCCCCAACATTTCAATGGCAGACCGTACAGGCCGGCGGGCGATGCGAAGCCATAAGCTCGCGCTTGCGACATATCACCCCTCGAAAAGGCTCGGCTGCATGCTAAGAGACTCAAAACACCAAACGGACTGAACTGAGGAGGCGGCCGTCATGACAGGCGAAAGCAAGAAGGCGGCCCGATCCGACCTCGACGAAGCAGCGCTCTATTTCCATAAGCACCCCCGTCCCGGAAAGCTTGAAATCCAGGCGACGAAGCCGCTCGGCAACCAGCGCGACCTGGCGCTTGCCTATTCGCCGGGTGTCGCCGCCCCCTGCCTTGAAATCCGCGACGATCCGGCAACCGCTGCCGACTATACAGCCCGCGCCAATCTGGTCGGCGTTGTCACTAACGGTTCGGCGGTGCTCGGCCTCGGCAATATCGGTCCGCTCGCCTCCAAGCCGGTGATGGAGGGCAAAGCGGTGCTGTTCAAGAAGTTCGCCGGCATCGATGTCTTCGACATCGAGATCGACGCACCGGGCATCGAGCGCATGGTCGAGACGATCTCGGCGCTGGAACCAACCTTCGGCGGCATCAACCTGGAAGACATCAAGGCGCCCGAATGCTTCGAGGTCGAGGAGCAGTTGAAAGCCCGCATGGGCATACCGGTCTTCCATGACGACCAGCACGGCACCGCCATCATCGTCGCTGCCGCCGTGCTCAACGGGCTGGAATTCGCCGGCAAGTCCATCTCGGACATCAAGATAGTCACGTCAGGCGCCGGCGCTGCGGCGCTTGCGTGCCTCAACCTTCTGGTCTCGCTCGGCGCGCGGGTCGAAAACATCTGGGTCACCGACCGGTTCGGCGTCGCCCATAAAGGCCGTGTCGAGGAGATGGACCGCTGGAAAAACCCGTATGTGAAGGATACCGAGGCGCGTACGCTGGCCGACGTTCTGCCCGGCGCCGACGTGTTTCTCGGCCTGTCTGCCGCCGGCGTGCTGAAGCCGGAATTGCTCCACCACATGGCGCCCAAGCCGCTGATCCTGGCGCTGGCCAATCCCAATCCCGAGATCATGCCGGAAGCGGCGCGGGCAGCGCGGCCCGACGCGATGATCTGCACGGGCCGCTCCGATTTCCCCAACCAAGTCAACAACGTACTCTGTTTTCCTTACATCTTCCGTGGCGCGCTGGATTGCGGCGCAAGCGCCATCAACGAAGAGATGAAAATGGCTGCCGTGCGAGCGATTGCAGCGCTTGCCCGCGAAGAGCCGTCCGACGTTGCCGCACGTGCCTATTCCGGCGAGACGCCGATCTTTGGTCCGGAGTTCCTGATCCCCTCGCCTTTCGATCCGCGGCTGATCCTGCGCATTGCCCCTGCCGTCGCTAAGGCAGCCTGCGAGACCGGCGTCGCGACCCGGCCGATCACCGATTTCGCCGCCTATATCGACAAGCTGAACCGCTTCGTCTTCCGCTCCGGCCTGGTCATGAAGCCGGTGTTCTCGATGGCCAAGATGTCGAGCGCCAAACGCGTCATTTATGCCGACGGCGAGGACGAGCGCGTGCTTCGCGCCGCCCAGGTCGTGCTCGAGGAAGGCATTGCCGAACCGATCCTGATCGGCCGCCCGCATGTCATCGAGGTGCGGCTGAAGCGCTACGGGCTGCGCATCAAGCCGGGCGTCGATTTCGGCTTGATCAACCCGGAAGACGATCCGCGTTACCGCCACTATGTCGACCTTTTGATCGAGCTTGCCGGCCGGCGTGGGGTGACTACGGAAGCGGCGCGCACCATGGTGCGCACCGACAATACGGTGATCGCCGCCCTTGCCCTGAAGCGCGGCGACGCCGACGCCATGGTCTGCGGCCTCGAAGGCCGTTTCGAGCGCCATTTGCGAAACGTCACGCTGATCATCGGGCCACGCGCCGGCATTAGGGATCGCGACCTGTCGACGCTTTCCATGCTGATCTCGCAGCGCGGCATCATCTTTCTCACCGATACCCATGTCTCGGTCGACCCGACCGCCGAGGAGATTGCGGAAATGACCGTTTTGGCGGCCGAGGAAATTCAGCGTTTCGGCATCGAGCCCAAGGCAGCGCTACTGTCGCATTCTGATTTCGGCTCCCGCGATTCGCCAAGCGCCATGAAGATGCGGCAGGCAGCGGCAATCCTGGCGCGCATCGCGCCCGACCTGCAATGCGACGGCGAGATGCATGCCGACTCGGCACTGTCGGAGCAGCTGCGCCAACGCGTCTATCCGCATTCGCGGCTGAAGGGCGAAGCCAATCTGCTGGTGTTTCCCAATCTCGATTCGGCGAACATCACGCTGACGGCACTGCGCACGATGATGGACGCGCTGCATGTCGGCCCGATCCTGCTCGGCACCGATAGCCCGGCGCACATATTGACCCCGTCCGTCACGTCGCGCGGCGTCGTCAACATGACGGCACTGGCCGTGGTGGAAGCCGCGCACAAGGCGCAAGCCATCGTCGATCTGGGGTAGCCGCGGGCTTTCTCAGATTGGCCTGAACCGGAAATGTCCTGTCTGCCTGAAGGCAAACAAAGTGTCCTCTTCTTTGGCGCCGCCGCCGATATTGTGAATAACCAGCCTTCTTGTCGGCACCACAGTGGAGCGATTGGACGACACGATGGCAATATGCGGCAGATTGCCCGGCAGCATCTGGGCGACAAGATCCCCAGGCCGATAGTCGGCCGGGTCTTGGCTGACGGGCAAGGCGGCACCGCGCCGCTCGAAATAGACCGCAAGATTGGGCACACGGCGGTGGTCGATGTTGCGGTCCGGCGCTTTCAGGCCCCAAGCCTTCGGATAGGCGGCAAAATTGGCCCGCATATCCTCATGCACCAATTCTTGCAGATCGAGATCGAAGGCGCGGCGATAGGCACGGATCACGACATCCGTGCACACACCCCGCTCGGGCTCAACGTCCCCGCCCGGATAGGCCAGGCGTGTATAGGTCGGATCGTAGAGTGTGGTGACGCCGATCTGCTCACGGGCAGCTTCGACCAATTTGGTACCCCAATCCGGCGTGATGGGCTTTTCCTGCGCCATGGCAACCGGCATCGCCAGGCACAAAAGACCAAATTGCAGTGCGGCTCGACGGGTAATCGCGGTCATGCCAAGCCTCCGGGCATTGCTGGATCCGGGCATTCTTCTGGGCGAATACGCCTTTTTCGTGCAGCGCCAGGATGTCGCGGTTCTGGCTCTGTCCGAATACGTCGTGTGGCGTGGTCGACATGCCAGCACTCGTCGTGATCGAAGCCCCGCACAAGGCGCAAGCCATCGCGCATTTGGGCTGAAGCCGGAATCGGCGGTATGCTAAACAAACGGTTAACCGCAAGCGCGGTAGCTTTCAGAACGGCAGACAGGCGGAGTTTCGGAGGGATGACGGGCGCATGTTGGAAGCTGACGCGTGCCGCCGCGCTGCTCGGTGCCCTGCTACTGTGCGACATTGCCGTCACTCAGGCGCAGCCCGCTCCGCGCCTCTGCCGCCAGCTTGAAGCCGATCTTGCCGCCGCTTCTCGTGGTGGCGGCGGCAAACCGGCCTTGTTCAGGAAATATGACGACGCAATCGTCCGGCAGCGCCAGCAGATTTCAAAGGCCGTCAGCCAGGCCAGCAGCGCCGGCTGCGGCTTTTCGCTGTCTCGCCGCAACGCCAACGCATGCGCGGCACTCGACGCCACCATCGATCGCATGGCAGCCAATCTCGACGCCCTGCAGGCCAAGCGCGCCGACCTTGCCGGCGGTGGTTCGCGACGCGATCGCGCGCGCATATTGACGTTGCTTTACGCCAATGGCTGCCGCGATGATGCGGCGCGGACGCCCGCGCCGGTCCGCGAAGCCAGCCGTGAAAACGGCAAGCGAAACCTGCTCGACCAGCTTTTGGGCAGTGACGCAAGTGAACCGGGCGCGCCCGACCAGCCTGAAGGGCCCAGCCAGGCCGAAGAGCTAAGCCAGCCGGGCAACATCCGCACCATGCTCAACAACGCCGACGACTTGGGGCAGCCGCGAGGCGAATTCCGCACCATGTGCGTGCGGACCTGCGACGGTTATTTCTTTCCGATGTCGAATGCCGCCTCACTGGGCGATTTCGAGCGCGACCAGAAGAATTGCGAATCGAGCTGCCCCGGCACAGAAATGCAGGTTTTCTACACGCGCGGCATGAATGGCGATTCGGCGTCCATGACGTCTTCGGTGACCGGCAGGCCTTATATCGAACTGCCGACGGCATACCTCTACAAGCAGTCCGACATGCCGCGGCCGCCGACCTGCGGCTGCAATGCCGCGCAGAATTTCGAGATCATCGCCGGCAACCCGCCAACCCGGGCACAATCTGAGGCGAATGTAGAGAGTACCCCGTTCATTCCGCTGCCGGTTGCTAGGCCTGATCCGGGCGCCGACCCGGAGTCCTTGGCCAATGCGCAAGACGGTCTCGACCGTGAGGCGATCAGACGCCTTGCCGTCAAGCCCGTGCCTTCGCCGACGTCCCTGCCCCCGCCAGAACAGCGCAAGGTCAGGGTCGTCGGGCCAACATTCCTTCCCGACCCAGCAGCGGCAACAGATCTGCAAGCTCCGGACCCGAAGGCTGTCCCGTAAGCGCCAGCCTGAGCGGCATGAACAGCGCCTTGCCCTTACGGCCGCTCGCCTCTCGGATCTTGCCGGTCCAGTCTTTCCAGACGGTGCCGTTCCAAGGCTCCTCCGGCAGCAGTTCGAACGCCTGGCGAAGAAAGTCGCGGTCATCGTCGGAAAACTCCGCCGGCTCCTCTGGACCGTCTCGAAGCGTACGCCACCAGATCGCCGCATCGGCCAGCCTGTCGAGATTGCCGCGCACCGCCAGCCAGAAAGGCTCGGCCTGTTCGCCGGAGATGCCGAGCACGATCAGCCGGTCGCGCGCCTCGGAAAACGGCATGTGATGCAGCAGCGTGCGGTTGAGCACGAAGAGCTCGTCCGGGTCGAATTTGGCGGCGGATTTCGATGTTGCAGCCGGATCGAAGCGCTCGGCTAGCTCGGCCATCGTTGGCACCGCCACGACGTTTTCCGAGGTGCCGACGAGCACCGCCAGCGAAGCGATCGCCATCGGCTCGATGCCGCTCTCACGCAGGCTCTGGATGGACAGCGCGCCGGTGCGCTTCGAAAGTCCCTCGCCTGATGCCGTTGTCAGGAGATTGTGGTGGCCGAACACCGGCGGCTCCGCGCCAAGTGCTCGGAACAGGGCTATCTGGACGCCGGTATTGGTGACGTGGTCGTCGCCGCGAATGACATGGCTGACGCCCATGTCGATGTCGTCGACAACCGAAGGCAATGTATAGAGGTAGGTGCCGTCCTCACGCCGCAGAACCGGGTCTGAAAGCGAGGCGAGGTCGACGGTCTCTTCGCCCCGCACCAGGTCGTTCCAGTGGATTTCGGTGCGCTCCGGCTGCAGCGGATCGCTGCTGAAGTTGGGCAGCAGAAAGCGCCAGTGCGGCCGCCGGCCATCGGCCTCATATTCCGCCACCTGCTCGGGTGCCAGCGTCAGCGCCTCGCGGCCATAGACTGGCGGCAGGCCACGCGTGCGGCGCACCTTGCGCCTCAGGTCGAGCTCTTCGGGCGTCTCATAGCAGGCATAGACGAGGCGCGCCTCCTTCAGCTTCTGCAGTGCGGCATCATAGACTTCGACCCGCCGCGACTGATACTCCGTGGCGTCGGGGAAGATGCCCAGCCAATGCAGGTCATAAAGGATGGCGTCGGAAAATTCCTGCGTCGAACGGGCAACGTCGGTGTCGTCGAAGCGCTGGATGAAGCGGCCCTTGTTCTTGATGGCGAACAGCCAGTTGAACAGAGCGGTGCGCGCATTGCCGATATGGATGCGGCCGGTCGGTGACGGGGCGAAACGGACGGTAACTGTCATGAGCGGGGCGTACCGGATGGTTTTGCTGTTGACAAGACGCGCCCCCGCGCTCTGCGGCAGACATAGAACATGACGAAGGCGAAGAAAAGACTGCAGCGCCACGCGTCCATCAGGACGCGCGGCGCCGCAACCGTCAGATCACCATGCCTTTGGTCAGTTCAAGCGCCTGGCGTTCGAACAGCCGGCGGTAGATGCCGCCTTGCAGCCGGATCAGTTGGTCATGCGAGCCCTCTTCGACGATGCGGCCGCGATCGAACACCAAAAGCCTGTCCAGCGCCCGCACCGTCGACAGCCGGTGGGCAATGACCAGCGTCGTGCGGCCGACCATCAACCGCTCCATCGCCTGCTGGATCAGCACCTCCGATTCCGAATCGAGGCTCGACGTTGCCTCATCCAGGATGAGAATGCGCGCATCGGCAAGAAAGGCGCGTGCGATTGCAACGCGTTGACGCTCACCACCCGATAGCTTTACGCCACGCTCGCCGACCAGCGTGCCATAGCCTTTCGGCAAATTGGCGATGAAGTCATGCGCGCTGGCCAATCGCGCCGCGTGCTCGATCTCGGCCTGCGTGGCGGCCGGCCGGGCATAGGCGATGTTTTCGGCCAGCGACCGGTGAAACAGGATCGGTTCCTGCTGGACAATCGCGATCTGTGCGCGCAGCGACGCCTGCGCCACATTGGCAATATCCTGGCCGTCGATCAGGATATTGCCCGCAGTCACGTCGTAGAGGCGCTGGATCAGCTTGACGAATG
This sequence comes from Mesorhizobium sp. M0663, assembly GCF_040320585.1. Taxonomy (NCBI): domain Bacteria; kingdom Pseudomonadati; phylum Pseudomonadota; class Alphaproteobacteria; order Hyphomicrobiales; family Phyllobacteriaceae; genus Mesorhizobium; species Mesorhizobium sp. M0663. Next base: position 118,334 of record NZ_JAMYPX010000012.1, read on the forward strand.
TCGTCTTGCCGGAGCCCGAATGGCCAACCAGCCCAACCCGTTCGCCCGGCGCGATGTCCACCGAAAAGTCGCGATAGAGCGGCAGGCGGTGGCTGCCATAATGGAACGTGACCTTGTCGAAGGTGATACGGCCATCGGTGATCCGGATCGGTTTGGCTCCGGGCCGATCCTCAATGCCGAGTGGTTCGGACTGGAAGTCGACCAGTTCCTCCATGTCGTTGATCGAGCGCTGCAGATTGCGGATATGCGTGCCGATGTCGCGCAGATAGCCTTGCAGCACGAAGAATGAGGTCAACACGAAGGCGACATCGCCGGCGCTCGCCTGCCCCCACGACCACAACAGCAGGGAGAATCCGATGACCGCTGCCCTCAAAAGCAGCAGCATCGTCCCTTGCGTGGTGCCGTTGACAGTGCCGCGCATCCAGGTGCGGCGCGTGCGGCCGCGCCATTTAGCGACGACCTCGGCAAGCCGTGTCTCCTCGCGTTCCTCGGCGCCAAAACCCTTGACCACGGCGTTGCAGCTCACCGCGTCGGCCAGCGAGCCGCCGAGCCGTGTATCCCACGCATTGGCAAGCCTTGCCGCGGGCGCGACATAGCCAAGCGACAGCATCGTCGTCACCGCGATGAACAGAACCGAACCGGTGGCGACGACAGCACCCATCAGCGGCCAGAACCAGCCAAGCAGCAGCGTCGAGCCGACGAGCATGACGACCGATGGCAGCAGCGCGATCAGGATCGTGTCGTTGAGCAGGTCGAGCGCCCACATGCCGCGCGTTATCTTGCGCACCGTCGATCCGGCGAAGCTGTTGGCGTGCCAGTCGGTGGAGAAGCGCTGGACGCGGTGGAAGGCGTCGGCGGCGATATCCGCCATCATCTTCAACGTCAGCTCGACAATGGCCATGAAGGCCAGATTGCGCAGCACGACACCGGTGAGCGCCAGGGCCACCAGCATCGAAAAGGCCGCTGTCGCCGCGTTCCACGCAACATCGTCGGCCGCAGCACTGCTGGCGACGGCATCCACCAGCCGGCCGGAATAGAGCGGCGTCAGCACGTCGGCCAAGGTCGAGAGCAGGAACGTGCCCATAATGCCGGCAAGCCGCCACGGCTGACGCCGCCAATGGCTGAGCGTGAAGCCAAGAACGCTGCGAAAGGCGCCCGCGCGCAAATCTATTCGAAAACGAGTCATGATGTCATTCGGGCGCAAACGAGCCCGATCCCACGAAAGTAGAAATTGAAAAACCGCGTCGGCGCCGTTTGGCGCCCGGAGATGCGGAGGTTTGGCGTATTTGGCGGCCCTGTAGAGGGGCGGCGACCGGCAGCGGCGAAATACCTGCCTCGGTTCAGCCTTGCCGCGAGGCTATCTCGCGGCGCACTGACCAAGACCTAGGCTTCGCGGCCTCGCATAACGATGTCAAATCCTAGCATTCGGTTCCTCCTGAAGGGGAATCGCGGAGAGGTGTTTATAGAGACGCCTCAACGCCGCGCCAAGTCAGTAGATAGCCAAAAGCGCATCTGGTCCAAGCAGTGAGACGATTTTGCAACAATCGCGGGTTGTGCGCTGCCTCTGTTCAGGTTGCCGGGATACGGTCGAAGCGCATATAGCGGCCGTCGGTGGAAGGCCTGAAGCCGAGCTTCTCGTAAACCGCATGGGCGTCGTTGGTCGACAGGCTCCAATGCGTGACCGTCTTGACGTCCGGGTGGTCGATAAGCGCCTGGACAAGCCGGGTTCCGATGCCTTGTCCGCGATACCCGGGCCAGACAATTATGTCGGCGAGATAGGCAAATACCGTACGGTCGGTGATCGCCCGGCCGAAGCCGACCTGATTGCCGCCGACATAGGCGCCGACGCACAGTGAGTTGGCGAAGGCGCGGCGGTGCAGTTCGTCGCTGCGGCCACTGCCCCAATAGCTCTCCTTCAAAATGTCGGACGTCGCCCGGAAGTCGATCCGCGACGGGTCGAAGCTGATTTCAAGGTTGGCCATGGCTAAACCGTTAAACAGGCCAATCGCCTACCCGCCATCCCTGAACCGGTTGGTAATGGGATAGCGGCGGTCGCGGCCGAAATTCTTCCTGGTGATCTTCACACCGGGTGCCGCCTGCCGGCGCTTGTATTCGGCGACGTAAAGCAGGTGCTCGACGCGCGTCACCGTCGCCCGGTCATGGCCGCGCGCGACGATGTCGTCGACACCCATCTCGTTTTCGATCAGGCACTCCAATATGTCGTCGAGCACCGGATAGGGCGGCAGCGAATCCTGGTCCGTCTGGTTCTCTCGCAGTTCCGCCGAGGGCGCCTTGTCGATGATGTTGGTCGGGATCACCTCGCCGGACGGACCGAGCGCACCCGGCGGCACATGCGCGTTGCGCCAGCGCGACAGCGCATAGACCTGCATCTTGTAGAGGTCCTTGATCGGATTGAAGCCGCCATTCATGTCGCCATAGAGCGTCGCGTAGCCGACCGACATCTCGCTTTTGTTGCCGGTGGTGACCACCATCGAGCCGAACTTGTTGGAAATCGCCATCAGGATGGTGCCGCGGGCCCGGCTCTGCAGGTTTTCCTCGGTGATGCCTTCCTTGGTGCCCTCGAAAAGCTGTGTCAACGTGTGCAGGAAACCCTCGACCGGCTCGAAGATCGGCACGATGTCGTAGCGGCAGCCGAGCGCGCGGGCGCAGTCCTCGGCATCCTTGAGCGAGTCCTTCGAAGTGTAGCGGTAAGGCATCATCACGGCGCGCAGCCGTTCCTCGCCGAGCGCATCGACGGCAAGTGCCGCGCAGATCGCCGAATCGATGCCGCCGGAGAGGCCGAGCACGACATTCTTGAAGCCGTTCTTGTTGACGTAATCGCGCAGGCCCAACATGCAGGCGCGGTAGTCGGCCTCCTCCTTCTCCGGGATTTTCGACATCGGTCCGTCAGAGCAGAACCAGATGTCATTCTTTCGCTTCCAGGTGGTGACGTTGACCGTCTCCTCGAACTGGCTCATCTGGAAGGCCAGCGTCTTGTCAGAACCTATGGCAAACGATGCGCCATCGAAAACCAGCTCGTCCTGGCCGCCAAGCTGGTTGGCATAGATAATCGGCAGTCCGCATTCGATGACCTGGCGGATGACGATCTGGTGGCGGACGTCGACCTTGCCGCGGTAATAGGGCGAGCCGTTCGGGACCAGCAGGATTTCCGCGCCGCTTTCGGCCAGCGTCTCGCAGACGGCAACCTCGCCCCAGATATCTTCGCAGATCGGCACTCCCACGCGCACGCCGCGGAAATTGACCGGCCCCTGGATCTCGGGGCCGGCCTGGAAGACGCGCTTCTCGTCGAACTCACCGTAATTCGGCAGATCGAGCTTGTAGCGTTCGGCAAGGATCTTGCCGCCATCGGCAAAGATGATCGAATTGTGCGTGCCGGTCTTGCGCTTCAACGGCGTGCCGATGACGAAACCCGGGCCGCCGTCGGCGGTATCGCCGGCGAAATCCTCCGCCGCCCGCTCGCAGGCCTTCAGGAAGGCGGGCTTCAGCACCAGATCCTCAGGCGGATAGCCGGCAAGGAAAAGCTCGGTAAACAGCACGAGGTCGGCGCCTTGGCGGGCGGCATCCGCCCTCGCCTCGCGTGCCTTGGCAAGATTGCCGGCGACGTCGCCGACCGTCGGATTGAGCTGGGCGACGGCGATGCGCAATATGTCTGGAGCGGTCTTGTCTGTCATGCCCGTGGGTTTAGCGCGGCAAAATTCGTCGAGCAATGGCGTTCGTTTGGACCAAACAGTCGACCCTATTCGCCCATATATTCGCGCAAGGCTTCCGGCGGATGGTTCTCGCCGATCGACATTGCCAGAATGCGCGAAATGTGTCGGCGCGGCAGCCCGGTTTCCGCCGCCCAGGCGTTGATCTGCGCCTGGATCCTGCCCAAATCCCTCTTCGACGTCGGGCTCTCCGCAATGTCGAGTCCGGCATCGCGCAGTGCGGCCGCCATATCGGCCGAGACAACAAACGCGTCCCACTCCAGCCAGCGCAGAAAATACTGGCCGGTATTGCCGCCGAGCCGGCTGCCGTGCTTGCCGAGATAGGCCATCAACCCGATCTGGTCATCCGCCGGCCAATTGGCGAGGAATGTGCCGAAGCTGCCATGCTCCTTCGACACGCGCTCGACGAAGGCTGCGTTGTCGCGTACGGATTTGATCTTCTGCGGATTGCGCACGATGCGCTTGTCGGCGGTGAGATCGTGCCAGAAATCGTCAGGTTGGAACAACAGCCGCCTCGGCTCGAAGCCGAGAAATGCCTCTTCGAAGCCCGGCCATTTCTGCTCGATGACACGCCAGACAAAGCCGGCGGCAAAAACCCGCTCGGCCATGGTCGACAGGATCCGGTCGTCCGCAATCTTTGCCACCGCGGCATTGTCGGGCATAGGACCCAGCAGCGACGTCAGCGCTGCCTCACCGCCTTTGCGCTTCGCTGCACGGGCGCGAATTTTCTGAAAATCCACCATTGTTTCCTGACCCCATCGCGTCAATCTACCACTTCCCGTATGAACCGGCAGCTTCTACCTCATCGCTGACGACGGAGGCGACGATGAACAAAACGATCGAGGACCTGGCAAGCCGCTGGCTGAAGCGAAAGCCGGACGGCCTGAGCGCGCTCGAAAGCCGGGTACTGCAATCTACGCTCGAGCGCACCACGATCTCCAAGGACACCAACAAGGCCGTCGCCTTTCACCAGACGTTTGGAGATCGCCTGGCCGACACCATCGCCCGGATCGGCGGCTCGTGGTCCTTCATCCTGGCATTCATTGGCTTCCTGATCCTGTGGACGGCAGGCAATGTCTGGCTCTTGTCGCGCGCCGCCTTCGATCCCTATCCCTTCATCTTCCTCAATCTCGTGCTTTCCATGGTTGCCGCCCTGCAGGCGCCAGTGATCATGATGGCGCAGAACCGCCAGACGGAGCGCGATCGAATCGACGCCGCCCACGACTATGAGGTTAATCTCAAGGCCGAGATCGAGATCATGGCGTTACACGAAAAGCTCGACGAACTGCGCCACAGCCAGATCATCGGCATGCGAGACGAGATCGCCCGGCTGGCCGAGCAGGTGAAGCGCATCGACGACATTCTGTCGAAGCAGCGAACGTCTTCATGACGGAAGTCATCCATCGTCTCATTGAGCAATATGGATTGGTCGCGGTTTTTCTGGGCTGCGTCGCCGAGGGCGAAAGCGCCGCAATTCTTGGCGGTTTTTTTGCGCATCAGCATGTCTTCGTCCCGTGGCAGGCGTTTCTCGCAGCCGCGCTCGGCGCCTTCGGTGGCGACACGTTGTTCTTCATCTTGGGACGGAGCTTCGCCGACCATAAATTCGTGATCAGGCTCCGAGCCCGGCCGGGCTTCAGCCACGCCTACCGCCTTGTCACCTCTCATCCCAACATTTTCGTGCTGTCGAACCGTTACATCTATGGCCTGCGACTGGTCGGCGGAATCGCGGCCGGGCTGTCGGGCATCGCCGCGGCGCGCTTCATCATCCTCAACGCCATCTCGTCGGTAGTCTGGGCGGCACTGTTCTGCACTGTCGGTTATGTCTTCGGGCTGGGCGCGGAGCACATCGTCGGCCAGGCGCTGGCCCGCCACGAGCGGTTGCTGATCGCTCTGGCAATCGGCCTCGTTGTGGCTATCCTCGGCTGGCTGGCGTCGCACTTCCTCGCCAAGAAGGAGCTTCGCAAGGGAAGCTGATCGTCAATCTATGCCGAGCGCACGGTCACCCTTTTCCAGGATCAGCGGGATGATCAGGTCTTCCTCGTCGGCAAGATGCCTGGTCAGCATGGCGATCAGCCGGCTGTTCTCGTCGGCATAGGCATCGGCGGCGAAACGCTGTTTGTCTTCGCTCTCCTGAAGCGTGCGGATGAAGGCATTTGCCGCCTCGGCATTGCGCTCCAGTCCCTCATGGATTGTGTGGTGATCGGCATCGAGAATCTCGAAGCCGCGCTTCAGACGGGTCTCGGCCCTGGCGAAGACCGGGAAATAATGATGGTCCCTCGACATTGTGATGGCCGTCGAGATTGCCGAGGAAATGGTTGAGGCGCGGCGCGAACCAGCGCGCGAATTCCGGCGCGTTCAGCCTACCTTCTCGATAATCGCCGATACCATTGGTGAGCATGCCGCCAAGCTCGCGGAACATATCGTGCCGCTGCAGCCACATATTGGCCACGCCGTGGATGTTGGCATGCGCCTGCCAGATCTCGCGCGGATATTTTTCGGCCAGCCAGCGCAGATCGTCCGGCAGGCCCTCACGTTCGAGCAGCAGAAATCCGGCGGTATCGGTCATGTCGGTTCCCTCAATTGACCGGCATGTAGTGTTTGAAACGTCAGATCGGTACCCCGAGGATCCGCTCGACGATGGCGACGCCCCAGACGCCTGCAGCGATTACCACCGAAATAAGCACCGCCAGCGAACCGCAATCCTTGGCCAGTTGGATATCGATGTTGAATTCGCGGCTGAACGCGTCGCATGCCGCCTCGATGCCGGTGTTCAACACCTCGATCATGATCATGAGCAGCACCGCGCCGATAAGCAGCGCATAGCCGCGCCACGATTCCGAAAGGAACCAGCCGAGCGGCAAGGCAAGCACAAGCAGCGTCAGCTCCAGCTGGAAGGCCTCCTCGCTGGCGGCCAGTTTGCGAAACGCCCGCACCGAGTTGTAAAAAGCGTCGATCAGCCGCTGCATGCCAAAACCCTTCGGAATCACCGGCAGGGGATTAGCGCAATGGCTGGACCAAGGGAATAAGGCGACCTCTTCAAAAATCAGTCGCCTGCCACCTTGATCGACGGCGTCGACTTCTCGAACTGCGGCAGCCCGTCATCGATGGCGTAATAATCGCCCTTGTCGCCGACGAAGATATGGCATTCTCCTTGAAGCCCGGTTGGCGCGTCGAACAGCCCTGCCATGACCGAAACATAGCCGTCATCGCTCGGCTTCCAGAACAGCAGAGAGCCGCATGTCTTGCAGAAGCCGCGCCTGGCGAACGAAGAGGCCTCGTACCAGGTGATGCTCTCCGCGCCGGTGATTGTGATGTCGCGGTCGGCAACGTTGGCCGCCGCATAAAAATGCCCGCTCTGCTTCCGGCACTGCGAGCAATGGCAGTAGACGACACCGCGTAGCGGTCCTCGTGTCTGGAACCGCACTGCCCCGCACAAGCATGATCCGCTGTGACTGTCAGCCATGTCGGCCTCCCGATGCAATTGCCATCGCCTGGCAGGATTCCAGTTTTGCGCGCGTTAGGCACGAGCAAATGCGACACCGGCGGGATTGAATAGAAAAAGCGCCGGTTTTCGCCCGGCGCTTCTTCAATGACATCACAGTTCAGATCGTATCAGCCATTGACGGCCTGCTTGTGCTGGACCGGATGGGTCTTCTTGAGCAGATCGGAGACCAGGAACGCCAACTCGATCGCCTGGTCAGCGTTGAGGCGCGGATCGCAATGGGTGTGGTAGCGATCCTGCAGCTCTTCGGCGGTGATGGCGCGGGCGCCACCGGTGCATTCCGTGACGTTCTTGCCGGTCATCTCGACATGGATGCCGCCCGGATGCGTGCCTTCGGCGCGATGCACCTCGAAGAAGGTCTGCACCTCCTTCAGGATGCGGTCGAATGGCCGTGTCTTGTATCCGGCGGCCTCGATGGTGTTGCCATGCATCGGGTCCGACGACCACACCACGCTGCGGCCTTCCTTCTGCACCGCGCGCACCAGCTTCGGCAAATGATCGGCGACCTTGTCGGAACCGAAGCGCGCGATCAGCGTCAGCCGGCCGGGCTCGTTCTCCGGATTGAGCAGGTCGATGAGCTGCAAGAGGCCATCCGGCGTCAGCGACGGACCGCATTTCAGCCCGAGCGGGTTCTTGATGCCGCGGCAATATTCGACATGCGCATGGTCGGGTTGGCGCGTGCGATCACCGATCCAGATCATGTGGCCAGAGGTGGCGTACCAGTCGCCCGAAGTCGAATCGACGCGAGTCAGCGCCTCTTCATAACCGAGCAGCAGCGCCTCATGACTGGTATAGAAGTCGGTCTCGCGCAGCGCGTAATTGGTCTCCGAGGTGATGCCGACGGCCTTCATGAAGTCCATCGTCTCGGTGATGCGGTTGGCGAGCGACTCGTATTTCTCCCCCTGCGGGCTGTCGGACACGAAGCCAAGCATCCATTGATGCACGTTCTCCAGGCTGGCATAGCCACCTTGGGCGAAGGCACGCAAAAGGTTGAGCGTGGCCGCCGACTGGCGGTACGCCATCTCCTGTCTTGCAGGATCGGGAATGCGCGACTTGGCGTCGAACTCGATGCCGTTAATGATGTCGCCGCGATAGCTCGGCAGCGTCACGCCGCCCTTGGTCTCATTGTCGGACGAGCGCGGCTTGGCGAACTGGCCGGCGACACGGCCGACCTTCACCACCGGCTGGGCGCCGGCGAAGGTCAGCACCACCGACATCTGCAAGAAGACGCGGAAGAAGTCGCGGATATTGTCGGCGCCATGTTCGGCGAAGCTCTCGGCGCAATCGCCGCCCTGCAGAAGGAATGCGTCACCGGCAGCGACGGCTGCAAGCTGCTTCTTCAGCTTGCGTGCCTCACCTGCAAAAACCAACGGCGGAAACGTGGCAAGCTGGGCTTCCGTGTTCCTCAGCGCGGCAAGATCCGGATAGGCAGGAACCTGCTGGATCGGCTTAGCTCTCCACGAATTCGGCGACCATTTCGTCATCGAAGCACCTAACGCTCTTTCACACGGACGCCATCGCCCGCCAATCCGCCCCATATGGGGTCGCGGCTCCATACACGAAGCCGATTTCCTATTCTAGACCGGAAGTGGTCGCGTGGCGAATGAGCACGGCACTGCGAAAGTGCCGGTGCGGTTGTGCCCAGAGCACCACCGACGCGCTGCTACGCCGCCTTCTCCACCAGCCGCGCCAGCTGCGTCATGACAACCGCTGAGCCAGCCAGCCGCTTCTCGGGCGTCGCCCAGTCACGGCTGAAGACGACGCTCTGGTCGGGTCGGATCTTGGCCAGCGAGCCTTGTTCGCCGATGAGCTTGACCAGCCCGACCGGATTGGGGAATTCCCGCTTGCGGAAATGGATGACGACGCCTTTCGGCCCGGCGTCGAGCTTCTCCACGTTGGCCTTGCGGCAAAGCGCCTTGATGAAGACGATCTTCAACAGATGTTCAACCTCTTCCGGCAGCGGCCCGAACCGGTCGATCAGCTCGGCGCCGAAAGCATCGATCTCTTCCGTATTTTCGAGATCGCCAAGACGGCGATAGAGCGCCAGCCTGAGCTGCAGATCCGGGACGTAGCTTTCCGGGATCATCACCGCCGTGCCGACGGCGATCTGCGGCGACCAGCCGCCGTCCTGCACCTCGCCGGAATCCTTCACTTCGGCCACCGCCTCCTCCAGCATCTGCTGGTAGAGCTCGAAACCGACCTCCTTGATGTGGCCCGACTGCTCTTCGCCAAGCAGATTGCCGGCGCCGCGGATGTCGAGGTCGTGGCTGGCCAGCTGGAAACCGGCGCCTAGCGTATCGAGCGACTGCAGCACTTTCAGCCGACGCTCGGCTGTATCGGTTAGCTTGCGGTTGGCGGGCAGCGTGAACAGCGCATAGGCGCGCACCTTCGAACGGCCGACGCGGCCACGCAACTGATAGAGCTGCGACAGGCCGAACATGTCGGCGCGATGCACGATCAGCGTGTTGGCGGTCGGTATATCGAGGCCGGATTCGACGATTGTGGTCGACAAAAGCACGTCGTACTGGCCGTCATAAAAGGCATTCATGATATCGTCGAGCTCGCCGGGCGGCATCTGGCCATGGGCCACCGCCACTTTCAGCTCAGGTACAGATTCGCGCAGAAAATCATGGATTTCCGCGAGATCGCTGATGCGCGGTACGACGTAGAAGGAATGGCCGCCGCGGTAGCGTTCTCTGAGCAGCGTCTCGCGGATGACCAGCGGATCGAAGGGCGAGATGAAGGTGCGCACCGCCAGGCGGTCGACCGGCGGCGTAGCGATCAGCGACAACTCGCGCACGCCGGTCAAGGCAAGCTGCAGCGTGCGTGGGATCGGCGTCGCCGACAAAGTCAGAACGTGGACGTCGGTCTTGAGATCCTTCAGCCGCTCCTTGTGCTTGACGCCGAAATGCTGCTCCTCATCGATGATCAGCAGACCAAGATTCTTGAACGAGATCGAGGAGCCGAGCAGTGCATGCGTGCCGACGACGATATCGATCTGGCCTTCGGCGATGCCCTTCTTGGTCTCCGCCAATTCCTTGGCGCCGACCAGCCGCGAGGCCTGGGCGACGCGGATCGGCAGGCCGGAGAAGCGCTGCGAGAAGGTCTTGAAATGCTGGCGCGACAACAATGTCGTCGGCACCACTATGGCCACCTGAAAGCCTTCCATCGCCCCAATGAAGGCGGCGCGAAGTGCAACTTCGGTCTTGCCGAAGCCGACATCGCCGCAGATCAGCCGGTCCATCGGCTTTCCGGCGCCTAGATCATCCATGACCGAATCGATCGCCGTCTGCTGGTCATCGGTCTCCTCATAGGGAAAACGCGCTGCAAACTCGCCATAGAGGCCTTCCGCCGGCACCAACGCCGGCGCGGCCCGCATTTGTCGCTCGGCCGCGATGCGGATCAGTTGCCCGGCCATGTCGAGCAGGCGCTTCTTCAGCCGCGCCTTGCGCGATTGCCAGGCGCCGCCGCCAAGCTTGTCGAGCGTCGCCTCGGCCGAATCCGAGCCATAGCGCGACAGCAGCTCGATGTTTTCCACCGGCAAGAATAGCCGATCGTCGCCGGCATAGTGGATTTCGAGGCAATCGTGCGGCGCACCGACCGCCTCGATGGTGCGCAGCCCGATGAAGCGGCCAATGCCATGGTCGGCATGGACGACGATATCGCCTGAAGACAATGCCGAAGCCTCGGCGATGAAGTCGGACGCGCGCTTCTTGCGCTTCGAGCGCCGGATCAGCCGGTCGCCGAGAATGTCCTGCTCGGCGACGACGACCAGTTTCTCAGTCTCGAAGCCGGATTCGAGCGGCAGCACGGCCAGTCCCGCCTGCCCTGGCTCAAGCCTTTCGGCTTCGGCAAGCGTCGCCACCGGCTTCAGATTGCCAAGGTGATGCTCGACCAGGATCTGGCCGAGCCGGTCGAGCGAACCTTCAGTCCAGCCGGCGACGACGACACGGCGGCGTCCAGCGCGCTCGTCGGAAATGTGTTTTACGACGACGTCGAAAACGTTGGCGTTAGGATCGGCGCGTTCCTCGACGAAGCTGCGGCCGTGGCGCGAGCCGGCATGGAACACCTTTTTCGCGCCGGCATCGGGCGCGTCGAAGGCCGTGAAATCTATCGCCTCGCGCGGGCCAAGCGAGGCAATCAGGTTCTCGGGCGACAGATAGAGCAGATCCGGCGGCACCGGCTTGTAGGGCACCGCGTCCTTCAAGGCGCCGTCGGCCTGCTTCTTGCGCGCTTCGTAGTGGTCGAGGATCAGAGTGTGGCGCTCGGCCAGTGCCTCATGCGCCAGATGGTCGAAAACCACAGGCGCATCGGGCAGGTAGTCGAAGACGGTTTCCAGCCGCTCATAGAAGAACGGCAGCCAGTGCTCCATGCCGGCAAACCGCCTGCCCTCGCTGACCGCCGCATAGAGCCCATCGTCGCGGGAGGGCGCGCCAAAGGCTTCGATGTAGGCGCGGCGGAAGCGGCTGATGGTTTCCGGCGTCAGCGCCACCTCGCTCATCGCCTGCAGCGCCATCGATTTGCGTTGGCCGATGGTGCGCTGGGTTGCGGTGTCGAAGACGCGGATCGATTCCAGCGTATCGCCGAAGAAATCGAGGCGCAGTGCCTCCGTCCAGCCGGGCGCGAAGAGATCGAGAATGCCGCCGCGCACCGCAAATTCGCCGATGCCGCGCACTGTCGGCACTCGCTCGAAGCCGGAATTCTCCAGCCGCGACACCAGCACGTTCATGTCTATCTGGTTGCCGGGTTTGGCGTGGAAGGTCTGCGCCTCGACGAGTTCAGCCGGCGGAATGCGTTGCAACAGCGCATTCGCAGTGGTGAGGACGACGGCGCGGTGCGGCTTCTTCGCCAGCGCAATCATTGCGGCCAGTGCATCGAGCCGCCTTGCGGCGGCATCGGCGCCGGGCGAGACGCGGTCGTAAGGCAGGCAGTCCCAGGCCGGCAGTTCCAGCACCGGCAGGCCCGGCGCCGCAAAGGCAAGCGCCTCGACGATCGCCGGCAGACGCTGGCCGTCGCGCGCCACGAACAGCACCGGCTTGTCGGGGGCGATCTCGTGCGCAGCCTGCACCAGCGCAAAGGCTTCGTAGCCGTCGGCGACGCCATCGACGATGAACTGGCCGGCGCGGCCTTTCGGCAGACCGATCGTAGGGATAAGGCTCATGGCTACACGTTGTTCAGAAGGTCATCTCCCGGCGCGAAGCCAGGATTTTTTGCAGGACGGCACAGTCGATATCCGCCGGAACCGGGCGTTCGCCAGTGACGAGAGGCAGGAATTCGGTGTCGGGAATGTCGAGGAGCCTCTCATATTGGTCGATTTCGTCGACGGTCAAGGCGCCGATCTCGGCGTCGGCGAAGCTGCCGAGTATAAGGTCCATCTCGCGCATGCCGCGGTGCCACGAACGAAACAGAAGCTTGCGGCGGCGGGCATCGAGCCCCTCGCTTGATCGTTTCGTTCCGGTCATCTTGCAACATCCTTGCCCAGGCGGCGCATATAGCGTGGATAGAAGGCGGTGTCAGCCTTGCGCTACAGTCGCCGCAACATAAGCTGACATCATGCGTCCCTCCCTCCTCGATCCGCTGTTTGTCCCGATCACCTCGCTTGCCGGGGTCGGGCCAAAAGTTGGCGCCCTGATCGAAAAAGTCGTAGCAGCCGACCTCGGCGACCGGGCCGCGCGCGCCGGGGATCTCTTGTTCGTGCTGCCGCATACTGTCATCGACCGCCGCAACCGGCCTGGCATCGCCGGCTCGGCGGAAGGCGCCATCGTTACGCTCGACGTCCGCATCGATCGCCACCAGCCGCCGCCACGCGGCAACAGGTCGGTCCCGTACCGGGTCTACGCCCATGACGACACCGGCGAGATCGCGCTGACCTTCTTCCATGCCCATGCCGCCTATCTCGAAAAAGCAATGCCCGCAGGCGAGCATGTCGTCGTCTCCGGCCGCATGGAATGGTTCAACGGCCGCCCGACCATGGTTCACCCCGACCATATCGCACTTGCCGGCGACGCGGAAAACCTGCCGCTGGTCGAGCCGGTCTATCCGCTGACCGCCGGGCTCTCGGGCAAGGTGCTGCGCCGGGCCATCGGCCAGGCGCTGGCCCGCCTGCCGGTGCTGCCCGAATGGCAGGACGGTGAGTTCCGGCGCCGCCACGCCTTTCCTGCTTTTAGCGATGCGCTCAACCGCATCCACAATCCTGCCGACCCGATCGACGTCTCTGTCGACGGCGCAGCGTGGCGGCGCCTTGCCTATGACGAGTTCTTGGCCGGCCAGGTATCGCTGGCGCTGGTGCGGGCCAAGGTCCGCCGATTATCTGGCCGGCCACTCGTCGGCGACGGCCGCATAGTCGAACAACTGCGCGTGGCACTCCCCTATTCGCTGACCATGTCGCAGGAAATGGCGCTTGCCGAAATCAACGCCGATCTCGGTGACCCCGAACGCATGCTGCGCCTTTTGCAGGGCGATGTCGGCTCCGGCAAGACGGTGGTCGCGCTGCTTGCCATGGCGCGTGCCGTCGAGGCCGGCGGCCAGGCGGCATTGATGGCGCCGACCGAAATCCTGGCGCGCCAGCATCTGGCAACGATTGCGCCGTTGGCGGAACGGGCCGGCCTGCGTGTCGCCGTCCTCACAGGTCGCGAAAAGGGCCGCGAGCGTGCCGACACGCTGACCGGGCTGGCCAAGGGTGACATCGACATCGTCGTCGGCACCCATGCGCTGTTCCAGGAAACGGTGACGTTCCGTGACCTCGTATTCGCCGTCGTCGACGAGCAGCACCGTTTCGGCGTCCATCAGCGCCTTGCCATTACCGCCAAGGGCGATGCGCCCGACATGCTGGTGATGACAGCAACGCCGATACCGCGGACGCTGGTGCTGACTGCATTCGGCGACATGGATGTGTCGAAGCTGACGGAAAAGCCGGCCGGCCGCCAGCCGATCCGCACCGTCACCTTGCCGCTTGAACGGCTCGACGAACTGATCGGACGCATGCTCGACGCCGTCGCCGATGGCCAGAAAATCTACTGGATCTGTCCGCTGGTCGAGGAATCCGAGGAGATCAAGCTGATGTCGGCCGAGGACCGTTTTGCCTCGCTGAAGCCGCTGTTCGGCGACCGCATCGGCCTGGTGCACGGCCGCATGAAAGGCACCGACAAAGACGAGGCGATGCGCGCCTTCAAGCAGGGTGACACCCGTATCCTGATCGCCACCACAGTGATCGAGGTCGGCGTCGATGTGCCCGACGCGACAATCATGGTCATCGAGCATGCCGAGCGTTTTGGCCTTGCCCAGCTGCACCAATTGCGTGGCCGGGTCGGGCGCGGCGACAAGCCTTCATCCTGCGTGCTGCTCTACAAGGATCCGCTCGGCGAGACGGCAAAACGCCGTTTGTCGGTAATGCGCGAGACCGAGGATGGCTTCCGTATCGCCGAAGAGGATCTGAAGCTGCGCGGCGAAGGCGAGTTGCTCGGCACCCGCCAGTCCGGCACGCCGGGCTTCCAGGTGGCGCGCATCGAGGCGCATGCCGACCTGCTCGAGGCCGCCCGCGACGATGCGCGGCTGATCCTGTCGCGCGATCCGGAACTGCAGTCCGAACGCGGCACGGCGCTGCGCCTGCTGCTCTATCTGTTCGGCCGCGACGAGGCCGTGCGGCTCCTGCGTGCCGGCTGAGGCATCGTGTCGAGCGGAGGATTGGCAAGCGCGCCGTGGATCTGCTCGCCGTTCACCGTCACCATTTTGACCGCCGGCGCCACCAAGCCGGCCGACACGATCAGCTTGGCTCCGTCCTCGATTGTCATGTCGAGCAGCACAATGTCGGATTTCGGCACATACATCAGAAAGCCCGTCGTCGGGTTGGGCGTACACGGCATGAATACGGCAATCAGCGGATCGCCTTCCCGGTCGAGCTTCTGGTTGATCTCGGTTTCCTTCTCGCTGGCGACGAAGACCAGCGACCAGACCCCTTTGCGCGGATATTCGACCAACCCGACCTGGCGGAACATGTCGCCCTTGTTCGACAGCACGGTCTCGAAAATCTGCTTCAGCGAACGGTAGATGCCGCGCACCAGCGGCATGCGGCCAAGCAGGCGCTCGCCGAAATTGACGATGGCGCGGCCAACGATATTGGCGGTCATAAAGCCGATGAAGGTGATGAGGATCAAGGCAACGATCAGCCCAAAACCCGGCACTGGAAACGGCAGGTAGGTGTCCGGATTGTAGCGTACCGGAATGTAGGGTTTCACCCAGGAATCGACCCAGCCGATCAGCGACCAGGCAATGTAGGCGGTAATCGCCAGCGGCGCGCAAACGACGAAGCCGGTCAGGAAATAGTTTCTCAGCCGGGTCATGCCTGAGGTCTTGAGAGCATCCGACATGGTTCACCGCAGCGTGTGTTTGCAGCGCGACACTACTGAACCCCAAGGCGCTTTGGAATGGCGAAGTTTTTAAAAGATCAACTATGCCGCGGCTTCCAGCGGTTCGATCTTCTCGAGCTCCGGTGCGAGTTTCTTCGCCTCGGTTTCAAGTTCATAAGCCTGCTGAAAATTCATCCAGAATTCCGGCGTGGTGTTGAAGAACCTGGCGAGGCGAAGCGCGGTATCAGGAGTCAGGCCGATCTCTTCCTTGGCAATGCGTTCGATACGGGTACGAGGAAGATTGAGCTTCTTCGCCAGCGCACCGGCACTCATACCGAGCGGGACGAGATATTCCTCGCGCAGGAACTCTCCGGGGTGAATTGGACGTACGAACTTGAGCATGGTTCAGAGACCTCAAGGGTTTAGGGCAAGTGCCCGCTCAATGGTAGTCGACGATCTCCACCTCTTCGGCGCCAGCGTTGGTCCATTTGAAGCAGATACGCCATTGGTCGTTGATACGAATTGAATGCTGCCCAGCTCTGCTCCCTTTCAGGGCTTCAAGGCGATTTCCGGGTGGCGATCGAAGGTCGTTCAATTGTGCGGCGTTTTCGATCGCTCGAAGACGACGTTCGCCACGGGCAACCAGATCCGGTGGAAACCTTTCGGTGCCTTCCCCTCGGCAACCGCTTCCACCGCTTTGCCTTTGAACGAAACGATCAACTTCTGCCCTCGTCTTGTATCATACATTGATACAAGACAGGGTGCAAGAAATATGTATCAATAACTGATACTAAATTGTCGTTGGACCCTATCGGTAGCCGTTTGGAACCGATCATTCCACCGTTACCGATTTCGCCAGGTTGCGAGGCTGGTCGACATCCGTGCCCATGAACACGGCGGTGAAATAGGCGAGCATCTGGATCGGCAGCGCGTAGATGATCGGCGAGATGATTTCCGGCACGTCCGGCAAAACGATCGTCTCCATCGTCTTCACCGTAGCGTGTGCGGCGCCCTTGCTGTCGGTGATCAGGATGATCTTGCCGCCGCGTGCCGCGACCTCCTGCATGTTCGACACGGTCTTTTCGAAGATGCGGTCATGCGGCGCGATGACGATGACGGGCATGTTCTCGTCGATCAGCGCGATCGGGCCGTGCTTCAACTCGCCGGCGGCATAGCCTTCGGCGTGGATATAGGAAATTTCCTTGAGCTTCAGCGCGCCTTCCATGGCCAGCGGAAAATTGGTGTCGCGGCCGAGATAAAGCACGTTTTTGTAGTGCGAGAGGTCGCGCGCGACCTTTTCGATCTGCCCGTCGAGCTTTAGCACCTGGTTCGCATAACGCGGCGCTTCCGACAGCTCGCGTATCAGCGTTTTCTCCTGCTCCTGCGAAATCGTTCCGCGCGCCACGCCCGCCCGCACCGCCAGCGAGGCCAGCACGGAAAGCTGGCAGGTGAACGCCTTGGTCGAAGCGACGCCGATCTCCGGGCCGGCCAACGTCGGCAGGATGACGTCGGATTCGCGCGCCATGGTCGATTCGCGCACATTGACGACCGCGCCGATCTTCATGCCGGCCTTGCGGCAGTAGCGCAGCGACGCCAGCGTGTCGGCGGTCTCACCCGATTGCGAGATGAAGAAAGCGGCATCGTTCTTCGACAGCGGCATCTCGCGGTAGCGGAACTCCGAAGCGACATCGATGTCGACCGGCAGCCGCGCATAGCGCTCGAACCAGTATTTGCTGATCAGCCCGGCGAGATAGGCGGTGCCGCAGGCCGAGATCGCCAGCCGGTCGATCTTGGCGAAATCGAACGGCAGGTCGAGCGGCTTCGAGACGCCGCTGACGAAATCAACATAATGCGCCAGCGTGTGCGAGATCACTTCCGGCTGCTCATGGATTTCCTTTTCCATGAAATGGCGGCGGTTGCCTTTGTCGACCATGAAGCTCGTGCTGAGCGACTGTTGGCGTTTGCGGTCGACCTTGTTGCCGCCCATGTCGAAGATATCGACCTCGTTGCGGCGCACCACCGCCCAGTCGCCGTCTTCCAGATAGGTGATCGAATTGGTGAAAGGGGCAAGCGCAATGGCGTCGGAGCCAAGGAACATCTGGCCGTCGCCATGACCGACCGCGAGCGGCGGGCCATTGCGCGCGCCGACGATCAGATCCTCGTCGCCCTTGAACATGATGGCGAGCGCAAAGGCGCCTTCCAGCCGCTTCAGTGCCTTGTGCGCCGCCTCAACCGGCTTCAGCCCCTTGGCCAGTTCGCGCGCCACCAGATGAGCGACGACTTCGGTATCGGTCTGCGAGGCGAAACTGTAGCCGTCGCGCATCAGCTCGTCGCGCAATTCGGCGAAATTCTCGATGATCCCGTTATGGACGATGGCGACGCCGTCGGAAAAATGCGGATGCGCATTGCTCTCGTTCGGAACGCCATGTGTGGCCCAGCGCGTGTGGCCGATGCCGATCATGCCGTCGAGCGGTTCGTCCTTCAGCCGGCGCTCGAGATTGACCAGCTTGCCCTCGGCACGGCGGCGGTCAAGCCTGCCGTGCTCGATCGTGGCGACGCCGGCCGAGTCATAGCCGCGATATTCGAGCCTTTTCAGCGCATCGACGATAAGCGGCGCGACCGGCGAGTTACCGACAATTCCAACGATACCGCACATGGCGCTTGCCCCCGATTCCGACCTCAAACCCGGCGCTATTTAGAGACTGCCGGGCTGTCGCGAAAAATCACATTCCATTTCGTCCGGTATCAGCCGGACTATCCTGCACAGATGCACCATGACAGGGCGCACTTGCAATCCGGTTACTGCAATTGCTCAGTTTCTCCGCTTATGTATCCTATCTCGCCTCAACGGCTCCAGAAATCAGTCAAAGACATGATGCGGCTATGAACGAACGAATTGACACGGTGACGCTTTGGCGTCCGGTCGGCCCCCGCGAATTGGAGTTGATCCAGAAGGCAGGGATGCGCGCCTTTCCTCCTCGACTTGCCGATCAGCCGATCTTCTATCCGGTCACCAGCGAGGCCTATGCCACCCAGATCGCCCGCGACTGGAATGTGCCTGCGAGCGGATCAGTTTCGTGACGCGTTTCGAGGTGCGTCGCAGCTTTCTGGACCGTTACAGTGTCCAGCATGCCGGCAGCAGGGCGCATCTGGAATACTGGATCTCGGCCGAAGACCTGCCCGCCTTCAACGATGCAATCGTTGGCGAAATCGAGCTTGTCGCCGAGTTCCGTTAGGCTAGCCTTTTTTGCGGGCCGCCGCGGCCGAAGCGAACCGTTCGCGCAACTCCTTGCCCTTGCCGGGCAGAGTCCGCTGTCGGGCGCGGCCGAAGGCCAACGCATCGTCGGGCACGCTTTCGGTGATGACGCTGCCCGAGGCGATGTAGCCGCCCTTGCCGATCGACACCGGCGCCACCAGCGAGGAGTTCGAGCCAATGAACGCGCCTTCGCCAATATCGGTGAAGAATTTCGAATAGCCGTCATAGTTGCAGGTGATGGTGCCGGCGCCGATATTGGCGCCCGCTCCGATGCGGGCATCGCCGATATAGGTCAGGTGGTTGACCTTGGCGCCCTCCTCGACGATCGCCTGCTTGACCTCGCAGAAATTGCCGACCTTGGACTTGTTTCTCAGATCGGCCCCGGGCCGCAGCCGCGCGAACGGCCCGACATCGCAATTCGACGCGATGGTGGCGCCTTCGATATGGCTGAAGGCATGGATCTTGGCGCCCGTGGCGATTTTCACGCCCGGCCCGAACCAGACATTCGGTTCGACGATCGTATCGGCGCCGATCTCGGTGTCGTACGAGAAGAACACAGTTTCAGGCGCAATCAGTGTCACCCCGGAAAGCATCGCTTCATGCCGTCGACGCGCCTGCCAGATACCTTCCGCCTGGGCAAGCTCGGCACGGTTGTTGATGCCGAGCGCGTTGTCGAAACTGGCTTCGGTGGCGACGACATCAAGTCCCTGCGCAGCGGCGATCTCGACGATGTCGGTGAGATAATACTCGCCCTTGGCGTTCTTGCTGCCGACCGCATCGAGCAACTTCAGCGCGTGCCTGCCGGCGACCGCCATCAGCCCGCCATTGCAGAAGGTGATTTTCTTCTCCTCGTCCGAGCAGTCCTTCTCCTCGCGGATGGCCACGAGCTTGCCGACCTTTTCGATCAGCCGGCCATAGCCGGAAGGATTTTCCGTGCGGAAGCCTACCACGACGACAGCCGCACCTTCCGCCAGCTTCAGCCGCGCTGCGGCGAGTGCCTCCGGATCAATCAGCGGCGTGTCGCCGAACATCACCAGAATGTCGTCATAACCCTTTGATATTGCTGCGCGTGCGGCAAGCACGGCGTGCGCGGTGCCGAGACGTTTTTCCTGGACGAAAGCCTCGGCCTTCGGCGCGAACTTGAGTGCCGCCTTGCGCATCTCGTCGCCGCCATGGCCGATCACCAGCGCCAGATCGCCGCTGCCGGCGGCTTCGGCCGCCTTCACGACATGGGCGACCATCGGCAGGCCGGCGATTTGGTGCAGCACTTTCGGCACGGCACTCTTCATGCGCGTGCCTTCGCCTGCGGCGAGGATGATGGAAAGGCAGGATCTCTGGCTCATGGAATGGCAACCGTTGAAAAGGGATCTGGAATCGAAGCGTTAGTAGCACCGGCGCCATGCTGCACCAATGCGGTTAAATTCCGGTGAGACGGCGAGCCCTCCAACCGCTTACATCCGCGACACGCTCAAGCCGATCGGCTCAGGCAGCTTCCGCCCCGTTACGTGACGCGAAGGCCGGAGCCCGGCCACGGCCATATTGCCGCGGCGAACAGTTCATGACCCGCTTGAAGGCTGTGCTGAAGGCGCTTTCGGATTCATAGCCGAGCGACAGCGCAATGACGGACACGGGATCGCTGGAATTCGCCAGCCTGTCCCCGGCCAGCAACATTCGCCAGCGCGTCAAATAGTCCATGGGCGAAGCGCCGACCGTCTCCTTGAATCTGAGCGCAAAGGTCGATCGCGACATGCCGGCCCGTTCCGCCAACTCCTGCAATGTCCAGCCATGCGCCGGATCGTCATGCATGGCGCTGATCGCCGCGCCCATCTGTTTGTCCGCCAAGGCAAAGAGCCAGCCGACGCCGCCTCTCAGTCCTTCCGAAAGATGCAGCCGCAGCGCCTGAACCAGCATCATGTGGGCGAGATGCTGGATCACCAGAAAGCCACCCGGCTGCGGCTCGCGCAGTTCCTGCATCATCCGCTCCACAGACCAGCGAAGCGCCGACTGGTCCGACTCTTTGCGGATATGCACAATGGCTGGCAGCATCCGCAACAGGATGCCGGCATGGTTGCCACCAAGCGCGAAGCGGCTGCTGACAAGAAAGAAATCACCGCCGCCATTGTGGATCACGACACCGCCGGCCCGCGCTGGCGGAAAAATCTTGACGGCTTCAACAGGCGTCAAGCTCATGTCGCTTGCAAGACGGAAAGGCCGTCCGCTCGGCAGCAGGAAGCAGTCCCCCGTTCCCAGGCGCACTGCGTCGGCAACGCCCTCCACCGACAGCCAGCACCGGCCGGAAACCACGGCGCCGGTCTTGATGCTTTGCTGCTGGTCGGGGAACTGGATCGACCATTCACCACCCGCGTCGAAGCCGGCTGACATATAGTTGCGCGGCTTCAGCAGCGAGAGCACATCTGAAAGGGGATCCATGGGTTATTCCGGACGATTGCGAAGATAGTACGGACTTTACCGCATAGATCGTATTTTCTCAAGCGCCTATCACGACACCACCGGACCGCGAACATGGTCGTGGTCAGAAGTAAACAAGGAGAAGTCGTGATGCGTGTTTTCGTTACCGGGGCGACCGGATTCGTCGGTTCTGCCGTCGTTCAAGAACTCATCGGCGCCGGCCATCAGGTGCTCGGTCTCGCCCGCTCGGAGGCGTCGGCCAAGTCGCTGGCCGCTACCGGAGCGGAGGTGCATCGAGGTGACCTCGAAGACTTGGAAAGCCTGCGCAGGGGCGCGGCCGTCGCGGATGGAGTGATCCATACTGGCTTCAACCATGACTTCTCGAAATTCGCGCAAAACTGCGAGATGGACCGGCGCGCCATCGAGGCGTTGGGGGGCGTACTCGAAGGCTCCCAGCGTCCCCTGCTCGTCACCTCCGGAACCGCGCTCCAGGCGCGGGGCCGCATCGCGACCGAGGAAGATGCGCCTGTCCCCGCGTCCGCCTCGTATCCTCGCGCCTCCGAAGCGACAGCCGCCGCGCTGGCGGCGCGCGGCGTGCGCGCATCGGTTGTCCGTCTTCCCCCGTCGGTCCATGGCCAGGGCGATCACGGCTTTGTTCCGATCCTCATCGACCTTGCTCGCAGGAAGGGCGTGTCGGCCTATGTCGGCGAAGGGCTCAACCGCTGGCCCGCAGTGCATCGGTTCGATGCCGCCCGCGTCTACCGGCTTGCGCTCGAGCACGGCGCCGGCGGCGGGCGCTATCACGCGATCGCCGAAGAGGGCGTGCCATTCAAGGACATCGCCAGCGTGATCGGTCGGCGTCTGAACGTACCCGTGGTCGCCAAGTCCCCGGAAGAAGCGGCCGGCCATTTCGGCTGGTTCGCGATGTTCGCGGCGATGGATGTCCCGACCTCGAGCGAACGGACCCGGGCGCTGCTGAGGTGGGAGCCGAGCGGACCCGGGCTCATCGCCGATATCGACCAGCCGGGCTATTTCGAAGGCTGAACAGACCACGTCGCTGCGGCGCTTTGCGCTGCAGCGACGACCTCGGGCCTCGGCCGGGCGGCAAACCTATCCCAATTGCCCCAGCACCGGAAAATTCTCGAGCAGCCAGTAGGACACCGCCTGCACGCCGCCGGTCAGGAAAAACACGCCGGCGACCACCAGCAGCGCGCCGATGGCCTTTTCGACGCGACCAAGATGGACGCGGAATTTTCCGAGAAAGCGCATGAAAGCGCCGGAAAACAGCGCCGCGACGAGGAACGGGATGCCGAGGCCGAGTGAATAGGCAGCAAGCAGCAGCGCGCCCTCGCCCACCGTTTCACGGCCGCCGGCAAGCGTCAGGATCGGCCCCAGCACCGGGCCGATGCAGGGCGTCCAGCCAAAGGCGAACGCCAAGCCCATGACATAGGCGGCGATCAGGCTGGCCGGCTTGCCTTGCGACTGGAACCGCGCCTCGCGTGAAAGCAAAGGGATGCGCAATATGCCGAGGAAATTCAGCCCCATCAGGATGATCAGCACGCCGGCCGCCATTGCCAGCGGCTCCTGCCAGACGCGCAGCAGATGGCCGATCGTCGAGGCGCCGGCGCCGAGCGCGACGAAGACCGTCGAGAAGCCGAGCACGAAGGCGATGGAGGAATTAACCAGCGCGCCTCGCGCACCGGCCTTTGCCGCAATGCCGGCCTCGCCACGGAAATCGTCGACCGACACGCCGGCCATATAGCACAGATAAGGCGGCACTAGCGGCAGCACGCAGGGTGACAGGAACGAGATCGCTCCCGCCCCGATCGCGCTGACATAGCCGACGTCCAATGCCATTTCCGTCTCCCGGTGACTGCGCAGCCATATAGCCGCGACTACGGTCGTCCGCCAATCACCATCGCGTGGCAAGTCGTCGCCCCCGCCGGGATCGACGGGAAACGGCCCGGGAAGAAAGGGCAGTCAGGCAGCGTTGATCAAACGAAGCCGCGTTGTTCCGCGCGCTTCGTTGAAAATCTTCCAGGGAGATGTCCATGAAAACGATCGCAATCTGCATGGCTGCGCTCTTGCTCGGCACCGCCGCGTCCTTCGCCGCCGAGGCGTGGAAGGAAGCGGAAGTCGGCGGCACCAAGATCTACACTGACGCCAACGGCATGACGCTCTACACCTACGACAAGGACAAGACAGGCAAGTCGAACTGCTACGACAAATGCGCCGCCAATTGGCCGCCGCTGAAGGCTGAGGCCGGCGCCAAGGCCGAAGGCGAATGGACAATCGTCGACCGCACCGACGGCACCAAGATGTGGGCCTATGAAGGCAAGCCGCTCTACACGTTCATCAAGGACAAGAAGGCCGGCGACGTGACCGGCGAGGGCGTCGCCGGCGTCTGGCATATCGCCAAGGCCGACTGAGCCTTGAGCCTCTGATCCGCCCAAACAGGCGGAAATGCGGCTGGTCGCCGGGAAGTCCACCCAACCACCCCCGGCGGCCAGCTCTTCGGCATGGCAATTCCTATGATTTCCGGGCAAATGCCGGGCCTATGGGCACCCATCCGATTGGGCGTTTCACGCCGTCTGTTCAAGCAGGGCTGGCGCGTGATCGATGTTTCTCTTATATCCGCGGGAGAGTTTGTCCCGTTCTCCAGGATCAATTGCCGGGCTTGTCCAGCGATAGGCGGCCCATTTCCCTTGTCCAGGATTGCGGAAAATCGCATGGCGCCGCTGGGTTGCGCATTCGGTGCAGGGCCGCATTTTGGCTGCTTGGCCTTGACCGGATGCAAAAGCGCGGCCATGTGAGCGACACATTGAACGAGATTTCGTCGCGCGCAGCGGAATTCTTCTGCCGCATCACAACTGATATGAGACCGTATGGACGTCGTCGTCGTCGAATCGCCGGCTAAGGCGAAGACAATCAACAAGTACCTCGGCAAGAACTATAAGGTTCTGGCCTCGTTTGGCCATGTCCGCGATCTGCCGGCCAAGGATGGCTCGGTACGCCCGGATGAGGACTTTGCCATGTCCTGGGCCGTCGACACCGCGTCCGGAAAGCGTCTCGCCGACATCGCCAAGGCGGTCAAGGACGCCGACGGGCTGATCCTCGCCACCGATCCGGACCGCGAGGGCGAAGCTATTTCCTGGCATGTCCTGGAGGTGCTGAAGCAGAAGCGCGCGCTGAAGGACAAGCCGGTCAGCCGCGTCGTCTTCAACGCTATCACCAAGGCGTCGGTGCTGGAAGCGATGGCCAATCCGCGCCAGATCGATGGACCGCTGGTCGACGCCTATCTCGCCCGCCGCGCACTCGACTATCTTGTCGGCTTCACGCTGTCGCCGGTGCTGTGGCGCAAGCTGCCCGGCGCCCGCTCAGCCGGCCGCGTCCAGTCGGTGGCGCTGCGTCTGGTCTGCGACCGCGAATCCGAGATCGAGCGCTTCATCCGCGAGGAATACTGGCAGGTCGCCGCCATCCTCGGTACGCCGCGCAAGGAAAATTTCGAGGCGCGGCTGACCGCCTTCGAGCGCAAGAAGCTGCAAAAGCTCGATATTTCCAACAAGGCGCAGGCCGACGACATCAAGGCGATGCTCGAAGGCGCCAGCTTCAAGGCGCTGTCGGTCGAAGCCAAGCCGACCAAGCGCAATCCCGGCCCGCCCTTCACCACCTCGACGCTGCAGCAGGCCGCCTCATCGGGTCTTGGTTTTTCGGCCAACCGCACCATGCAGGTCGCGCAGCGGCTCTATGAGGGCATGGAGATCGGCGGCGAGACCACCGGCCTGATCACCTATATGCGAACCGACGGCGTACAGATGGCGCCGGAGGCGATCTCTGCCGCACGCGATGCGATCGCCAAGGAATTCGGCCCGAAATACCTGCCTGAAAAGCCGCGCGTCTATTCCGCCAAAGCCAAGAATGCCCAGGAAGCGCACGAGGCGATCCGCCCGACCGAGTTCATGCGCACGCCGGCTTCCGTCAGGCAGTATCTCGATGCCGACCAGGCGCGGCTTTACGAGATGATCTGGAAACGCGCCATCGCCAGCCAGATGCAGCCGGCCGAGATCGAGCGCACCACGGTTGAGATCGAGGCGATCAACGGTTCGCGTACCGCCGAGCTTCGCGCCGTCGGCTCGGTTGTTCGCTTCGACGGCTTCCTTGCCGCTTACATCGAGCAGAAGGAAGAAGATTCGGAAGATGAAGAAAGCCGCCGCCTGCCCGAGATCCGTGCCGGCGAGCAGCTCACCCGCGAGGCGATCAACGCCACCCAGCACACCACCGAGCCGCCGCCGCGCTATTCGGAAGCCTCGCTGATCAAGAAGCTGGAAGAGTTGGGCATCGGCCGGCCGTCGACCTATACGGCCATCCTGAAGACGCTCGAGGATCGCGATTACGTCACCATCGACAAACGCAAGCTGGTGCCGCAGGCCAAGGGCCGGCTATTGTCGGCCTTCCTCGAAAGCTTCTTCGAGCGTTATGTCGAGTACGACTTCACCGCTTCGCTCGAGGAGAAACTCGACGAAATCTCTGACGGCAAGCTCGCCTGGAAGGACGTGCTGCGCGACTTCTGGAAGGATTTTTCCGGCGCCGTCGCCGACATCAAGGAGCTGCGCGTCACCGACGTTCTCGACGCCCTCAACGAGGAGCTGGCGCCGCTTGTGTTTCCCGCGCGGGAAGACGGCTCCAACCCCCGCATATGCCCGAAATGCGGCACCGGCAACCTGTCGCTCAAGCTCGGCAAGTTCGGCGCCTTCGTCGGCTGTTCGAACTATCCAGAATGCTCGTTCACCCGCCAGCTCGGCGACGCCGCCAATCCCAATGGCGAGAACGGCAGCGGCGAAGACGGCACCAAGGTGCTCGGCAAGGACCCCTATACCGCCGAGGAGATCACGCTGCGCAATGGCCGGTTCGGCCCCTATATCCAGCGCGGCGACGGCAAGGAAGCCAAGCGCTCCAGCCTGCCGAAGGGCTGGACGGTCGATTCGATTGATCACGAAAAGGCGCTCGCCCTGCTGTCGCTGCCGCGCGATGTCGGACAGCATCCGGAATCCGGCAAGATGATTTCGGCCGGTCTGGGACGCTACGGGCCGTTCGTGCTGCATGACGGCACCTATGCCAATCTCGACAGCATCGAGGACGTGTTCTCGATCGGCCTCAATCGCGCCGTCTCGGTGATCGCCGAGAAGCAATTAAAAGGCAAAGGCGGCCGCAATGGCGCCACGCCCGCTGCATTGAAAGAGCTTGGCGAGCATCCTGCCGGCGGCGGCAAGATCGTCGTGCGCGACGGCAAATACGGGCCTTATGTGAATTTCGGCAAGGTCAATGCGACGCTGCCGAAAGGCAGGGATCCGCAATCGGTGACGATCGAGGATGCGGTGGCGCTGATCGCAGAAAAGGAAGCCAAGGGCGGCAATGGCGCCAGAAAGCCCTTCCGCAAAGCGGCCGCGCCTGCCAAAAAACCGGCAGCGGCAAAAAAACCGGCGGCCAGGAAAAAGGGATAGGACGGGTTGGCGCGCAAAGTCTCCGGAAGAAGCCACGGCGATCTGCGCACCGCCGATACCCGCGCCAAGGTGAGGGACAATTACCGGCCTTCGCGCGACGAGATCCTGCGTTACATTGCCGAAAATCCTGACCGCGCCGGAAAACGCGACATCGCCAAGGCGTTTGCGCTGCGCGGCGAAGACCGTGTCTGGCTGAAGGACATGTTGCGCGACCTGCAGGACGAAGGCCTGCTGACCAAGGAGCGCAAGCGGCTCGCCCGTGTCGGCGCCCTGCCCCACGTCGCGGTGCTCGACATCTTTGGCCGCGACGCCGACGGTGCGCTGCTGGCGCACCCGACCGAAGCCGTGGGCAATGGCGAACCTCCGGTCATAGCGATCCGCGTGTCGCGCGGCGGCAATGGCCCGACACCTGGCATCGGCGATCGCGTGCTGGCCAAGACCTTTCCAACCGACGATCCGGCAGGCCCGGCCTATACCGGCCGGGTGATGAAGATCTTCGAGAAGCGCACCGATGCGGTTCTCGGCGTTTTCCGCGTGCTGAAGGACGGCACGTTCCGCATCGAGCCGGTGGAGCGGCGCCAGCCTGAACTGGTCGTCGACAAGGAGTTCCAGAACGGTGCCAAGAACGGCGACCTGGTCGAGGTCGAGCCGGCGCGGGCCTCCCGGTACGGGCTGCCGAGAGCCAAGGTTCTGGCGGTGCTGGGTTCGCTGACCAGCGAAAAGGCGGTCTCGATGATCGCCATCCACGCGCACGACATCCCGCATATTTTCCCAGCCGACGTCATCGCCGAGGCGGAGGCGGTCAAGCCGGCGACGCTTGCCGGCCGCGACGATTGGCGCGAGCTGCCGCTGGTCACCATCGATCCGGTCGATGCCAAGGATCATGACGACGCGGTGTTGGCCACGCCTGATACCGACGAGAAGAACGCCGGCGGCGTGATCGTCACCGTCGCCATTGCCGATGTCGCCGCCTATGTGCGCTATGGCACGGCGCTCGACCGCGAAGCGCTGAAGCGCGGCAATTCGGTCTATTTTCCCGACCGAGTCGTACCGATGCTGCCGGAGCGCATCTCGAACGACCTCTGTTCACTGCGCGAGGGCCAGGATCGTCCGGCGATAGCGGTGCGTATGACTTTCTCGGCCGATGGCCACAAACTCAGACACTCCTTCCATCGCGTCATGATGAAGTCGGCGGCGAAACTCGCCTATCAGCAGGCGCAAGCGGCGATCGACGGCGCACCGGATGACACGACTGGCCCGATCCTCGATACGGTGCTTAAGCCGCTATGGGACGCCTACGCGATCCTGAAGCGCGGCCGCGACACGCGCCAGCCGCTTGAGCTCGATCTGCCCGAGCGCAAGATCCTGCTCAAGCAGGACGGCACCGTCGACAAGGTCGTCGTGCCGGAGCGGCTCGACGCGCACAAGCTGATCGAAGAGTTCATGATCCAGGCCAATGTCGCCGCCGCCGAGACACTGGAGGCGAAGCGGCAGGCGCTGGTCTACCGCATCCACGATTCGCCCTCGCTCGCCAAGCAGGAATCGCTGCGTGAATTCCTGCAGACCCTAGGCCTGTCGCTGGCGCGCGGTGCGCAGATGCGGCCGAACCAGTTCAACGGCATCCTCGCTCGCGTGCGAGGCGCCGACAATGAGGGACTGGTCAATGAAGTGGTGCTGCGCTCGCAGAGCCAGGCCGAATATTCGCCCGCCAATATCGGCCATTTCGGCCTCAACCTGAAGCGCTACGCGCATTTCACCTCGCCGATCCGCCGGTATGCCGACCTGATCGTGCATCGTGGGCTGATTGCCGCACTCGGCCTTGGTCCGGGCGGCCTGACGCAGGACGAGGCGGAACGGCTGGAAGAGGTCTCAGCACTGATCTCGGCGACCGAGCGCCGCGCGATGGCCGCCGAGAGAGACACGGTCGACCGGCTGATCGCCGCCTATCTCGCCGAGCGCATCGACGACCGTTTCGACGCCCGCATCTCGGGCGTCACCAAATCGGGACTGTTTGTCCAATTGCCGCAGTACGGCGCGGATGGCTTCATTCCGGTTTCAACGCTGGGCGGCGACTACTATATATACGACGAAACTGCCCGATCGCTTTTCGGAGAACGCACCGGCAAGGGCTATCAGCTTGCTGATCGCGTCGAGGTTCGCCTGATCGAGGTGGCGCCGATGGCCGGCGCGATGCGTTTCGAGATGCTGACCGAGCCAAAGCCGCTGCCCGGCTCCAAACGGTCGTTCCACAAGGCCAAAGGCCGCGCCCGGGCGTCGCAATCGCGTCCAGGCTCGCGCGGCAGGAGACGGTAATGCCAACAGAACTGCAGGTGGAAGAACGGATTTTCGGCGGCGAACATCACTCGGGCCGGACCGCCCGGCCGCTATGGACGGCAATGAAGCGCGGCATGCTCGGCCGCTGCCCGCATTGCGGCGAGGGCAAGCTGTTTCGCGCCTTCGTCAAAACCGTCGACAAATGCGATCATTGCGGCGAGGAACTTCACCACCATCGCGCCGACGACCTGCCGGCCTATCTTGTGGTGGTCATTGTCGGCCACATCGTGCTCGGCGCCTTCATGGGTGTCGAGGCAACCTCGACGCTGTCGACCTGGCAGCACATCGCCATCTGGGTGCCATTGACCATCATTCTCGCCGTCGTCCTGCTGCAGCCGGTCAAGGGCGCTGTCATCGGCCTGCAATGGGCGTTTTATATGCACGGCTTTGGCGGTGAAGAAGATCTGATCGAGTCGCATCCCGAGGCTTGAAACCGAGGCTGGCGCAATCGGCATGGCTGGACGCCACTTTCGCATCGGAGAAGATTCCGCTAGGTCGAGCGCATGGACGTTATGACCAAGGCGGAAGTCGACAAGGTTGAGCGGAACGCGCTCGAGGCCAAGCCTATACGCCCGCGCGACGCCGCGACGCTGATCCTGCTCGATCGCAAAGGCGACGAATTCCTGGTGCTGATGGGCCGGCGCCACGCCCGTCATGCCTTCATGCCGGGAAAATTCGTGTTTCCTGGCGGCCGCACAGATCCGGCCGACAGCCGCATCCCGATAGCCACCGCACTTCATCCCGAGGAAGAAGCGAGATTGACCGCTGGCATCGGTCGCACCAGCCCGGCTCGCGCCCGCGCCATTGCCTTGTCGGCAATCCGCGAAACCTATGAGGAGGCCGGCCTGCTGATCGGTCAAAAAGGCGTGTTCGCAACCGCCAGGCGCGACTGGCAGGGCTTTGTCGAACACGGCGTCATCCCATCACTGCAAGCGCTGCGCTTCGTCGCACGCGCCATCACCCCGCCCAACCGGGTGCGCCGCTTCGATACGCGCTTTCTCGCCGCATGGCGCGACGATGTCGCCGTGCAACTGCCGGATGGCGGTCCGACCGACGAGTTGGAAGACGTCGTTTGGCTGCCGCTGGCCAAGGCCCGGCAAGTCGATATTCCAGACATCACGCGCACGGTCCTGGAGGAGCTGGAAACCCGGCTCGTCCGGGATCCGCTGCTGAGCCCCGGCGGTCCCGTGCCGTTCTACCGGCTTGTCCGCAATCGCTTCGTCCGCGAAATTCTCTAGAGCAGCCAGGCATTCCATGACAGTCGATATCCAGCCGCAGGGCAAGGAACGCGTACACTGGCTGCCGATGGTCGCGGCGATCTCGTCGATCAGCGTCGTCGGCATTGCCATCGGCCTTGGCATGCCGCTGCTCAGCGTGATCCTGGAAACGCGTGGCCATTCCGCGTCGATGATCGGTCTCAACACCGCGGTCGCCGGCCTCGCCTCTATCGCCGGCGCGCCGCTCGCCACCCCGCTCGCCATGCGGTTCGGGGTCGCCTGGACGATGCTTGCCATGATCGCCGCCGGGGCGCTGGCATTTGTCGGTTTCCATTTCGCGCCAGCTTTCTGGATGTGGTTTCCGCTGCGCGTGCTGCTGCATATCGCGCTGACGGTGCTGTTCATCCTGTCGGAATTCTGGATCAGCACCTCGGCGCCGCCACACCGGCGCGGACTGGTCCTCGGCATCTATGCCACCGTGCTGTCTCTCGGCTTTGCCGCCGGGCCTTGGCTGTTCGCCCATCTCGGCAGCAGTGGCTTCCTGCCCTTCGGCGTTACCATCGCCTTGGTTACGCTCGCTGCCATACCGGTCCTGGCGGCACGCAACGAGAGCCCGACGATCGTCTCGGACGGCGAAACCAGCAATTTCCTGCGTTACATCTGGCTGGTGCCGACGGCAACCGCCGCCGTGCTGGTGTTCGGCGCGGTCGAGACCGGCGGCTTTGCACTGTTCCCGGTCTACGGTAGCCGCATCGGCTACTCAGAGGCGGACGCCGCCCTTTTGCTCACCATGATCGGGCTTGGCAATGTGCTGTTGCAGATCCCGATCGGCATGATCAGCGACCGCGTCAGCGACCGCCGCTATCTGCTGATGGCCTGTGCCACTGTCGGGCTTGCCGGCACGGTCTTCATGCCGTTCTTCGCGCATAACTGGCATTTGATGGCAGCGCTTCTGTTCATCTGGGGCGGTGTGGTCGCCGCTATGTATACAATCGGTCTTGCTCACCTCGGCTCCCAGCTTTCCGGCCACGAACTGGCCTCCGCCAACGCCGCCTTCGTTCTCTGCTACGGCGTCGGCATGGTGCTTGGCCCGCAGGCAATCGGCATCGGCATGGACGCTTTCGGGCCGTCGGGCTTCGGTTGGGCGCTCGGCCTGTTCTTCGCCTGCTATATCGTGCTGGTCGGCACCAGGCTGCTCCGCAAAATCCTCTGAGTCGGCCCAGCTGCCGACATCGCTCCCACTGCTGACCAACTCCTGACACAACCATGTCAGGAGGGCTCGAGTATATGCTCCCCCAAAATGCATAGCAGGGAGACCTCGGATGATCGATAGTGGCTTTGAAACGAAATCGCTGCGGATGGAATTGCTGCTGCTGGTGACCTTTCAGGCACCGGCAGCCGATGTCGACCGCATCATGGAGGCGGTGGTCGCGATCGTACCGCTCGGAATGGGCAAATATGACAGCAATGCTTTCCAGTCGGCGGACGGCATCGAACGCTACCGGCCGCTTGAAGGTGCCGCCGCCGGCGCCGAGACGGAATTGCGCAGGCGGCCAGGGACTGTCGAGGTGTCGTTCGAACTGCCTGACGACCAGAAGCTCGCCGCTCGCGTCGTCGAAGCGATTTACCAGGTTCATAGCTATCAGGAGCCGGTGATCCGCATTCAGCCACTGCTTGCCAGCCGCTCCAAGGGTCTCGACGACCGCGCCAACCCGAACCGCTGGTGGAACACGACGGGAGACTGGAAGAAGGCGTTGCAACCGGAAACCGTCGCGGCGGAGTGACCGGAACCTGGTCGTATCTCGGTTTGAATTTGGCTGTCAGGAAGCCTGCCGATGAATGATGAAGCAAACCGCAAACCGGCAAGCGATCCCCAGGACCTGGCGCGGCTATTGGTTTCTCGCGAGCAAGCGGGAGACGCGGAAGGAATGGCTGCTCTTTACGAACCCGGTGCCATCCTCGCTACCGGCAACGGACAGTTGGCCTGCGGCAGAGATGCCATCCGCCGATTTTACGCCAAGTTGGTGGCAGCGGGACGAAAGTTTGATCTCGGAGATCAGCGTCCGGCTATCATCAACAGGGATTTGGCGCTCACTTCCACGCGCCTTGCCGATGGCACCGTTACTGCGGAAATCGCTCGCCGGCAAGGTGACGGGAACTGGCTTTGGGTGATCGATCAGCCGTCCATCGCTCGATACTCATAGCTAGCATTCAAACTGAGACGCCACCCGGAGGACGGCCGGAGGCACACAGGAGCCTCCCGCGGCTGTCGGCACCCAATCAAATTGTCGGGTTTTGGTAGCACATCAATGTCCGCTTCGTCCCCAGCCTCCATCGGCTGGCAATAAACCCGGACAACTCATGTGCTACCTAATCCGGACAACTCATCTGCTTACGACACAGAACCTGGACAAGGGTTGACTTTCCGGGCGCGTTCTTTATGTGTCGCGGCAAGTTTCCCGCGTCCGGGTGTTTCCCGTGCTCCAGCGGCCAAAACTCCACGAACATTAACGGACGAACATCATGGCCAAAGCCGCAAACATCAAGATCAAGCTTCTGTCGACCGCCGACACCGGTTTCTTCTACGTGACCAGCAAGAACAGCCGCACCAAGACGGACAAGCTGTCGTTCCGCAAATACGACCCGGTCGCCAAGAAGCACGTCGAATTCAAGGAAACCAAGATCAAGTAATCGGGTTTTCTCTCGCAGTACCG
This sequence comes from Mesorhizobium sp. M0663, assembly GCF_040320585.1. NCBI lineage: Bacteria > Pseudomonadati > Pseudomonadota > Alphaproteobacteria > Hyphomicrobiales > Phyllobacteriaceae > Mesorhizobium > Mesorhizobium sp. M0663. The sequence goes on from NZ_JAMYPX010000012.1 coordinate 151,340, forward strand.
AAACGCCGCCTTCCGGGCGGCGTTTTTCATTTCGGGATGCAGGATTAGCCGATGCGATCGCCGCTTGCCGGATCGAACAGATGGAGCGATGCCGGATCAGCCGATAGGCGCACGGCCTCACCCGGCTTCACGCTGGCCCGGCCCATGGCAAACACGCAGACCTGCTGGCCGGCAAGCCCGGCATAGAACTGGGTGGACAGGCCGAGCGGCTCCACGACACCCACCTCGCCCTTCAGCGCGCCATTGTCGGCGAGCCGGATATGCTCGGGCCGCAAGCCGACGGTGATCGCATCGCCATCCCTGAGCGGCAGGCCGTCCGGCAGCCTCAGCTTCTGGCCGTCGGCCAGGATGGCATCCGGCTTGGCGCCCTTTTCAACTACGGCAGGCAGAAAATTCATGCCGGGCGAGCCGATGAACCCGGCGACGAACATGTTGACCGGCCGGTCGTACAGATCGAGCGGCACACCGACCTGCTGGACGAGGCCGTCATGCATGACGACGATGCGGTCGGCCATTGTCATCGCTTCGGTCTGGTCGTGGGTGACATAGACCGAAGTGGTCTTCAATTGCTGGTGCAGCGCCTTGATCTCGGCACGCATGTGGACGCGCAGCTTGGCGTCGAGGTTCGAAAGCGGCTCGTCGAAGAGAAAGACCTTCGGGTCGCGCACGATGGCCCGTCCCATGGCGACGCGCTGGCGCTGGCCGCCGGACAATTGCCGCGGCAGGCGTTGCAGAAGCGCATCGAGCCCGAGCCGCTTGGCGGCACTGTCCACCCTTGCATCGATTGCCGGCTTGCCGGCCTTTCTCAGCATCAGGCTGAAGCCCATGTTCTTCGACACGTCCATGTGCGGATAGAGCGCGTAGGACTGGAATACCATGGCAATGTCGCGGTCCTTTGGCGCGATGTCGTTGACCAGGCGCTCGCCAATATGGATCTGCCCGTCGGAGACCTCCTCCAGCCCGGCGATCATGCGCAGCAGGGTCGATTTCCCGCAGCCGGACGGGCCGACCAGAACGACGAACTCGCCGTCGGCGATTTCGAGATCGACCGCGTGCAGAACGCGCACGGCTCCATAGTCTTTGCGGACTTTGTCGAGTGTAACGGAGGCCATCGATCTATCCCTTGACGGCGCCGGCGGTAAGGCCGGTGACGAGGTAGCGTTGCAGGAAGGCAAAGAAGACGCAGACCGGGATCAGCGCCAGGATGGAAGCAGCCATCATCTGTCCCCAGTCGACCGCGAATTTGCCGATATAGGTGAGCAGGCCAACCGCGAAGGTCTTCTGGTCGTCGCTGGAAATCAGCATCAGCGCAAACAGCAACTCGCTCCAGGCGGCGGTAAAGACGAAGCCGAGCGTCGCGCCCATGCCGGGTAGCGTCAGCGGCACGATCACCTTGCGCATCGCCTGCAGGCGCGTGCAGCCGTCGATCATGGCTGCCTCTTCCAGGTCTCTCGGGATGCCGTCGAAGAAAGATTGCATCAGGAAGGTCGCAAAGGCCGTATTGAACGCGGTGTAGATGATGACGAGGCCGGTCAGGCTGTTGATGAGGCCGATCTGTCCCATGATGCGGTAGATCGGCGGAATGACCATCACCAGCGGAAAAGTCTGGGTGAGCAAAAGCAGGATGGCCAGGGTCGCCTTGCCGCGGAAGGAAAATCGCGACATGGCGTAGCCGGCCAGCGTGGCAATGACCGTTACGAAGGCTGCCGTCGACACCGAAACGATAACGCTGTTCAGGAAATAGCGCGGAAAATCGGTGGCTTCGAGCACGGTGACGAAGTTCTGCAGCGTCGCTTGCGACGGCCAGAAAGTGATGCCTTCGGAATAGAGCAGCCGCTCCGGCGTAACCGAGATCTTCAACGTCCAGAAGATCGGGAACAGCGCGAAGGCCATATAGGCGGCGATGGCGCCGTAAAGGCCGATGCCGCCGAGAATGCGCGAGGAGACGGAGCGTCCGGCAATCATCAGACGTACCTCACCAGCGAGCGGCGGATGCCTATCAGCGCAATCGCATAGACGATGAGCAGCACAAGCAGCAGCACCGCCACCGCCGAGGCATAGCCCTTATCCAGTGACTTGAACGCGCTGACATAGATATAGACCGGCACCGTGGCGGTCGAACCGGCAGGCCCGCCTTCGGTCATGACGAAGATCAGGTCGGCGAATGTGGCGATCCATATCGTGCGCAGCATGACGGTAATGACGATGGTCGGCGCCAGGAACGGCAGCGTCACCTTGGTGAAGCGCTGCCACGGCGAGGCGCCGTCGATCGCCGCCGCCTCATGCAGTTCTGACGGGATCGACTTCAACGCCGCCAAAAGCGTGATGGCAAAAAAGGGAATGCCGAACCAGACATTGGCGACGATCGGCCCCCACATGGCTGTCGAGGGATCGGAGAGCACGTTGGTTGGCTCGGCTTTCAGCCCCAAGGCGTAGAGCCAATGCGGCAGCGGCCCGATGATCGGGTTGAACAGCCAGGCCCAGGTCAGGCCCGAGAGGAAGGACGGTACCGCCCAAGGCAGGAACACCACGGCCTGCACGATCTTTCTGCCCCGGAACGGCGTATCGAGCAGCAGCGCCAGGCCAAGTCCAAGGAAAAATTGGAAGAACAGGCTGGCTGCCGTCCACCATAGGGTGTTGACGAGCGCCTGCCCGAGCACAGGATCCGACAGCATCGCCTGATACTGCCCAAGCCCGACATATTCGGATTTGAAAGCGGAGAATTTGCGGAACGAGTAGCCGACACCGATAACCAGCGGCACCAGGAGCACGACGACCAGCAGCGCGATCGCCGGGCTGAGATAGAGCCAAGGCTCGATCGCGGCATGCGATAGCCGCTTCTTTCGCGGCCTGCCGGCGGATCGGATTTCGGACACGGCATAGGTCATTGGTACTGGATCGTCTCCTGGGTAAGCACGGGCTGGCGACAGCGCCTTCCCCGTTTACGGGGAGATGCCGGTCCACCCTCCGCAGCTGCAGCGCAGCTGCTGTGGAGGACGGGCAGGCAGATGAGAAGCAGCGCGAGCCAAGTCGAGTTGGCGCCGCCGCTCATCCGTCACGTCGTGACACCTTCTCCCCGTGAACGGGAGAAGGAAGAAAAGCTATTTCTTGTTCTTGGCCAGCCAGTCCTGCTGTTCCTTGGTCAGGAACTTGGCCCATTCGTCAGCCACGTCCTTGGCCGCTTTCTGGCCAAGCAGCACTTCCTGAAAATTCTTGATCGCCACCTGGTCTACGAAATTGCCAAGGTTTTCCAGATGCGTCGGAGGCGTCACCATCTCGTATTTGTCGCCGTTGTTCAGTTCCTCGAACCAGCCTTTGAACTGCTCGGTCCTGAAGTGGGCGTCCTGGTCGGCGCCGTTGTGGATTGGAATGACGCCGACTTCCTTTGCCCATTCCAGATTGTCCTTGGGCGACAACAGCGTCGCCATCAGCTTCCAGGCATCGTCCTTGTGCTGGGAATTGGCGAACATCGCCCAGCCGGCATAACCGAGCGTCGGATAGGATTTGCCGCTCGGCCCGACCGGCATCGGCGCCACGGCGAAATCGTCGGCGCTCATCTTGTCGGCGATGCCGAGCAGCGCGTCGGGATCCTGGTTCAGCATGGCGCAGGTGCCGCTGTAGAAGCCGGTGACGGTCTCGTTAAAACCCCAGCTCACCGCATCTTTCGGCGCCAGGCCGTTCTTGTACATGTCGGCGAGCATCTGCAGGCCCTTGACCGAGCCTTCCTCGTTGATGGTCGAGGTGCCGTCCTCGTTGAAATAGCCGCCCTTGCCGGCGGCGATGTTCATGAACATATGCATGCCGTTGAAGGCGCCCGGGCCGCCGCGCAGGCAGTAGCCATATTTGCCCGGTATCGCCGAGATTTTTTTGGAGTCCTCGACGAATTCATCGAGCGTCGCCGGCGGACCGTCCAGACCGGCCTCCTTGAACAGCTTCTTGTTCCAGAACAGCGCATTCAGGTAATAGCCGTAAGGGATCATGTACTGCTTGTTATCGACCGTCGAGCCGAACTGCTTGGCACGCTCGCCCAGCGTTTTGGCATCGTCCCATTTGGCCATGTATGGCCCGAGATCCTCGAGCTGGCCGTTGGTCGCATAAAGACCCATCCAGCGTTCCGGCATCTCGACGATGTCGGGCGTGTCGCCGGCCTGCACCATGGTGAGGAACTTCTCGAACGCCTGGCCCCAGGGCAGCGATACCAGCTCGACCTTGACACCCGGATTGGCAGCCTCGAATTCGGCGATCTGCTTCTTGAGGAATTCGGTACGCGGCGGGCTGGTGATGACCTCGACCATCTTGACCGTGGAATCGGCCAGCACGCTGCCGGCGGAAATCGCCAGACCCGCGACGGCACCAAGAAGGATGCTCAGTTTTTTCATGTTCAGCACTCCCATTTTGAACGGCTCCTTTATCTTTTTGCTCTGTCGAAGGCCTGGGCAACATCCGCCCACAGGTCTTCGACACTTTCCAATCCGACACTGAAGCGGATGGTTCGTGGGCTGACGCCGAAGCGCGCCATCGAATTCAGGCCCGGCGTCTGCTCGAGCGAGGCCTTTGCCGGAACGACCAGGCTCTCATGGCCGCCCCAGCTGACGCCGATGCGAAAGAGTTTCAGCGCATCGACGAAAGCCGGGATGTCGACGTCTTCCGTCACTTCGAACGAGAACAGCCCGGCATAGCCGGCAAGCGTCGCCTTGCCTGGATGGTTGGAATAGGCCGGGTGGTTGACCCGCTCGACATGGTCATGCGCTTTCAGCCGTTCGGCGATGGTCAGCCCGCTCTTCATGTGATGCGGCAACCGCAGCGGCAATGTGCGCAGGCCACGCAGCAACAGCCAGGCCTCGAAAGGCGAAAGTTTGCCGCCGAGATAGGAATAGGTCTGCTCGTTGATATGTCGGATATGGGCGGCCGAACCGGCTACCACACCGGCGACGGTGTCGCTGTGGCCGCCGAGATATTTCGAGGCCGAATGCAGCACCAGGTCGACACCGTGCGAAATCGGCTTCTGGAACACCGGCGTCGCCCAGGAATTGTCGATCGAGGTGATGATGCCCTGCTCTTTGGCCAGCCGCGCCAGCTGGGTTATGTCCTGGAGCTCGAACATCATCGACGTCGGGCTTTCCAGGTAGAGCAGCTTGGCGCCGGGAAGTGCTGCCGCGACCGCGTCCGGATCGGAACCGTCGACATAGTCGACCTTGATGTTGAGCCGTGGCAAAAGCCGTTCGAACAGTCGGTAGGCATCGCCGTAGCAATTGCGCACGACAACCATGCGCTCACCGGCACCGACGAAAGCAAGCACCGTGGCGCTGATCGCCGCCATGCCGCTGGAAAAGCCGCGCGCGGCCTCCGCGCCTTCGAGAGCGGCGACACGCGCCTCGAACTCCATGACCGTCGGGTTGTCGCCGCGCGAATAGATCGGCTGACGTCGCCTGCCGGCGAATGTGTCGGCCATCTCGGAATAGTTGGCGAAGGTGAAGAGCGAAGTCTGGTAGATCGGCGGGACCACCGCGCCGCCGGGGAAAGGCTCGTCATGGGCGAGAAGCGTCGCTGCCTCGGCGAGATAGTCGATTTCGAAACCGGCGGGATGATCGCTCATTTCTGGCCTGAAAGTTCGAGTTTGGCCGCGCCGCGCTTCAGATCGTCCTCGACGGTGGCGATCAGCTTGAGCGCCTCGGCCCGGGCCCCCTCCGGATCGTGCGCGGCGATGCGTTCGTAGATGGTGCGGTGGTAGGGAAAGCTGGCGTGGCCGAAATCACGCACGCCGAGCGGATGCTCCCAGAAACGATGGAACAGTTCGTGCATGGCGGCGATGATCTGCTCGAACAGCGGATTGCCGGAACTGCGGTAGATCGACTGGTGGAATTCCCAGTCCTCCTCCGCCGACATCCCGGCGCGGGTGTGGAAGGCCTGCTCCATAATGTCGAGCTTGCGCCCGATTTCGACGAGATCTGCCTGGCCCGCGCGGACGGCGCACAGGGCGGCGGCTTCCGCTTCCAGTGCCCGGCGGATTTCCAGCGTCTGCATCAGGCTGGTGAAATCATTGCCGCCGGCCAGCGTCAGCGGCATGTGCAGCATGTCCAGCGAGACCACTCCCTTGAGATAGGTGCCGCTGCCTTGCCGCCGTTCGACCAGGCCGAGCCCTTCCCAGCGCGTCAGCGCCTCGCGCACGGTGTTGCGGCTCACCTTGAGGCGCTCGGCAAGGATGCGTTCGGTCGGCAGTCTCTGGCCGGGCCCGAGAGCTTCCCGCATCACAAAGCCGGCCAGCGCCTTGAGCACCGCGTCGTCGCGAGCAGTTGCCTGTATGGGGGAAAGGCCGAATTCGGTCATGCCAACGGGTCACCAAATGGCTCAATGGTCCAACCAATTTCTGCATAGAAGACAGGCCCTGTCAACCGACTGCGGGCGCATACACTCTGCCCAGCCGGCTATTTCAAAGGGCGCTGTCGCTGCCGCAACAAAAACCAAGCGTTTTCCTGGTCTTGGCGTAGAGTCCTGATGTGTTTTGAAAATTGGGGGCCGGCCGGCGTTTGGCAGCGGTACGAGGAGGCCACTATGTGCCAGCGCCGGCCGGCCGACCCCACGGACCCAGGAGATGCGGCGGACCTGAGCATCATGGGGTATTCTTCCGGTCGAACCGGCGATCTAGCCTCGTGCCGGTTACGTCTAAGGGCTGCACATTTGCGCAACAACTTATGGAAATCAACCGTTTCTTAACCAAGCCTCGCAAATCGCTTGGATTAAGGTAAATTCGTAACCTTGTCGCGTTGACCCGGCAATTGGTGTTCGGTGCTAAGCCGCCTTGGCGACGACGCGATTGCGGCCGCCGCTCTTGGCTTCGTAGAGCGCGAGGTCGGCGCGTTTCATCAGCGCGGAGACCGTGTCTACCCCCTTCAGCACCGACGACACGCCGACGCTGACGGTGACTTCGACGGCCTTGCCTTCGGTGCCGACGGCAAACGGCAGCTGGGCGATTTCGGCGCGAATGCGCTCGGCGACCTTTTCGGCTACCGCGCCGTCGGTGTCCGGCATCACCACGACGAACTCCTCACCGCCGAAGCGGCAGGCTAGATCGATGCCGCGCACATTCTTGCGCAGCCGCCGCGCGAATTCGCGCAGCACGTCGTCGCCGCCGTCATGGCCATGCGCGTCGTTGATGCTCTTGAAGCGGTCCAGATCGGTGATCATCACCGACAGCGGCCGGCGCCGTGCCACGGCGCGGTCGAACAGCGTCTGCAAATGGCTGTCGAGATAGCGGCGGTTGTGCAGGCCGGTCAGGGCATCGGTCACCGCCATCTCGATGGTCTGGGTGACGCTGGCGCGAAGCTGGTCGTTGTAGCGCTTGCGGCGCACCTGCGTACGCAGCCGCGCGGTCAGCTCCTGCTGGTCGATCGGCCGCATCAGATAATCGTTGATGCCGAGTTCGAGGCCGCGGATGATACGCCCCTCCTCGCCCTCGTCCGCCAGAAGGATGATCGGCAGGAAACGGGTGCGATCGAGCGAGCGCAATTGCGAGCAGAGCCTCAGCGGGTCGAAATCGGCGAAGGCCGTCGAGATCATCACGCATTCATACGGCTGCTCGGCGGCCTGGAAGAAGCCGGCATGCGGATCGTTGGCGACGTCGAGATCGGCACTGCCGCGCAGCATCTTCTGGATGCGCTCGAACGAGGATTTGCGCTCGTCGACCAGCAGCACCTTCGGCACCGCATCGTCGGTAGCGAAGTTGCGGCTCAAAAGCTCCTCGATGCCGATATTGCGTGTCGTCGAGGCGCGCAGCCGCAGCTCGTCGGTCAGCGATTTCAGCCTGACCAGGCTCTTGACGCGCGTCATCAACTGCAGATCGTTAACCGGCTTGGTCAAAAAATCGTCGGCGCCGGCCTCGAGGCCGCGCACCCGGTCCGAAACCTGGTCGAGCGCGGTGATCATCACGACAGGGATGTGCGATGTCGCCGGGTCGCCCTTCAGCCGCCGGCAGACCTCGAACCCGTCCATGTCGGGCATCATCACGTCGAGCAGCACGACGTCGACCTTGCCGTTCTCGCAGATCTCGATCGCGTCCGGCCCGTTGGTGGCGGTCAGGACCTCGAAATATTCGGCGAGCAGCCGAACCTCCAGCAGCCTGACATTGGCTGGGATGTCGTCGACGACGAGGATCCGCGCGGTCATTTCACAAAGCTCCGGCTCGGCTGGAAAGATACATCAGGCATCGCCCAGGTAGGATTTGATGGTTTCGATGAAACGCGGCACCGAGATCGGCTTGGAGATATATGCCTCGCAGCCGCCCTGGCGAATGCGCTCCTCGTCCCCCTTCATCGCGAAGGCGGTGACGGCGATGACCGGGATGACGTGGAGATCATCGTCCTCCTTCAGCCATTTGGTGACCTCGAGGCCCGACACTTCCGGCAGCTGGATGTCCATCAGGATGAGGTCCGGCCTGTGCTGCCGCGCCAGATCCAGCGCTTCCAGGCCGTTGCGTGTGCGCACCGTCTCGTAGCCGCTCGCTTCGATGAGGTCGCGAAAGAGCTTCATGTTGAGCTCGTTGTCTTCGACGATCATAACCTTCTTTGGCATCGATTTCCCGTCCCGGCTGGCCTTCCACTCGAAGGGTGCCGTCATGCGCCCCTTGTCGGCACGCACCAAACCTGTTCCCACTATACGGCAATATGATTGACGAAACGGAAACCGGTCGCCCTAAAAGCGTTCGGATTCCAGGTCGGCGAGCTTGCTGCCGGCGACACTTGCCACTACTGCGAAAACAGAACGATTCCGCCCATGAAGGAAGGTAGCGATGGCAAACGCAGCGTCAATGCGCGAGGAAGCGGAAACGGTTGCCGTAAAGGCGTTGGGCTTCGTCGCCGCCGATTCGGAACTTCTGCCCCGCTTCCTGGCGATCACCGGCATCGAAGCCCATTCCATCCGCCGGGCGGCGGGCGAGCCGGGATTCCTGGCCGGCGTGCTGCAGTTCATCCTTGCCCACGAGCCGACGTTGATGCGTTTTTCCGAGGAGACCGGAACGCCGCCCGCCGCAGTCGGCAAGGCATTGCGGGCGCTGCCGCTCGGCGACGACAATCATGAGCATTCGATATAAGCGGCGATCCCGAGACTGCGGGCAGATCGCGGCGGCGAAAATCGTGAGCGCACTCGGGCGTTAACGCCAGCCGCTTCTAGAGCAATTCCAGGAAAAGTGTGAAACGGTTTTCCGTCCGGATTGTGCAAAAACAAAGACATGGAGCGGTTCGGCGTTTCCGGGAAACGATGAACCGCTCCAAGCTCGGCGCTTAGGGTTTCAACTTCGCCCCTGCCTCGCCATTGTCATTCTCGCCCGAGCCATGATCCGGAACGGTAGCCTCGCTTGGGTCCATGACGGGGTTGTCCTGAACGGCATCGGCCGGCTTCAGCATGGCGCCGTTGACCGTGACCGAACCGTCTGCCTTAGCGTTGACGACCCATTCCAGTCGACCATCCGGCAGCGCCTTGCCAAATCCTTTGACGGCGAGTGCGAAGGGGAAATACTGCGCCGCTTCCGGCTCGGTCTTGGCCGCCGTCTGCAGAGCCTCCACAATCTTGTCATAGCCCGCGACATCGATGGTCATGCTCGCCTCGGGCTTCTTGCCGGGGAACGTCATTTCACCTTCCATCGCAATCTCGATGTTGCCGTTCTTGATCGTGCTGTGTCCGAGAATGGCCTTTGGCGTCTTGGCCAGGAAATCGGCGAAGATCTGGTTGCCGAAATCTGCCGGCAGCGGTGGATCCTTGCTGAAATCAAGGGTTTCGATGGTTTTCTTCGCCATGCTGTCCAGATCGATGTTGGTGCCGCCGAAGTTGAGGTCGATATCCGTCGGCAGCAACGCAACGCTCCAGCTGGGCAGCACCTGCTGTGGTATTGTCAGGCCGGAAACCTTGAACGCGTAGTTGATCTTGCCGTCCTTGGCGATGCCGTCCATGCCGACGGCGGTATTCAGTTGCGTCGCACCGAACTTGCCTACCGGGCTCTCCACCACAAAGTCCTTGAAGCCGTAGGTGCCGTCGATCCGCTCCCACAATGGCAGTGCTGCCGTCAGAAGCGATTTGAACTCCGCCTCATCCGCCTTGAATTTGGCTGCATCATCAGTCGCCACGATGAAAGCAAGCAGGTCGAGCAGCGGCTTTGTCCGCAAACCCTTGCCGGACGCATCCACGGAAAGTTCAGGCGCTTTTACAGCAGCCGGAAAACTCAACCCACTTTTGGGATCGTTGACTTTGATCGTTTCGGCGAAGTTCGTTATTTTTTCCATCACCGTGAAATCGATGCCGCCATTTGCGGATTTGGTCGAAACTATTACGGCAGTGCCAGCACCGACCGTGACATCCGCCTGCTGCTTGGGCTCTCGGGTGGTCATCGTCATGCCAGCCATCGAACCGGTTGCGCTCGCGAAAGCGGCCAGGTCGGGGTCATAAACTCCGGTGAACTTGTTGTCCGACACGGAGAAGTCGATGTGCTGCGCCCCCTCAGGGCCAACGAAATCGATAGACCCCTTCGGGGACACGTCCGCCGAAACGTCCCAGTGTCCATCTTGGCGTGGCTTGACCAAGATGAAGTAAGGCGTGACGTCGAACTTGAAGGCTTGCTGCTTTGCCATCAAATCCGTGACTGGCTTGAAGTCGAAAGCGAGCTTGTAGGCATCGCCGTCGACTGAAATTTTCACGAACCCGATATCGAACAGCTTCTTGCCGATGTAGTGCGCCAGATCGTCGGAAAGCTGCTTCGCGCCTTGCCTGTCGACCGCTTGGCCGAAGGCCGGTGCGCTGCAGGCAAGAAGTAAAACAAGTGGCAAAACGCGCTTCATCTCGATCCTCACTTAATCGCGGCCCTCAAGCCGTTCTATCACTGGTAGGCAAATACCATCGCAGCCGCAAGAGAAGGCCTATGTGTTGCGGAGCTGTTACAGCACCAGCCGCATCAGCGGTCGGCCTGGCTTACGTTCGACCAACCGCTGGAACCCGGCCTTTTCGAAGACCCGCGACGAGCCGACGAACAGCCCGATCGAGCGCGAATCCTTCGATAGATCGATCGGGCAGGCTTCGATCAGCCGCGCTCCGTTCTGGCGGGCGAACTCGATGCCGCCTTGGACCAGGCGGTGCGACAGGCCCTTGCCGCGTGCTTTGGTGCGGATGAAGAAGCAGGAGATCGCCCAGACGCCCGGATCGCTGGCGTCGGCGGGGTCGATCGGCGCCGACCCCCTGCCCTGGTTGTTCCATTCGGGCACGTCGGCACGCGGGCCGATCTGCATCCAGCCGACCGCCTGGCCACCCTCGAAGGCCAACAGGCCGGGCGGCGGCCCGGCCTCGATCCGCGCCTTGTTGCGCTCCCGGTTGCTCGCGCGGCGCGCTGCGGGCGACAGCCGGAAATGTGTGCACCAGCAGCCGTAGCAGGCGCCTTGCCTACCGAAAAGATCTTCGAAATCCGCCCAAAGCTCGGGCACTAGCGGCGCTATGGTCGTATTCATGAGCTCTCTCCCGGCCCACCGCCTTGTCGTGGCGTCCGTCCTGACGTACCATTGCATTTGTTCTCTTTATGTTCGCAGCGATGGCGGCCCCTGTCAACAATCCCGAACACGGTTTTTGCCGCGACTGCCTGAGTTTTCAGCGCAGCGAGGCAGGCCGTTGCGAGCGCTGCGGCAGTCCACGGCTCGCCCGCCATCCGGAGCTCTACCGGCTGCGCCTTGCCCATATCGATTGCGACGCGTTCTACGCGGCGGTCGAAAAGCGCGACAACCCGGCGTTGAAGGACCGGCCATTGATCATCGGCGGCGGCAAGCGCGGCGTCGTCTCCACCGCATGCTACATTGCCCGCATCCACGGCGTGCGCTCGGCAATGCCGATGTTCAAGGCGCTCGAAGCCTGCCCGGAAGCGGTGGTCCTGCCGCCGGACATGGAAAAATACGTGCGCGTCGGCCGCGAGGTGCGCGCCATGATGCAGGCGCTGACGCCGCTGGTCGAGCCGCTCTCGATCGACGAGGCCTTTCTCGACCTCGCCGGCACCGAGCGCCTGCATGGCCTGCCGCCTGCGGTGGTGCTGGCGCGCTTCGCACTCGGCGTGGAAAAGGAGATCGGCATCACCGTTTCGGCCGGCCTTTCCTACTGCAAGTTCCTGGCCAAGGTGGCGTCGGACTTCCGCAAGCCGCGCGGCTTTTCGGTGATCGGCGAGGCCGAGGCTATCGGCTTCCTGGCCGAGCAGCCGGTGACGCTGATCTGGGGGGTCGGCAAGGCCTTTGCCGCCACGCTCGAGCGCGACGGCATCCGCACCATCGGCCAGTTGCAGCGCATGGAACGTGGCGATCTGATGCGCCGCTACGGCGTCATGGGCGACCGGCTCTACCGGCTTTCGCGCGGCGAGGACGACCGTCGCGTCGTTCCCGACCAGGACGCGAAAAGTGTGTCGGCAGAAACCACTTTCGATACCGACATCGCCTCCGTCGACGAACTGGTTTCGGTGCTGAGGGCGCTGTCGGAAAAAGTCTCGGCCCGGCTGAAGAAATCCGGCATTGCCGGACGCACCGTCGTCCTCAAGCTGAAGACCCAGGATTTCAAGATCCGCACGCGCAATCGCCAGCTCGGCGATCCGACCCGGCTGGCCGACCGCATCTTTCAGACCGGGCTCGAGCTGCTGCGCAAGGAAGCGGATGGCACGAAATACCGGCTGCTCGGCATTGGCGTCAGCGATCTCTCCGACGATGACCGGGCGGACCCGCCCGACCTGGTCGACGTCCAGTCACGCAAGCGCGCCATGGCCGAAGGCGCCATCGACACGCTGCGCGGCAAGTTCGGCCGCAGGGCGGTGGAAACCGGCTATACCTTCGGCAAGGGCCGCGATGCCCATCCGCCCGAACCGGTCGAGGAGTGAGCCCGTCAGGTGCGCCGCAGATCGATCCTGCTGGTCACCACCCTTTTTCCAGTTTTCGGATCGGTATCGATAACGGTCAGCCGCATGCCGTCCTCGCCGGTTTTCTCAACAGTCATTTGCGCCCTGCGATCGCCATTGACCTCCTTGGCCCAACGGATGCCGAGATTGATTGCGTTGCCGGAGCGGCTGCCGCTCAATTGCGCCGGCCCGGTGCGCGATCCGACATAGGTGCCGGTGTATTTCGTCCCGCTCGATTTGAGATCGGCGCTGATGGCGCGCGTTACCACGATAAGACCGCGGCAGCTGCCGTCGAGCGATAGCGAGCTCGACGTTGCGTCGGAATTGAAATGACAGGAGACATTCACCGTCGGCGCATCGGTGGTCACCTTGACGATGCCTTTGCCGGCGAAATTCCCCTGGAATGAGCGAAGAAAATCCGGATCGTCGGCATGCGCTGCGCCGGCCCCGGCCGTCAGGCAGCCGGCAAGTACAAATCGTGCGAATGATTTCATCGGACCGCTCCTCGTTGGTATCCAAAACACAGAACGCAAGCAGTGACAGACCAACGCTTCCCTCAGTCGCGAGTTCCGGCTTCAACATCACTGCGTGAAGCGCTGCACGGCTGGCCCAGCCGAATGCGTCGGCTAGCGGTTGCGATGAGCGCTCCGGCTTGCGACATAGCCGCATGGCACCCGCACCCTCGATCCCCAAGGCCGCGTTCTGGATGGCGCTGTCGATCGCCTCGTTCCTGGCGATGTCGGTGGCTGGCCGCGCCACGACGGCCGAACTAAACGTCTTCCAGGTGCTCGAGCTGCGCTCGGTGATCGGCTTTTTCATCCTGTTGCCGCTGGTCATGATGTCAGGCGGTTTTGCGGCGATGCGCACCGGACGCCCGCTGGCTCATATCGCCCGCAACGTCGTCCACTATACCGGCCAGGCTGCCTGGCTCTACGCCCTGACGCTGATCCCGCTTGCGGTACTGATCTCGATCGAATTCACGACGCCGATCTGGACTGCTTTGCTGGCCGTCGGTTTCCTCGGCGAAAGGCTCTCCCGGCCACGGCTCGCAGCGATCGTGCTCGGGCTGATCGGCGTTGTGATCATCGTGCGTCCGGGCGTCGGCGCGGTCAATCCGGGACATGTAATCGTGCTGGGAGCCGCGGTCTGCTTCGGCGTCTCGGTGGTCCTCGTCAAGTCGCTGACGCGGACGGACAGCGTCGTGCGCATCATCTTCTGGATGCTGATCATCCAGTCGCTGCTTGGCCTGGTCCCGGCGCTTTACGAATGGCAAAACCCGCCGCTTGAGCTCTGGCCGTGGATCCTGCTCATCGCCTTCACCGGCATGTCGTCGCATTTCTGCATGGCCCGCGCACTTGTCTATGCCGATGCGACGGTCATCTCGCCAATGGACTTTTTGCGCGTGCCGCTGTCGGCGGTGATCGGATGGCTGCTCTATCACGAGCAGATCGACGCCTTCACCGCCGGTGGCGCCCTGCTGATCCTCATGGGAAATCTGCTCAACCTGCAGCGGAGAGCACCGCAACCGGCGGAGATCGCCGCTTCATAAGCGTGCGCTAACTCTTAGACCAGTTCCACCTCGACCACGCCCGGCACCGCCCGCATCGCCGACGCGATCTGAGGCGATACGCGGTAGCGGTTGGGCAACTCGATCTCGACCTCGCCCTCGCCGCCTTCCTTGATGACGATGATGCTCACCTGACTGTCGCCACGCTGGCCAAGCTGCGATTGGATTGTCGATGCCGGTGCGTCATTTCTGACGAAGATGCGCAACGCTTTCTGGATACGGCTTGCCTCTTCCTCCAACGACTGCACGGTCTGGATGCGCAGATTGACGCCTTCAGGCCTGTCCTCGGCCGAAACGGTGATCACCACCGAGCGGCCGGGTTCGAGCAAGTCGCGGTATTGCGCCAGCCCCTCGGAAAACAGCACCGCTTCATACTGGTCGGACGTGTCGGAGAATTGCACGACGCCCATCTTGTTGCCGGTGCGCGTCTTGCGCTCCTGCTTGGTGGTCACCGTGCCGGCGAGCCGGCCGGCGGCAGCACCGCGTTTGACGGCGGCCGAAAACTCGCCCCAGGTCTGCACCCGCATTTTCTGCAGCGCCGCCTTGTATTCGTCGAGCGGATGCGCCGAGAGATAGAACCCGACCACCTGGAATTCACGGTGCAGGCGGTCGGCGGCGAGCCAGGGATCGGTCGCCGGCAAGTTGAGCGCCTGCGACTGTGCGCCGAGCGAGGCGCCAAAGATGTCATGCTGGCCGGTGACGGCATTCTGCTGCGCCAGCGACGCCAGCCCCATCATCCGCTCGACGCCGGCCATCATCGCCGCACGGTCATGACCGAAGCAGTCGAGCGCGCCGGCCATGATCAGGCTTTCGAAGACGCGCTTGCCGACGATCTTCGGATCGACCCTATCACAGAAATCGGCGAGGCTCTTGAAGGGTTTTTCGCCGCGCGTAGCGACGATGTGCTCGACCGCCGCGTCGCCGACGCCCTTGAGCGCGGCCAGCGAATAGAAGATGCGGTTCTCGCCGACCTCGAAATCCCGGAACGACGTCATGACCGACGGCGCCACCACCTCGATGCCGAGGCGCAGCGCATCCTGGCGGAAATCGGCGAGCTTGTCCGTATTGCCCATGTCGAGCGTCATCGATGCCGCCAGGAATTCGACAGGGTAATGCGCCTTCAGATAGGCGGTCTGGTAGGAGACGACGGCATAGGCGGCGGCATGCGATTTGTTGAAACCGTAGTCGGCAAACTTTGCCAGCAGGTCGAAGATGAAGTCGGCTTGCGGCTTGCCGACGCCGCGCTCGACCGCGCCCGAAACAAAGCGCTCGCGCTGCTTGTCCATCTCGGCGCGGATCTTCTTGCCCATGGCGCGGCGCAGCAGATCGGCTTCGCCCAGCGAATAGCCGGAGAGCTCCTGCGCGATCTGCATCACCTGTTCCTGGTAGACGATGACGCCTTGCGTCTCCTTGACGAGATGGTCGATCTTCGGGTGGATCGACGCCATCTCCTCCTCGCCGTGCTTTCTGGCGTTGTAGGTCGGTATGTTCTCCATCGGCCCCGGCCGGTAGAGCGCGACCAGCGCGATAATGTCCTCGATACAGTCGGGCCGCATGCCGATCAGCGCCTTGCGCATGCCGGCACTTTCCACCTGGAACACGCCGACCACCTCGCCGCGCGACAGCATGGCGTAGGTTTCGGGGTCGTCGAGCGGAATGTGGGCAAGATCGATCTCGATGCCGCGGCGGCGGATCAGCTTGACGGCCCTGTCCAGCACCGTCAGCGTCTTCAGGCCAAGGAAGTCGAATTTCACCAGCCCGGCCTGCTCGACATATTTCATGTTGAACTGCGTGACCGGCATGTCCGAGCGCGGATCGCGGTACATCGGCACCAGCTCCGACAGCGGCCGGTCGCCGATGACGATGCCGGCGGCGTGCGTCGAGGCGTGCCGATAAAGACCTTCCAGTTTCTGCGCCGTATCGAGCAGCGTCTGCACGATCGGCTCACGCTCCGCCTCTTCGGCAAAGCGCGGCTCGTTGGCGATGGCGTCGGCGAGCTTGACCGGATTGGCCGGGTTCGACGGCACCATCTTGCTCAGCTTGTCGACCTGCCCGTAAGGCATCTGCAGCACGCGGCCGACGTCGCGCAGCACCGCGCGCGCCTGCAGCGTGCCGAAGGTGATGATCTGGCCAACCTGGTCGCGGCCGTATTTCCGTTGGACGTAGCGGATGACTTCCTCGCGCCGGTCCTGGCAGAAGTCGATGTCGAAGTCGGGCATCGACACGCGGTCGGGATTGAGGAAGCGCTCGAACAGCAACGAAAAACGCAGTGGGTCGATGTCGGTGATGGTCGTGGCATAGGCGACCAGCGAGCCGGCGCCCGAACCGCGGCCCGGGCCGACCGGAATCCCTTGTGCCTTGGCCCATTTGATGAAGTCGGCAACGATCAGGAAATAGCCCGGATATTTCATCTTCTCGATGACGCCGAGCTCGAAATCCAGCCTTTCGCGATATTGCTCGACGGTATAGCCGGGCGTCGGCCCGTGCGCCGCCAGCCGCGCCTCTAGCCCTTCATGCGCCTGCCTGGCAAGCTCCTGCGCCTCAGCCTTCACCGCAGCATCGGCGTCGGCGACATCGCGGCCGGCAAAGCGCGGCAGAATCGGATTGCGGGTCTTCGGGTAATACGAGCAGCGCAGCGCGATCTCGACGGTGTTGTCGATTGCTTCCGGCAGGTCGGCGAACAGCCTCGCCATATCGGCCTGGCTTCTCAGGAAGTGGTCGGGCGAAAGGCGGCGGCGATTGTCGGCCGCAACCACGGAACCTTCGGCGATGGCGATCAGGGCGTCATGCGCCTCATAGTCTTCACGAGAGAAGAAAAACGCCTCGTTGGTGGCAACCAGCGGCAGATCGTGGCGGTAGGCGAGATCGACCGACGACTGCTCGATGGCGCGGTCGTAGCCGGAGACCCGCTCAAGCTCGACATAGAGCCGGTCGCCGAACAGGCTCTTGAGCGCCGAGAGCCGGGTCTCGGCGAGTTCGCGGCGATCCTGTTTCAAGGCAGTGCCGATCGGACCGCGCGGCCCGCCCGTAAGGCAGATCAATCCGTCGGTGTGGCCCTGCAGCATCTCGCTCGTCAGATGCACCGCTTCGCCGGGCGGTGTCTCGAGGTAGACGCGGCTGACCAGCCTGACCAGATTGCCGTAGCCGGCCTCGGTTGCGGCGATCAGGACGACCGGCCGCATCTCCGGTCCTTGCCGCCTGCGGTCGCGCTGGCTGTCGCTCGCCTCGCCGGAAAAGGCGAGGTCGATCTGGCAGCCGATGATCGGCTGGATGCCGTCCTTTACCGCCTTCTGGGCGAATTCCAGCGCGCCGAACAGATTGTTGGTGTCGGTGACGGCGATTGCCGGGCATTCGTCCTGCACCGCATGGCCGACGATCTTGCCGAGCTGCAAGGCACCTTCGAGCAGCGAATAGGCCGAATGCACGCGCAGATGAATGAACCGACGCGCCGCCGCCTCCGCCCGCGACGCCTTTGCATAGGCCTCGCGCAGCAAGGGATCGCGTGGAAGTCTTTCATCCGCCATGGTTTTTTCGCGCCGCCTCACAAGGACTCAGTCGATGAAGATGTATTGTCCGGCACCGGGTAACACGAGTCCAGCGGTAGTGATTGGAGCTTTGGAAGTTTAGAGCAACCGCCGAAGCTGCCAATCTCCCCCCTCGTGGGGGAGATGTCCGGCAGGACAGAGAGGGCGCTGTCCCGCCAACCTCAGGTCGGAAACACAAAACCCGCCACAGCGGGCGGGTCATTGGAGCCAATTAGCACCATAGCCAAATTAGTAGCATAGCTGCCGGCACAAAGCAAGAACAAAATACGCTGTGACGGCAAAAAAGTGCGAATTCCTCACGGCCTCGCCTTGTCCCTCCTCAAGCGAGCATGCTCAACCAATTGCAAAGTCGCGTTCCTTCGCGCCCCCCTCTGTCCTGCCGGACATCTCCCCCTCTAGTGGGGAGATTGGCCATCATCTCGGCTTTCGCCAATTTCCAACGTTGCAGGAGCGAGCGAGGCGCCGAGGCTGCCAATCTCCCCCCTGGAGGGGGAGATGTCCGGCAGGACAGAGGGGGGCGCTGTCCCGCCGACGTCAGGCTGCAAATAAAAACCCGCCACTGGGCGGGTCGCTGGAGCCAATTAGCACCATACCGAATTACTAGCATAGCTGCCGGCACAAAGCAAGAACAAAATACGTTGTGACGGCAAAAAAAGCGCGAATTCCGCACGCCCTCGCCTTGTCCCTCCTCAAGCGAGCATGCTCAAGCAATTGCAAAGTCGCGTTCCTTCGCGCCCCCCTCTGTCCTGCCGGACATCTCCCCCACGAGGGGGGAGATTGGCAGCTTCGGCGCCTTGCTCGGTCCAGCCTCACGCGAATTCCATGATCACCGCGTCGACGGCAAGGCTGTCGCCGGGCTTGGCGTTGAGCTTCGAGACGATGAGATCGCGCTCGGCGCGCAGCACGTTTTCCATCTTCATCGCCTCGACCACGGCCAGCGTCTCGCCGGCCTTGACCTCCTGCCCCTCGGCAACGGCGATCGATACGACGAGGCCGGGCATCGGGCAAAGCAGCATCTTCGAGGTATCCGGCGCCACTTTTTCCGGCATCAGCCGTTCGAGCTCGGCGGTGCGCGGCAGCATGGCGCGGACTGTCACCGACATGCCTTTCCAGGCGATGCGGAACCCGTTCAGCACCGGCCTGACCTGCGCCGCGACCTTGCGGCCGCCGACCGTGCCGCGCCAGATGAGATCGCCCGGCCGCCAGTCGGAGGTCACCGTCAGTGGCTCGCCGCCGTCGATCGACAGGTCAAGCTCGATCGGAATGGAAATCATGCCTTCCACGATGGCGACCGAAAGATAGTCCCGGCCGATCTTCACCACCCAATCGCGTTTCAAGGCACCCGAATGCGGCGCCAGCCGCCCGCCCAGCCGGTCGAGCCGGTCGCGGCGCAGCAGTTCGACCGCGGTTGCGATCGCGGCCAGCACCGCGTTTTCTTCGCTGTTCGGCACAATGGGCGCGAAGCCGTCGGGATATTCCTCGGCGATGAACGCCGTCGATAGCCGCCCTTCCCGCCAGCGCGGATGCTGCATCAGCGCCGCCAGGAACGGTATGTTGTGCTCGATGCCGTCGACGACGAAACTGTCCAGCGCTTCCGACATCGCGTCGATCGCCGCCAGCCGTGTCGGCGCCCAGGTGCACAGCTTGGCGACCATCGGGTCGTAGAACATCGAGATTTCCGAGCCTTCGGTAACGCCGGTATCGTTGCGGATGACGATTTCGCCGAATTTTCCCTCTTCCGGCGGCCGGTATTTCGTCAGCCTGCCGATCGACGGCAGAAAGTTGCGATACGGATCTTCGGCATAGAGGCGGCTTTCCACCGCCCAGCCGTTCAGCTTGACGTCGCTCTGCTTGATGGCGAGCTTTTCGCCGGCCGCCACGCGGATCATCTGCTCGACCAGGTCGATGCCGGTGACGAGTTCCGTCACCGGATGCTCGACCTGCAGCCGCGTGTTCATTTCCAGGAAATAGAAGTTCTTGTCGCTGTCGACGATGAACTCGACCGTGCCGGCGCTCTGGTAGTCGACGGCCTTGGCCAGCGCCACCGACTGCTCGCCCATGGCTTTGCGGGTCTTGGCGTCGAGGAACGGCGACGGCGCCTCCTCCACGACCTTCTGATTGCGGCGCTGGATCGAGCATTCGCGCTCGCCGAGATAGAGCGTGTTGCCATGCGCGTCGGCGAGCACCTGGATTTCGATATGGCGCGGATCGACGATGAATTTTTCGATGAAGACGCGGTCATCGCCGAACGAGCTTTTGGCCTCAGACCGCGCCCGGTCGAAGCCGTCGCGCACCTCTGCCTTGCTCCAGGCGATGCGCATGCCCTTGCCGCCGCCGCCGGCCGAAGCCTTGATCATCACGGGATAGCCGATTTCGCCGGCTATTCTTTCGGCATGGGCGGCGCTTTCGACGACGCCGAGCCAGCCGGGCACCGTCGACACCTTGGCCGCATTCGCGAACTTCTTCGATTCGATCTTATCGCCCATCGCCTTGATGGCCTTGGGCTTCGGGCCGATGAAGACGACGCCTTCCTGCTCCAGCGCTTCGCAGAAGGATGCCCGCTCCGACAGGAAGCCGTAGCCGGGATGCACGGCCTCGGCCCCTGTCGCCTTGCAGGCGGCGATGATCTTTTCCGGGACCAGGTAACTTTGCGCAGCCGGCGAAGGCCCGATATGCACCGCCTCGTCGGCCATTTCGACATGCACGGCGTCACGGTCGGCGTCGGAATAGACCGCGACGGTGGCGATGCCCATCTTGCGCGCGGTCTTGATCACGCGGCAGGCGATCTCGCCACGGTTGGCGACCAGGATCTTTGTGAACATGCAGGCCTTGTCCCTCGGCTGCCCATCTTTTACGGGCTTTCCGTTTTATGGGCTTCAGGGGGCCGGTCAAGGCAAAGTCGGGCCTATCCCGGATGCAAATCGGCGAGCGCTGACGAAAATCCGGGGTCAGAACGTCGCTTCGTGCATAGCGCAGAGCCGAATGGTAAGTTAAATCTAACCTGGATTGCAGACTGTCTTGGGAGGATTGCCTGATGAAAACGCGCGCCGCTGTCGCCGTCGCCGCCGGAAAGCCGCTGGAGATCATGGAGGTCGACCTCGAAGGTCCCCGTGATGGCGAGGTGCTGGTCGAGATCAAGGCAACCGGCATCTGCCACACCGACGAGTTCACGCTGTCGGGCGCCGACCCGGAAGGCCTGTTTCCGGCGATCCTCGGCCATGAGGGCGCCGGCATCGTCGTCGACGTCGGCAAGGGCGTCACCTCGGTCAGGAAGGGCGACCATGTCATCCCGCTCTATACGCCGGAATGCCGGCAGTGCCCGTCCTGCCTGTCGCGCAAGACCAATCTGTGCACCGCCATCCGCGCCACGCAGGGACAGGGCTTGATGCCCGACGGCACCTCGCGCTTCTCGATCGGCAAGGACAAGCTGTTCCACTATATGGGCTGCTCGACCTTCTCCAACTTCACCGTGCTGCCCGAGATCGCGGTGGCCAAGGTCAATGCCGACGCCCCGTTCGACAAGATCTGCTACATCGGCTGCGGCGTCACCACCGGCATCGGTGCGGTGATCAACACGGCCAAGGTCGAGCAAGGCGCGACGGCGGTCGTGTTCGGCCTCGGCGGCATCGGCCTCAACGTCATCCAGGGCCTGCGCCTTGCCGGCGCCGACATGATCATCGGCGTCGACCTGAACAACGACAGACGAGCCTGGGGCGAGAAATTCGGCATGACGCATTTCGTCAATCCGAAGGA
>NZ_JAMYPX010000013.1:0-163474 GCF_040320585.1 Mesorhizobium sp. M0663
GCTCGATCCAAGTGACGCTGAGGCACACGCCGTGTTTGGTATGAGCCTCAGCCAGAAGGGCGACAACGCCCGCGCCAAGGCTGAGCTGGACACGGCCCTTCGTCTAGCTCCCGGTTCGTCCGAAATCCTGACATTCTATACCGGCTTTGCGGCACGCTTCAATGAACCCGAACGCGGCGCTCAGATGGTCGACCAAGTAATGCGGCTCGACCCGAACTACCCGATGTGGACGTCCAACTTCTTCGCCCCTGCCTATTTTATGGCCGGCCGATATGAGGACGCGTTGAAGATGCTGGAGCGCATGACGCCTAACAACTACGACAAGTGGAAGTGGGTGGTGCTTAGCAGCTCCCTTGCGGCTCTGGGTCGAATGGATGAGGCGAATGCTTCGGTTAGGGAAACTCTCAAGCAGTACCCGGACCTGACCGTCGAGAGCATGATTAATGAAGTGGGCTTGAGCACTAAAGAGCGCAGCCGGTTTATTGAAACAATGCCGCTCGCCGGCTTTCCGGCTTGCGCCAAGCCCGAGGCGCTGGCGAAACTCGCCAAACCTGTGCGATTGTCGGAATGCGAGGCGGGGGAGGCGAAGCCTCTCGGGCAGCCATAGAACACCCCTGTGCAAAGAAAGGCGAGGGCCGCTGCTCGCCAGCGCGCGAACGGCGCGCGTTGCCAGGAACGACCGCTGTGCATCGAAAGCGACAGTTCACTGGCCAAACGATGAATGGCGGCAAGTGGCGCTTAAATTTGGATCCTTATCGGCTGCCGGAGAGCCAATCGCTCTCGAGTGCAGGCACTCCAGTGGAGTCCAGACGTTGGATTGGACCCTCGACCTCTACAAAAGCTCACTGAGCTTCGGGTCGGGCTACGACGGCATTCCGAAGCGATCGCTTCGGCGAGAAGTCGTCGTTCTCAATCGGGCGAAGGGGGAGACATCGGCGAAGACGGCATAAGGGAGGATGGGCCAGACCGAGCCGACGGAAAGGTCGTAGCCATTGGAGCGCATAGCGCCTGGCCGGGAGGCCGCCGCCAGCCAGACTTACGCGGCGCGTCGTTGAGCGAGGTGGAGACCCGAACGGGCTCGACGAGGGTCCACGGCGGTCACAATGTGGTGGTGGTGATCGCAGTAGACGCGATCCGGCGAAGTTGGCCCAGCACAAAAACGATAGCCGCCGGGTACTGACGGGTCTTCGCTCACCGGGAAGCGGCACTGATAGAGGCCTAGCTGAATGAGAGGGACGTCTCTCGAAGTTAGTCTGATATTTTCAGGCATGATGGTTTCCTAGTTCACAGCAATTGCCGGCTGACGGCCGCAGTGCGACCCGTCGGGGCGAGCTTCTCTCGTTTGGGAGGGCTACGGACCATGTGGTGTTGGTAGCACCGTTAATGAAGGCCGACGCCCTGCTTCTGAAGCCAATAGTTTGCGACTTAAGGCCACACCCGCGAACGCATTGGCAATCTACCATCGTGTCCCCGAGGCACCCGCCCGCCGGTGTTTGTCGGCGGTGGGGCACTGGCTTGTGGCCCCCTATGAGACGCGCTCTGCCGACACCCTCGTTCACAGTCCGGACCACCTCATGCCGGGTCGCTCTAGCCGCCAAAAACCCAAATCACTCTAAGACGACCGAGTTCCGACCCTTGCAGTCGATCAGTTGCGAGCGTCGCATGACGCGATCTGACCCTGAGCTGCCCTTGGTCAGCCCATTTCACTGCCCGATACCCGACATTCGCGGCACTCGGCACTGACCCCTTGCTGACCTTCTCCAAGACGAGCCCCAAGCGCAAGTCGTGGCCCCAGTGGGGACAATCGACAGGCGCGATCACCCTATGTAGCTGCTTGGCGATCGAGCCTCGAAGTCAACCTGATAGACTTTTGAAATGGGCGGCATAAAATTCGCTTTTCTGCTTTCAATGAAAGCAACGCGAAATGGCCGAAGAACGCGCCCAACGCCGCCTTGCCGCCATATTGGCTGCCGACGTGGTGGGCTACAGTCGACTTCTGGACCTGGACGAGCAAGGAACGTTGGCCGCTTTAAGGAGGAGGAGGAAGGAAATCCTCGAACCACTCGTCCGCGACCGTCATGGCCGTATTGTGAAAGTGATGGGTGATGGCGTTCTGGTCGAGTTCGGAAGCGCGGTGAACGCCGTGTCATGCGCCGTGGACCTTCAGAAGCGGATGGCGGCCGCAAACGAGGGTGTGACCGCCGACCGGAGAATCTACCTGCATATCGGCATCAATCTGGGCGATGTCGTTGTCGAGGACGGCGATCTGTTCGGCGACGGCGTCATTGTCGCAGTGCGGCTCCAGGCAATGGCCGGGGCAGGAGATGTCTGTGTGTCCGGCAGCGTCTACGACCAAGTCAAGCGGAAGCTCGATTGCGGCTTCGACGAACTTGGTCCGCAAGCGATCAAGAACGTCACCGAACCAGTGTCTGTCTACCGGATCCGGCTGTCGACCGCATCGGACGATGGCGGGTTCGCGGAGAAAGCGCCTCTGCAGCTCCCCGCCAAGCCCTCCATTGCCGTCCTCCCCTTTACGAACATGAGCAATGATCCGGAGCAGGAGGCATTTGTCGATGGCCTCACCGAAGACTTGATCACGGATCTGTCGAGGACAAGCGAGTTGTTCGTCATCGCCAGCAACTCGGCATTTGCATACAAAGGCAGGCACGTGGATGTGCGTCGCATCGCGCGAGAACTGGGAGTTCGCCATCTTCTTGAAGGTAGTGCACGGCGGGCCGCTGGACGGGTGCGTATCAACGCCCAACTGATCGACGCGATCGCGGGTGACCACCTTTGGGCCGAAAGATTCGACCGGAGCCTAGAAGATATCTTCGCCGTTCAGGACGAGGTGACCGGCAAGATTGTCGAGGCTCTGGTTGGCCGCCTGACCACCGCGCCGGCGCGCAACAGACCGAGCAACCTGGAGGCCTATGATCTCTGTGTGCGTGCCCGGGTCCTTGGCCTGCAAACGGCGCTCACCGCGAAAGAGGCCATTTTGCTGCTAGACCGGGCAATCGCGCTCGACCCGGAATACGCGGAGGCGCACCGTTGGCTGGCGCTCAACCTCTGGCTGGGCTGGGAGTTCTGGGACGAACCGATGGACCCCAACCGCGCAAGAGCGCTCGCCGAAGCACAGCTGGCGGTCGAACTCGACCCGAACGACGCCGGGAACAGATGGGTATTGGGCGTCATACTTGGACATGAGAGTCGCTGGGTGGAATCGGATGCCGAATTCGATGCTGCCCACGAGTTGGACCCCAACCACGCCGACGCTTGGGCAATGCAGGCCGAGTTGACGACGGAAAAGGGCCGACCTGCCGAAGCCATAGAGCAGGTCCGCAGGGCACTGCGACTCAACCCTCACCCGCCCGGTTGGTATTATTGGATGTTGGGCCAGGCCCAATATGCCCTGGGCGACTACGAATCCGCGATCCTAACGCTGCGCAGGCCCGAAACCTATCGCACGACTTCACGACGCCTGCTTGCAGCAAGCCTTGCGCAACTTGGCCGTTTGGAGGAAGCGGGCTGGGAGGCGAAAATGTTCATGATAAGCAATCCGCACTTCACTATCCGGCACTGGTCGGATTCGCAGCCATTCCCAGCCGAAGACGTGCGCCGGCATATCGTGGAAGGTTATCGCATGGCGGGGCTGCCAGAATGACTGTCATTGGTTATACCTTCGGCCTGCTCGACAGGCGTCCCAAGGCTGCCGCAGCAGCGAATATTTTGGTCTTCTGACGGAACGAAATTCGCCATATCGTGCGTTTGTTTCGCCTCATGGTGTGCTTGAACATGGCCAGTGAAGACTTTCGGCACCGGATAGCGCGACGCGAGGACCTCGCCTCCATGATTGCGCTCATGGATGCAGCGATCTCCGAACTCCAGAAACCGTTTCTCGACGATGACCAGATCCGATCCAGCCGCGCAATCATGGGGCTGGACACGCAGCTTGTCGATGATGGCACCTATTTCGTCGTGGAGCACGACGGCGTCCTGGCAGGGTGCGGTGGCTGGAGCCGGCGCACGACCATGTATGGTGGTGATCAGTCACCGGGACGCAACGCGGCACTGCTTGATCCAGCCACGGACGCGGCGCGTATCAGAGCCATGTATACGCATCCGGACTTTGTCCGGCGAGGCGTCGGCCGCCTTATCCTTTCGCTGTGTGAACGTGCCGCTAAGGCTGAGGGCTTCCGCCGTGCCGATCTGGCAGCCACGATGGCAGGAGAGCCGCTCTATAGAGCCTGCGGCTACCAACCCGCCGAGAAATTCGTCGATGACCGTGGCGGCGCTCCGGTTCCGATCCTGATGATGAGCAAGACGCTCTGACCTACGCTCAAAGGCCAGTCGCTCGCGGCCGGCACTCGCTCCGGCCAGTATGGCAGGAGGAGGATGCTGGAGATTGAACCAGGCCATCTCGAACGAAACAGGACTTCGCCTGTACTTCCGCTCCATGGTCGAGTCGCGACCGACGTGGAGGTTTTCGCGAACGTCTCGAGATGGCGCACGTGGTAGGGTGGCGCGTTGAGTTTAACCGGATCAAACGACCATCCGCTTCGGGTCCGCATCAGGTCGTAGCGAGAACGACCGCAATGGTGAAGCGCCATGATTGTCAGCAAATGGCGCTCTGTGCTCATTCCCGCCGACTAATTCAAACGGCAAGTTCCGCCCATCTGGGCCATTGGCGGCAGCCAGTCTGATTGAGTTTTGACCGTAATCCTCAAACGCCGCCCTCAGCGTTTCGAACGTCGCAAACACGCACAATGCAGCGCCCTCGGGATTCTTGGTCGGTGGCAGAGCTTCAGCTATCCGGCGCACCAAGGTCGTCTCAGAACCGGCTGGAGCGTTCTTTCGGCTGAGGCGACTTCAAGCCGTGACAGGAGCATTCCGGATCAGCGGGAAGTCGCGCGGCGGTCTCCAGCGCGACCCGCGAGGCTGTCATGGAGAGACTGGGCAGCACGTCCTCCTGCAGCAATTTCTGGCGATTGCGATCCATATAGTCGTTGAAGCCCGCCGTCACGAACGCGCAAGGCACGAAACACGCGCCGATCTCGCGCGACAAGGTCGCCTCAGGGGCGATGGAATGGTTGAGTACATCCGCCCCCATGCCCCGATATGCCAAGGCTTCGGCAGGCGTTGTCAGCCGGGGCCCATAACAATGGGCAGCCACCAACTGCTGTTCGATGCCATAAACGCGGCATTCGGCTGGCCAATGACGGCGGGCCGTTTCGACCAGAACCGCCGCACATCTTGGACACACGATTTGCTTGCCCGAACAGTCAAAGCTCTGACGGTCAGGAAGCAGTGAAAACGGGGTCTGCGTCAGTTCAATGATATCGGCGGTCACCACCATGTCGCCCGGCTGGATCGCCTTGTTGACGGCGCCTACAGTCGAGCAGGCGAGAACTTGCCGTACACCCGCCCGCATCAATACCCAGAACGCGCGGCGATGGCAGGAATGGTCGATACGGTCGCGGGGATTGCCGTGCGAATACATGCACAGCGCGCGTTTTGCTCTCCCTTCCGCTGTGATCGACGCATCGAACTCGAGCAGCTTCCAGTTGTCGGTGCGACCGAAAGGTGTTTCAAAACTCATGTCGCGCCGCAAGGTGCGCACACCATCGAATTCGACATCTTCCGGGAAGGCAAGCCCCCAGTTTGCCGACCCTGTGATGATGGCCAACCCTACCTGAGGGATGTCCGTCGAATGATCCGTCAGATCGTCGGCTGCATGGTAATTGGTGGGCATGTTTCCAGTCTCGGTCAGGATTTTTGGCGAAGGGTCACAATCAGGACCACGGCCACGACGATGACGGTCCACAATGTCGAGATCGCCGCAATGGTCGGATCGATCTGATCGCGCAGCGACAGGAACATAAGCTTCGGCATCGTGCTGTTGCGACCACTTGCGATGAAGATCGAAATCACAGACTCGTCGAGCGAAGTCAGGAACGCCATCAATGTCGCCGACAGCAAGCTGATCCGAAGTTGCGGAACGATGATTCCGCCAATGGACCTGGCCCAGTTTGCACCGAGGCTGCGCGCCGCCTGAACCTGGTTCCAGTCAAAGCGGGCGAGAGCGGGTAGCAACACAATGCAGGCGACCGGAACGGCCAGCACCACATGTCCGACCAGCACACCGAATAGCGTTCCGATCAGATGTTGTGCGGCCAACACAAAGAAGAGACCGATCGCAAGCAGGATACCTGGGGTGATCGAGGGGGTCAGCAGGACGCTCTGGATGGCCGCAGCGGTCTTTCCGCCCAGCCGATTCATTGAAATGCAGGCGAGCAGCGCGAAAGGCACCGCGATCAACGCCGTCAACGTCCCAAGGATCAAACTCGTTCTGAGCGCGGCCATCCACGTTGCCGAGCCGAAGAAGTTCTCGTACCAGCGCAACGAGTAGGCGTGCGGCGGAAACTCGAGGAGATTCGACGCCGAAAAGGAAAGCGGCACCACCACGAGCGTCGGCAGCATCAGAAATGCCATGACAAGAGCGGCAAAGCTCCAGAGCAAAATGCGGGCGAGCCTGTTTTGCGGATAGGCTTCAAGCATGGGAGGCTTCCACGGCGTTCTGGGCCACCAGACGGCGTGCCGCCAGCAACATCACACCGATCAGCGCCATAAGAACGAGGAGCAGAATGCCCAGGACGCTTGCCGACCCCCAGTCCTGAAAGGTCGATAGTGTACGCTCGATCCGGGTAGAGAGCGGATTTACCTTGCCGCCGCCAAGCACCGCCGGCGTGATGAAAAAACCTATGGCGTAGATGAGGACGATGATCGAACCCGAGAAGATGCCGCCCGCCGAAAGCGGCATAATGACTGTGCGGATGACCTGCCTGAGAGTGGCTCCCATGCTCGCAGCCGCGCGAATGAGATTTGGGTCGATATCGCGCATCGCAGCATAAACAGGCAGCAGAAAAAGTGGCAGCATGTAGTGCACCATGCCGATGAGCGTTCCCGTGAAGTTGTAGACCAGCGGCAATGGCTCCGCCGTCAGGCCTGAACCGGTCAAAGCCGCGTTGATCAGGCCGTCGCGCCGCAAGAGCACGAGCCAACCATAGGTACGCACCAGAATAGAGGTCCACAGCGGCAGCATGACGAACGCCATGAGCACGTTGGCCAGCCTTGGTCTGACGCTGGCCAGCGCCAGCGCCAGAGGAGTGCCGAGGAGAATGCAGCCCGCCAGCGTACCCAAGGACAGTTCGAGGGTCGTGACGAGCGCCGACCACGTCAGTCCGCTCGAAAGGACCTTCTCGTAGTTGCCGACGGTGTACTCACCCCCGGTGGTCAGGAAGGATTGCCGGATGATCCAAAGGATGGGCAGTATCGCCGCCAGTCCAACGATGAACAGCGCCGGGAGCGAAAGTGAAAGAAAAAACCGCCGCTCGCGCCGCGCATCCGCCGCGAGCGCCGGGTCCCGGACGACGATCACGCCATCGCTCCCGGTATCGCGTGAACCTTCGCTGCTGGTGCATATGCGGTCATCCGCTGACCGGCGGCAAGCTCGGCGCAGCCGCCGGCCAGCGCTGCCGGAATGCAGACAAGAACCTCTTGCCCGCCGTCAAGCGCCAGCGTCAAAAGCCAGTTCTCGCCGCGGAACGCTTTGGCGCGCAGTATTCCTTCGAGAGCCACTCCGTCTCCCCCGACGAGCTTCGCATCAAGATGGAAGCTTTCGGCGCGGATCATCAGAGTTTCGCGTGATGCTTCGGCGCCGTCGATTCTGCGCGCTGAGCCCGGGGCCACAATGTTGGCCTCGCCCATGAACTCCGCGACGAAGCGGGTCGATGGACGATCATAAATCCGCTGCGGCGTATCTATCTGCTGGATGCGGCCAGAATTCATCACCGCAATCCGGTCAGACATAATCAGCGCTTCGCGCTGGTCGTGGGTTACATAGATTGTGGTGATCCGTAGATGATCATGCAGACGCCGGATCTCATACTGCATGGTCTCGCGCAGGTTCTTGTCGAGCGCCGACAGCGGCTCGTCCATCAACATCACGCGCGGTTCGAAGACGATAGCCCGCGCCAATGCCACCCGTTGACGTTGGCCGCCGGATAGTGCGGCAATATTGCGCTCCGCCAGACCATCCAGCTTCACGCGGGCCAAGGTATCAAGCGCCCGCTGACGCGCCTCCGCTCTCGGTACCTTGCGCAGCACCAGCGGATACGCGACGTTCGCCATGACATTCATGTGGGGAAACAAGGCGTAATTCTGGAATACTATGCCGATGTCTCGTTTGTTGGGCGGCAGGCGGGTGATGTCTCGATCGCCCAAGAAAAGTTTACCGGAATCCGGCCGGACAAAACCGGCCAGAGCCATGAGTAACGTGGTCTTGCCCGATCCCGATGGCCCTAGCAGCGTGAGGAATTCGCCAGCCTGGATGTCGAGCGAAACATCATCCAGTGCGACGTAGGACCCATAAGCCTTGTGCACGCTTTCGATGGTGATCGCGAGCGACTTCATCATGTGCTCCAGCCTTGAAGCGCGTCGCGTTCGACTGGCTTCACGCGACGCGCTTTAGGTTCTTGTTTTCATGCATGTCGTTGTCGCGCGCTGCACATTTTTGCGCGACATGCGTTAGAGCTGAGAGTCAGCGGGCCATCATTTCATCGAAGGCTCTTTGGGCAGCCTCGCCATTCTTGACCCACCATTCTGAATTGGAAAACACCGAAGTGCCAGCATTTTCAGGCGCGGTCGCAAGGGTCTTCAGACGGTCCTCGGGAATAAGGCCACCCTCATATGCCGCAGGATTGACTGGGCCGTAGGCAATGAAATCGGTCAGCTTCGCAACCCGCGCGGGCTGCGTCATCGCTGCGATGAGCTTCATCGCGGCTTCCTTGTTCGGCGCTCCCTTCGGCACCCCAAGGCAGTCCGTGCCGATGACCGAACCCTTGAACGTGTAGTCAGCCGCGCCGCCATCTGCTTTCACGGTTTGGGCGCGTCCGTTCCAGGTAATGACCAAATCCGCCTCGCCGTCTTTCAGCAACTGCGCCGACTGGGCGCCCGAGGTCCACCACACGGCGACATCTGGTTTGATCGCTTCAAGCCGCTTGATGGCGCGCTCTAGCCCTTCCGGGGTGCTGAGCACGGAATAGACGTCCGCCGGTGCCACGCCATCGGAGAGAAGCGCGATCTCGATCGAGTCTTGCGCATTGGCGCGCAACGCGCGACGGCCAGAAAATTTGGCAACATCCCAGAATTCCGCCCACGTCTTCGGCGGGTTCTCGCCATAGGTCTTGGTGTTCCACGACATGACGGTGCCATAGGAGTCAAACGGATAGCAGTAGTCGGACTTCGCACCCTCCGGCACGGATTTCGGATCGATGATCTTGTAGTCGAGTGGCTCCAGCAGCGATTGTGCGGCCGCCTGGGCACCTTCCGGTGAGCCCAGGTGAATGACGTCGGTCGTGACCGCACCCGAGGTGACCTGCATCTTCAAGGCGGCCAGGCCGTCGCTTAGGGTCTCCTCGCGGACATCATAGCCAAGCTCTTTTGCAGCAGGGGCCCACATGGCCTCCTTCATGGCGTTGCCATAGTCGCCACCCGCGGTCGTGATTGTGACCGTCTGCGCATGCACGGGCAGGGCAGCCGAGATTGCGAATGCTGTTAAGGAAATGCGTAGCCAGGACATAGGTTCTCCTCCCCAACTTTTATGGAATATCGCTTGAAAGAGCCATTATTTTGTAATCGTAACGTTACGATTACATCTGAATGCGCCGGAGTCAAGCTGCTTCCTGCGGGAGTTTGGATTGACCGGGATGTCGAATTCGGTAACGTTATGGCGGTCAGCAAATCAGCCGGCGCTTTCGCAAATGAAGTCGGGCGAACAATGGCCAATCTAAAGCAGATCGCCGCTGAACTTTCCCTCTCGGTGACCACGGTATCCCGCGCTCTGAAGGATGGGCCGGAGGTGCAGCCCTCGACCATAGCCCGCGTCAAGGAGGCGGCCAAGCGGGTCGGCTATCTACCAAATCATCATGGTCGCGCGCTCAAAACCGGTCGAACGCAGACGCTGACGGCAGTACTCCCGATGGAAACACGAGACCATCTGTCCGATCTATTGAAGCTTCCTTTAATCGAAGGCATGACGCTGGCGGCGCGGCAAGCCGGTTATAGTCTGTCCATCTATTCCACCACTCCCGACGACGATCCCGTTGAGAGTGTGCAGCGGCAGCTTCAGGCGCACAGCGCAGACGGCCTGGTCATCACGCGCCTGGTGTCGGCTGATCCGCGCGTCAAGCTGCTTCTGGATAAACGCATGCCGTTCGTTGCGTTTGGAAGAACCGACCTGGATATCGCGTATCCTTATGTCGATGTCGACAATGAACAGATTGCCTACGAGGCGACCCGGCGGCTCATGGATAAGGGCTGTCGACGTATTGCGCTGCAACTTCTCGTTCCGGAGGACCAGGCGAGTGCCACGCGTCTTTCCGGGTATGGAAGGGCAATGGCCGAGGCTGGTATTCCGATCGACCAGTCGTTGATCGGTCATGGCATGTTCACCATGGAATCGAGCGCAGGCTGGTTCGATCGCTTGCTGGCGTCATCAGATCCGCCAACGGGCTTGGCGTGCGCCAACGAACTGGGCCTTCTGGGAGCGTTGCACGCTCTCGGCAAGTGGGGTCTCACACCAGGCCGCGACGTCCACATCGTCACCCGTGACAGCACGCGGCTGGCACGCTTCCTGCCGGCAAAGATCGGAGTTCATTCCGTGGATATGGCGGGTGTTGGACGCAAACTTATCGAAGTCCTGGAGAGCCGGATCATCAATCCGCTCGGGCCGGTGGAGACAGTCTTGGTGCAAGGCAGATTCGAGCCGGCCGAATAATCCGGGCTGCCCTCAGGAGGCCGCCTCGTCTTGAACCGGCCGGATCAGCGCCTTTGCGGCAGCTGCTCCCGCCGCTAGGATACGATCCGAAAATTCCGTTCCTTCCACGGCGCGCGCGAGTTGAAGCGCGCCGATGAGCGTTGCAAACATGCCCAACGCAGCGCCCTCGGGATCGTTCGTCTGCGGCAGAGCTTCAGCTATCTGGCGCACCAGGGATTGAGCGCGCTTGGCATAGAGGGCTCGCGTTTCAGGCGGCTGCCGCGCGATTTCCGGCAACAACGCGGCCGAAGCGCAACCCTTTCCAGGATTGTCCCGGTGCTCGGCCGATAGATACGTCTCTATGGCCATTTCCGGACCGCCGGCGGCCAATGCTTCCTGCACTTCATGCGACTGCGCGTCCAAGGCCGCCGCCACGCTTTCACGGACGAGCTCCGCCTTCGACTGGAAGTGCGGATAGAAGGCGCCGTTCGTCAGCCCGGCGTCGCTCATGATGGTTGCCAGCCCGGACGCCGCGATGCCGTCAGATCGAAAACGTTCGGCGGCGACCTCCATGATCCGGCTGCGTGACGCGTCTTTTCGGCCCTTTTCGTAGCGCATGGTCTTTCTTTCCTGTCCTGCCATTGCATTATGCTCATAATCTGATATTACGATCATAATTCAACTCGTGGAAATAAGCTAGACCTCTCGAACCTGGAACATCAAAAATGAATGGGAATTCTGAAAAGACCGCAATCGTGACCGGAGCCTCCTCCGGCATCGGCCGCGCCAGCGCCGAGGCCTTGGCGCGGGCGGGTTTCACTGTCTTCGGGACAAGTCGCCGCAAGACCAGTAATGGTCCGGGCGGAGTGACCATGCTGGCATGCGACGTGACCGATGATGCGGCCGTCAATGCGCTCGTTGCCACCGTGCTCGCGCAGACCGGCCGGATCGACCTCCTGGTCAACAATGCCGGTGTCGGTCTGCTAGGAGGCGCCGAGGAATCCTCGGTCGCCCAGGTACAAGCCCTGTTCGACGTCAATCTGTTCGGCGTCATGCGAATGACCAATGCGGTGTTGCCGTCGATGCGGCGGCGCGGCGAAGGGCGCATCATCAATATCGGCTCCATTCTGGGACTGGTACCCGCGCCATACTCAGCTCATTACTCGGCGGTCAAGCACGCGCTCGAAGGCTATTCGGAATCGCTCGACCACGAGGTGCGCGCCTTCAACGTCCGCGTTTCCGTCATCGAGCCGGCATTCGTTCGCACCGTCTTCGACCAGAACGGCATCGAGCCGGATTCGCTGTTGAAGGAATACGATCGGGCTCGAGCCGGGCTCAAGGCGCTGCTGGGCGATGTGATGCCCAAAGCCGATCGGCCGGAAGTGGTGGCGGATGTGGTTGTCAAGGCAGCGACCGATGCCCGCCCGCGACGGCGCTATACCGCTGGCAACGCAGCGCGCCAGGTCAGCCTGCTGCGCCGCTTTGCCCCCGCGGGGATTTTCGACAAGAGCCTGCGCAAGCAGTTCCGCTTGCCGGTCTGAACAACGGCGAGGCAGAGGATTTCACGCACATGCGACTAGCAACTACGACACATTTGGCCAGGCCCTACGAAACGGAGGCGCCAAGCATGACACATAGATCCAATCGGTCGCCGCGTTCACCGGCGTTGTTCCAGGACGCGCCAACGCGCTCCGTCGATGTCGGCGGCATAGCTTTTGCGTACAGGGAACTCGGGCCCAGGACGGGCGTGCCAGTGATCCTGCTCAACCATCTGGCTGCTCAGCTGGACAATTTTGATCCGCACATCGTCGATGGCCTCGCTGCGACCCGGCGGGTAATTGCCTTCGACAATCGCGGCATCGGTGCTTCGGGTGGCAAAACTCCGTCGACCATTTCCGGCATGGCGCGGGATGCAATCGCCTTTGTCCGGGCGCTGGGGTTCGAAGAAGTCGATCTCTTCGGCTTTTCACTCGGCGGCTTCGTGGCGCAAGAGATTGTGCTGACCGAGCCCAAGCTTGTGCGCAAACTCA
Organism: Mesorhizobium sp. M0663; assembly: GCF_040320585.1. Taxonomy (NCBI): domain Bacteria; kingdom Pseudomonadati; phylum Pseudomonadota; class Alphaproteobacteria; order Hyphomicrobiales; family Phyllobacteriaceae; genus Mesorhizobium; species Mesorhizobium sp. M0663. Next base: position 12,844 of record NZ_JAMYPX010000013.1, read on the forward strand.
TCCTGGCTGGCACGGGGCCGGCCGGTGGGCAAGGCATCGACAAGGTGACGCCGCTGACGATCGTGGACATGATCAAGGGCGCGCTGACTTTTCGGGATCCGAAGTACTATCTCTTCTTCACAAGAACGCCGAATGGGCGCCGCGCCGCAAACGCATTTCTGCAACGGCTGAAGGAGCGCCGGAACAACCGGGACAAGGCGATATCGCTGAGCGCGTTCGGCGCGCAACTCAAGGCGATCAAGGCCTACGGACTCCAGGCGCCACAAGACCTGAGCACCATCCGCATTCCCACTTTGGTTGCGAATGGCGACCAGGACAGGATGGTGCCGAGCAGCAATACCTATGATCTCGCCGGGCGTATCCCGGGGGCGCATCTGGTCATCTATCCGGATGCCGGGCATGGCGGGATATTTCAGAACCACGCCGATTTTGTCCCGAAGGCCCTGTCCTTCCTCGAGGCTGAGGCCTTGCCGCAAGGCGGCTATGCAGCTGAAAACGTTCGGCTTGTTTCGTCCCGAACAGCAACAGGCATTCTTAGAAAGTAACTGCCATGAAGGCATTCGTTGTCGATAAGTATAACAAGAAGGGCATTCTGCGGCTGGCCGAAATGCCGGAGCCGGAGCTCCAGGACAGCGATGTCTTGGTCGAGGTCCATGCCGCAGGGGTGAACCTGCTCGATTCCAAGGTCAAAACCGGAGAATTCAAGCTCATCCTGCCCTACCGCCGGCCCTTCATCCTGGGCCACGACGTGGCTGGGAAGGTTATCCGCGTAGGATCGCAAGTCAGCAAGTTCAAGGCCGGCGACGAGGTCTATGCGCGGCCGCGCGATGGCCGGATTGGGACATTCGCCGAATTCATTGCCGTGAATGAGGCCGACGTAGCCTTGAAGCCCGAGAATCTCAGTATGGAAGAGGCGGCGTCGATTCCCCTGGTCGGTCTCACCGCCTGGCAGACGCTCATCGAACGGGCAAACCTGAAGAAGGGACAGAAGGTCTTCATTCAGGCTGGTTCCGGCGGCGTCGGGACATTTGCTATTCAGTTGGCCAAGCACCTCGGCGCGACCGTTGCGACAACCGCGAGCGCGGCAAGTGCCGATCTGGTCAAAAGTCTCGGCGCCGATGTCGTCGTCGACTACAGGAAAGACGACTTCGAGAAAGTTCTGTCGGGCTACGATGTCGTCTTGAACAGCCAGGACGCCAAGACACTGGAAAAATCCGTGAGGGTGCTGAAACCGGGTGGCAAGCTCATCTCCATCTCCGGTCCACCGGATGCCGAATTTGCCAGGGAAAAGGGACTGAACTTGACGCTGAGGCTGGTGCTGCGCTTCCTGAGTCGCGGAATTCGGGCCAAAGCCAAGCGCCGCGGCGTGCAGTTTTCGTTCCTGTTCATGTGGGCGCAGGGCGATCAGCTGAGCAAAATCAACGCTCTCATCGAAGCCGGCGCGATCCGCCCGGTTGTGGATCGGGTCTTTCCATTCGAAGCGACCAATGACGCCCTGGCCTATGTCGAAACAGGACGCGCCAAGGGCAAGGTCGTCATCAAGGTCAGATAGCGGGTGCCTCGAACGCAGCCTTGAGCGTCTCGAACGGCGCCAGGGCGCCGCGCACCTGCACGACGGCGGCGGCGACGCGATGAGCGCGCAGCACGGCTTCTGCCGGGGCATGGCCGGCAAGGCGGGCGGCGAGGTAGGCGCCGTTGAAGGAGTCGCCGGCGCCGGTGGTGTCGACCGGGGTGGCGACGTGCACCGCCGGAACCGATTGCAAGGTTCCGTTTTGCGCGATCAGCGCCGGTTCCTCACCGTTCTTGACGACGACTTCGCCGGCCAGCTTTCGCAGCCGTTCGGCTGTTTTCTGCGGTGTCGTATCACCAAACAGCATCTGCTCGTCGGGAAAGGTCGGGAGCGCGATGTCGGCGACGGCGAGTGCCTCGAGGATCGCGGCCTGCGCGTCCTCGCGCCGGCGCCACAGCCGCGGCCGGTAATTGGGATCGAAGGCAATCAGCGAGCCGGCCGCGCGCGCCGTGGCCACGGCCGTCAGCAGTACCTTGCGTGGAGCCTCGTCGAGAATTGCCAAAGTTATACCGGAAAAATAGACAAGCGCCTGGTTTTCAAGGCTTTTCTGCAAAGCGGCTGGGTCCGAAGCCAACTGCCTTGCGGCCGCGTCGGCCCGCCAATAGGTGAAAGAACGTTCGGCGCCGGTCAGCGTGATCGCATAGAGGCCGGGGCGGGCGCCCGCTATCACCGGGCTGGCGCCGATGCCGATGCCGCTCTCGGCCAGGAACTTGATCTGGTCGCGCGAGAACGGGTCGTCGCCGAAGGCCGACACATAGGTCGCCGGCCGCTCGCCGCTCAAGGCATGCAGCGCCCATAACGTGTTGAACGTGTCGCCGGCAAAGCCCATGCGCCAGTTCGGCCCGGCCTGGCCCGAAAGCTCGAGCATGCACTCGCCGATCGAGGCGATGCCGTTTCCTGCCATGAAGCACTCCTCCATCCTGCAATTGCGGTGCTGTAGCTTTTTGCAGCCGGCAGCGCCATGCTTGGCGACGGCGGATTCTTGCACTGGGCTCGATTTCCCACAGGGGCGTGGGACGCGATCTGCCCAGCGAAACGTTATCCGCAGAACAGGAATGGGTTTGGCATCGTTATGGCGTTATCTTCTTGGAGGCCTCGGCCTGGCTGCCTTGCTCGCCGGAGTGCTGGCAATCGTCTATCTGACGGCGCCGCATGCACCCCAACCAAGTTCGGACGTCGGCCGTTCCAAGACGACGGCGAACAAGCTGTTCGTGGCGACTTTCGAGCCCGAGAAAGGCGTCATCCGGCAGGGCGAACTGGAATCCTGGCTGCTCACGCTCAAAACCGTCGAGGGTGCGCCGGTGGAAGGTGCTGCGATAACGATTTCCGGCGGCATGCCGCAGCACAAGCACGGTCTGCCGACCAGCCCGCAGGCGACCGATTACCTCGGCGCGGGGCGCTATCGCATCGACGGCGTCAAATTCACGATGAGCGGGTGGTGGCAATTGCATTTTGCCATTTCCGCTGCGGCCGGTTCGGACACTGTCGTCTTCAATGTGGTGCTGTGAGCCACTGATGAGCCGGTTTCCCAGTCTTCTCGCGTTCGTGGTGGTGGCCCTGCTTGCCGGCTGCGGCAGACCGGAGTTTTCCGATGCCGAAAAGCAGACCATCGCCTCGCTGGCACTATCCAAGCTGCCGCCGCTGAAGCCCGACACCACCAATCGCTTCGCCGATGTGCCGGCCGCCGCGGCACTCGGCTCGACGCTGTTCTTCGACACCGGGATGAGCGGCGACGGCACGGTATCGTGCTCGACCTGCCACAAGATCGACCGCCAATTCCAGGACGACTTGCCGCAAGCGGTCGCCGTCGGCCGCACCAACCGTCGTACCATGCCGTTGGCCGGCGTCGCGCATGATCCCTGGTTCTTCTGGGACGGGCGGCGCGACAGCCTGTGGGCGCAAGCGCTGACACCGCTCGAAAATCCGCTGGAGCAGGCCGGCAACCGCGCCGCCTTCGCGCATTACATCAAGGCCCGTTTCGGCGAGCGCTACGAGCGCATCTTCGGGCCGCTGCCGGACCTTTCGGGCGTGCCGGCCAATGCCGGCCCGCTCGGCACCGATGCCGAGAAGGCGGCCTGGAACGCCATGCCCGCCAGCCAAGCCGAGGAGGTCAACCGCGTCTTTGCCAACATCGGCAAGGCGATCGCTGCCTTCGAGCGCTCGATCGCGCCGCCGCAGACACGCTTCGACCGCTTCGCCATCGACCTGGCTGCGGGCGCCGAGCCGAAAGGCGACGCCTTTTCGCCGGAGGAAATCCTCGGCCTGAAGCTGTTCATCGGCAAGGCCAATTGCGTGACCTGCCACAATGGCCCGCGTTTTACCGACGGCAGCTTCCACAACACCGGCGTGCCGCCGGTCGCGGGCCTGCCGCCGGATCGCGGCCGCGTCGACGCGGTGGCGCAGGTCGAGGCCGATCCGTTCAACTGTTTCGGCGCCTTTCGCGATGGCGATGCCAGCGCCTGCCGCGAGTTGCGCTTCATGGTCAAGACCGGGCCGGAACTCGTCCGCGCCTACAAGACGCCGTCGCTGCGGGGTGCCGCCACCCGGCCGCCCTACATGCACGCCGGGCAGTTTTCCTCGCTCGACGAGGTGGTGGCGCATTATTCGAAGGCACCGGCAAGCGTCGAGGGCACATCCGAGATCCACCCGCTGCAGCTTTCGGACCGCGAACGCGCGGCGCTGGTGGCGTTCCTGAAGACACTGGCGGAGTGAGGGTGGCGGGACAACAACAGCGCTCTCCTACCGATCCTTCACCGTCTCCATCGCGACAAACGTCGAGGTCTGGGCAACGTGCGGCAGGGCGGAGATGCGCTTGCCGAGTACGCGGCGGTAGGCGGCGATGTCGGTGGTGCGGACCTTCAGCAGGTAGTCGAAGCTCGATGCCATCATGTGGCACTGCTCGATCTCCGGCACCGCCTGCACGGCGCGGTTGAAGGCGTCGAGCGCGGCCGAGCGGGTGTCGGACAGTTTCACCTGGACGAAGGCGACATGGCCTTCGCCCATGCGCTCACGGTCGATGATCGCCTGGTAGCCCCTGATGAAGCCGTCCTTCTCCAGCCGTTTGACTCGTGCCTGCACCGGCGTCTTCGACAGGCCGACTTTCGCCGCCAGTTCCGACATGGAAAGCCGGCCATTGCTGCCCAGAGCCGACAGGATGTTCCTGTCAATCCGGTCCAATTGGTCTTCTGTCACTGAATTCCTGGTCGAATTGGAGGTGATCAGTCCTAATGATAGATCGATCGATCTGTTCTGTCGACTTCTTTGGACCGACTGCAATCCCTACATATGTTAGCTTGCGCCGTTCGGTCCGGTGACCGCCGGCCCGCTCCCTTATGCTCGCTCTACAGGACCGCCATGCCAGCGCTCGACACCATCCGCCAGCAGATCCGTGCCAATTATTTGCCCGACGAAGACCAGGCGGTGAAGCGGCTGGCCGAGGCGGCCGGGCTGTCCGCGCAAGACCGCAAGGCGATTTCGGCGCGTGCCGCCGATCTGGTGCGGGCGGTGCGCGGCTCGTCCGATCCGCGGCTGATGGAGGTGTTCCTGTCCGCCTATGGCCTGTCGACCAAGGAGGGCGTGGCGCTGATGTGCCTGGCCGAGGCGCTGCTGCGGGTGCCAGACACCGAGACGATGGACGACCTTATCGCCGACAAGATCGCGCCGCACGACTGGTCGGCGCATGCGGGCGGCTCGAGCTCGATCTTCATCAATGCGTCGACCTGGGCGCTGATGCTGACCGGCCGCGTGCTCGACGAGGGCGAGGGCGGCATCGAAGGCACGCTGCGCGCCATGGTGCGCCGGCTTGGCGAGCCGGTCATCCGCAAGGCCGTCGCCGCCGCCATGCGCGAAATGGGCGAGCAATTCGTGCTCGGCCGCACCATTGCCGAGGCGGTCAGGCGCGGCCGACCGATGACGCAGAAGGGCTATCTCTATTCTTTCGACATGCTGGGCGAGGCGGCCCGCACCGAGGCCGACGCGCTGCGCTACCTCAAGGCATATGCCGATGCCATCTCTTCGCTCGATGCCGGCGCCAACGGCCCCGACATCCGCCAGAACCACGGCATCTCGGTAAAACTGTCTGCGCTGCATCCGCGTTATGAAGTGACGCAGAAGGAAAAGATGCTGCCCGTCATGGCCGAGCGGCTGTTGTCGCTGGCGCTGGCGGCGCGCCATTCGCGCATGGGCCTCAACATCGACGCCGAGGAAGCCGACCGCCTCGATTTGTCGCTCGACGTCATCGAGCGGGTGCTGGCCGAACCGGAGCTTGCCGGCTGGAACGGTTTTGGCGTCGTCGTGCAGGCCTATGGCCCGCGCGCGGCCTTCGTCATCGACTGGCTCTACGAGCTGGCGAGGAAATACGACCGCAGCATCATGGTGCGGCTGGTCAAGGGTGCCTATTGGGACACCGAGATCAAGCGGGCGCAGACGCTCGGGCTCGACGGCTATCCGGTTTTTACCCGCAAGGCCAACACCGACGTCTCCTACCTGGCCTGCGCCAAGAAGCTGTTGGCGATGACCGATCGCATCTATCCGCAATTTGCCACCCACAACGCCCACACCGTCGCCGCCATCCTGTCGATGACGACGGAGCGCGATACGTTCGAGTTCCAGCGGCTGCATGGCATGGGCGAGGCGCTGCATGAGACGGTGCGGCGGGCCGAAGGCACGCGCTGCCGCATCTATGCGCCGGTCGGTGCGCATTCCGACCTGCTCGCCTATCTGGTCCGCCGGCTGCTCGAAAACGGCGCCAATTCCTCCTTTGTCCACCAGCTCACCGACGAGGAAGTCGAGCCCGAGGACATTGCCCGCGACCCGCTCGAAACGGTGGAGAAACAAGGTGCCGCCGCCAATCCAGCGATCGTGCCGCCGTCGGCAATCTTCGGTCCAGGCCGGCGCAATTCCAAGGGCTTCGATATCACCGACACGCTGACGCTGGCTGCGATCGACAAGGCGAGGGCCGAGTTCGCCGGGCCGGAGCGCTGGCACGCCAAGCCGGTCAGCCGCGCGGCCGGCTACGGCAAGCAGCGTCCGGTCGTCAATCCGGCAAAACCTTCGGAAGTGGTCGGCACGGTCAGCGAGGCCGGCGCCAAGCAGGTCGAGACCGCCGTGCGCATCGCCGTCGAGGCACAACCGGCATGGGCAAGACGGCCGGTCGCCGAGCGCGCTGCCATCCTCAACCGGGCGGCCGATCTCTACGAAGCAAACGCCGTCGAGTTCTTTGCACTCTCCGCCCGCGAGGCCGGCAAATCGCTCGCCGACGGCGTCGCCGAAGTGCGCGAGGCGGTCGATTTCCTGCGCTACTATGCGGCTGAGGCCGCCAATGCCGAGGCGGGCACCGAGGCGCGCGGCGCCATCGCCTGCATCTCGCCGTGGAATTTTCCGCTCGCCATCTTCACCGGGCAGATCGCGGCGGCACTCGTCACCGGTAATTCGGTGATCGCCAAGCCGGCCGAACAGACGCCGCTGATCGCCTTCCGCGCTGTCCAGTTGCTGCGCGAGGCCGGCGTGCCGGAGGATGTCATCCAGCTTCTGCCCGGCGACGGCCCCTCGGTCGGCGGCCCGCTGACCGCTGACCCGCGCATTGCCGGCGTCTGCTTCACCGGCTCGACCGAGGTCGCCAAGCTGATCGAAAAGCAGCTCGCCGACACCGCCGCGCCCGACGCCATGCTGATCGCCGAGACCGGCGGCCTGAACGCCATGATTGTCGATTCCACTGCGCTGCCCGAACAGGCGGTGCGCGACATCCTGGCCTCCGCCTTCCAGAGTGCCGGCCAGCGCTGCTCGGCATTGCGCATTCTCTACGTGCAGAAGGACGTCGAGAAGAAGATGCTTGAGATGCTGAAAGGCGCGATGGAAGCGCTCAGCCTCGGCGACCCGTGGCGGATATCGACCGATGTCGGTCCGGTCATCGATGACGAGGCGCAAGCGTCGATCCGTGACTATTGCACCAAAATGGGCCTGCAGGGCCGGCTGATCGCCAAGCTCGAAGCGCCGAAGGACGGCCGCTTCGTTGCGCCGCACGTCTTTCGGGTCAAGGGCATCGAGGAGTTGGAGCGCGAGGTGTTCGGGCCGGTGCTGCATGTCGCCACCTTCGATGCCGACGAGATTGATGCGGTGATCGCGGCGATCAACCGCAAGGGCTATGGCCTGACCTTCGGCCTGCACACCCGCATCGAAGGCCGCGCCCAGCATTTCGTCGATGGCATCCATGCCGGCAACATCTACGTCAACCGCAACCAGATCGGCGCCGTCGTCGGCGCGCAGCCGTTCGGCGGCGAGAGCCTTTCCGGCACCGGGCCGAAGGCCGGCGGCCCACATTATCTTCGACGCTTCCGCAAGGGACCGGAGGCCGGCACCCATCTTGCCGAAGGCCGCAAGGTGACTGCGACCGAGCTCGCCGACAATCTGCCGGACCCGGCGCTTGGCGGCTGGTCGACGCGTCCGGATCGTGTCGCCATCCTGAGGAAACATCTGCGCGGCAAGGGTGCCGCCGCCATCGGCACCGCCGCCGCCATCGATTTTGGCCAGGTCGACCTGCCCGGGCCGACCGGCGAGGCCAACACGCTGTCGCTGTCGCCGCGCGGGCGCGTGCTGTGCCTCGGTCCCGACGCGGATACGCTGCTTGCGCAGACGATCCAGGCGCTGGCCGCCGGCAATGCCGTGCTCGCCGTCGCACCCGGCGCGCCGGCAGCGCTGTCGGCGCTGACCGGCAAGGGCCTGCCGCTGGCGGCCATCGACGGCCGGCCGGCCCCGGTCGAAGCGCGCTCGCTGCGGGTCGATGTCGTGGCCTTTTCCGGCACGCCCGAGGCCGCGCGCATCGTGCGCAAGGTCATCGCCGAGCGCGCCGGCCCGATCGTGCCGCTGATCAGCGAAGTCTATTATCCGGCCGCCTACGCCCACGAGCGCGCCGTCTGCGTCGACACCACGGCGGCGGGCGGCAATGCCAGCCTGCTGGCCGCTGCGTAGGTTTCGCCAGGGTTCGCGCATCGCGGGGCAGGGGTGGCGCCGACTTTGGTATCCGCATGAGGACGATCGTTACCTGATACCGAGCGGCACTTCGAACTGCCAAGCCGAGCGACCGGCTCCTTCCGGAATAGGAGGAAACGGAGAAGCCCGGCGGACTGCGTCGAGTGCGGCTTTGTCCAGCGCGGCAACACCCGAACTGCCCGTCAGCCTGGCTGACCGGACGCTGCCGTTCGAGCCGACGGTAAAGGCAACGGTTGCTGTGCCGGTGGCGCGCGTGCGTGTCGAATTGAAGGCCCGCACCAGTTTTGACCTGATCTTGCCGGGATAGTTCGTGACGGCTGCATTGCCGATGCCTGATTTGCCGCCTCTGCTGGCGGTCAGGATCTTGCCGTCCTTCCTGCCGTCGGCCATGCCGCGCGCGACATCCGTTTCGTCACGGCCGCCGGAGCCGGCTTCTTTCTTCTTGGTGTCGGCTTTTGCCGCAGCCTTGCCCGCCTTCTTGCGCAGGGGCGGCTTTTCGGTTTCAGTCGGTTCGGCTTTTTTGACCGGCTTGTTCTTTGCGGTTGCCTTCTTCGGCTGCTTGGGCTCCGGCCTGTCCGGCTTCGGTTCTTCCGCCGCGCCGACTGTCTCGGTCGTCTGAACCGTTTCGGCCGGCGCCGGGTCGGCTGGTGCCGGCGCACTCGTCTCGGCAGGTTCGGCCGTTTCGACCGCGCTGACTGGCGGCGGCACGGCATTGTCGTCGGCGGGGACCAGCCTGTCTGTCGCAAGAATGTCGGGCGACGGGTCCTGGCGCGCCGGCTGGACAGGTTGCGCAGGCTCGGTCCGGTCGGCAACGGCAGCGGTTTCCGTGGCGGCCTCGTTGACCGGCTCAACCACTTCTTTGTCCGATGTCTCCGCCGGATCGGTGACCGGCTGGAGCGTCTCTTCCGCCGCGGCCGCCTGCGCCTCGACCGTTTCGACCGGCTTGGCGTCGAGCATGGTCACCATCGTCACGTTGGCCACTTCCGGATCGTCTCCGACATCGCCGGCCGCCTGCTGCGGGTCGGCGCCGAGCAGCATTTCGCCTTGCTGGTCGGCACCTTCGATGCTTGGCCGGTCGTCTGGCAGCGTGAGGAAGGCCAGCGCCACCGCCACGTGGAATGCGCAAGAGCAGGCGATCGCCACCGTCCAGTTGCGGCGCCGCCGCGTCTGTCGTGCCTGCCGCAATGGCTCCACAGGTACCGCAGTCAAGTCGCCGTCGACATCGGCGATGTAACTGTCTTCCGGCCTGTCGCGCGGCGAAACACGCAGCGCCCCGCGCGGGATGGCGAAATCCGGATCGTCCGGCTCCGGCGGCAGGAAACCGGCTAGTGGCCACGCCACGGTGTTTCGCGCGAATGCGGGTTCCAGTCCCAAATTCAGACCCCGAAGGCGATGCCGGTCCTGGTCTGCGTCTTCAGCCCGCGCATGCAGGCATTCGGCTCGGCGCCGGCGCATTCCGTGGCGCTGTTGATCAACACGCGGCTGATCTTGCCGCAATCGGTGCCGGCAAGGTCGAAACGCGTCACCTTGGTCTTGCCTGCCGGCAGCTCCTTGAAATCGAGCACGGTCAGCCGGTCGACGACGCCGGCCTCGTTGAACAGCGCGATCTCGAACGCCGCCTTGGAAAGACCGGCGCCGAGATTGTTGGTGACCACGAAGGTCAGGCGGCAGCCCTTGTCGGAAGGCTGCGCGCCGTTGAGCTCGAGGATCAGCGCCGGTGCTTGCTGTTGTGTCCACGCCGGAGCCGCGACAAGCGACATAGCCAGCGCCGCGGCGAACAGACGAAGGGATGCTGTCACGGCTTGCCTCATCGTCAGCCTCCAAACCTCATGGTCGCTGCCAGCTTCAGGGTGACGCCGGGCTCGTAGACGACACTCGTTGTCGATGCGTTCAGCGGGTTGGCGTATTTGACATCGAACAGATTGTCGGCGCGGAAATCGACCTCGAAATTGTCGGTCGCCTGGTAGCTGGCGAAGGCATTGACCAGCGTATAGTCCTTGGCCACCGGGTTGCCCTGCGGCTTGCCGTTGTATTGCACCTCGCCACCGATGGTCAGCCTGTCCTCGAGGAAGCGAAAGCCGAGTTGCCCGGTGATCTGTGAGGAGGGGACGGTGACAAGGTCCGCCCGTTCGCCTTCATAGGAAATCGTGTGGCCGTCGGTGAACGACGCCGAAAGCCCGGCAAAGCCCCAGGCGGCATCATAGACGCCCTCCATCTCGAAGCCGTGAATCTTGGCCTTGGCGAAATTCTGATACTGGAAGCAGATCGGTATGCCCGGACCGAACGGGCAGCCGCTGGTCGGGTCGAACGGCGATAGCGTTACGCCATCGATGTAATCGTCAACATTGTTGTTGAAATAGGCCGCCTTCAGCCGCAGCGCGTCATCAGCCTCGATGACGCCGTTGGTGCTGTAATTGACGCCAAACTCCACCGTCTTGCCGGTTTCGGGCTTGAGATTGGGATTGGGGAGGAACGGGAAGCTGACGCCGGCTGGATGGTTGCCGCTGATCAGGGTCTCCGACAGCGACGGAGAACGATAGCCTTCAGCGTAGGTGCCGTAAAATTGCAGCCCGGAAAGGTTGGCGCTCTCGAAGGGCGAAATGCCCACTGTGATGCGTGGCGACAGCCGGTCGCCAGAGGTTTCGCCGACATCACTGTGGAGCTTGTAGCTGTCGTAACGAAGCCCGGCGATGACCTCGAGCCAGTCCCAGGTGAGCTTGTCCTGAACGTAAGCGCCGGAGACGTTCCTGTTGCCCGAGGGCGTATAGAAGCTGTCGCCGCCCGCCGTGCCGCCTGTCTCGACATCGTCGCCAACCCAGTCGCCGCCATAGGTCAGCTCATGCGCGATTCCAACGGTCTCGAATCTCGACGTGTTCCAAATGTCGATGCCGGAGGTGCCGATGTCGAACGTCGATTTCGAACCCGCCGGCAAAACCACGGGCAGACCGGTGACCGGATCAAACCGGTTTTGCGCCACAAGGGTCGTCAGATCGAGCTTGGTCTTGTTGTAGGACGCGTTGATGTGGAGGTCGAGCCAGCTCTTGTCTTCGTCGGTGATGTTGTAGCGGGCCGTGAAGGTATTCGCCTTCAGGTCGGCGTCGTTCACCGGCGCGCTGCCGCTGGTCTCGGTCCATCCGTCGTTCGAGCCGATCCAGCCCAGCTTCAGCTCGCTGTTTTCGCTGGGGCGGATGGTCGTCTTGAGGAGGCCGCTCAAGACGTCGAAGCCGGTGCCCGCTACAGTGTCGCCGCCGCCATGCTTGTAGTCGTCATAGTCGCGGTAGACGATATTGCCGAGCACGTCCCAGTTCTCGTTGATCCGATAGGCGCCGGTGGCGCTGGTGGTCCAGCCTTTGCCGTTGGTTTCGTAGCGCCCAGTTGCGGATACCGCCCAGGTCTCGTCCGGCTTGAGGAAATCCTGCGCATCCTTGGTGTCGAAAAATACGACGCCGCCGATCGCCCCGGAGCCATAGGTGTTGGCGACCGGGCCGCGGATCACATCGACGGATTTGATCAATTCGGGATCGATGTAGAAGGTCGATTGCGTACCGTGATCCGAGCGCTGGAAATTCTGGCGGGCACCGTCGACGATGACGGAGACGCGGCCGAAATCCTGCAGGCCGCGGATGTTGATGCTGGAACTGACACGCCTTGCGTCGGCCTGGACGGCGACACCCGGCACACCGAACAGCATTTCGTTGGGCGTCGTCGCCATGCGGCGCTCGAGCTGTTCCTCGTCGACATGGCTGGCTGAAGCAAGCGACTCGATCGCCGTCTCGCCGGTACGGCTGAGGATCAGGATCTTGTCGAGCAGTGTGGTACCCGCCGGGGCCGGCTTTACCTTTTCGGGCTGTTGAGACGGGTCAGTCTGCTGCTGGTCGGCTGCCGGTTGGGCGGCCTGCTGGGCGCCGGCCGGTGTTGCGAGCAGCGGGATCGCCGCCGCGCCGGCCAGCAACGCGGCCATTTTGCTTGTCATAGAACAATGTGTCAGGCCGCTGCCCGCCAGCCGTCCCCAATTCGCCAACCCCATGCTGCAACTCCAAGAATCCATGTTCGATGCTGGCTGGCTTGGGGCTCGCTGGCATTTTTCATCGCGTCCGGCGTCTTAAATGTTGACTCATTTACTCCGGTATTGCACTGCTAGATAACATGATTATTCGAGTCAAGAATTGAATCGGCATTTCACGCAGGCGCCGAGCCAGATGCCAGGCACAGGAAAGGGATCGAACCCATGAACACGCACAATCCCAGCGACTTTCGCTATCGCGTCCGCCGTTCCGACGAAAATTCCGTCCGTTTCGACCGGGTCCAATCGGCCGTGAGAACGCTGTCCAGCAACACGCTGTTCCAGGGGGAGCACGAGATCGGCATCGAGCATCATGGTGCGCTGTACCGGCTGAAGATCACCCGGCAGGGCAAGCTCATCCTCAACAAGTAGGTGGTAGAAATGGACCAGCGCGTAAAACCCGCCCCACACGAGATCCGGCGGGCACGGGCAGACAATCCGAAAATGCGCGAGCGCGACCTCGCCGCCCAGCTCGGTATTTCGGAGGCCGAACTGGTCGCCGCGCATTGCGGCGACGGCGTCGTGCGCGTCGAGCCGCGTGTCAACGACCTTTTGACTGGCCTCGAAGCTGTCGGTGAGGTGATGGCGCTGACCCGCAACGAAAGCGCGGTGCACGAGAAGATCGGCGTCTACGACAAGGTCGTCACCGGCAATCACAATGCCATGGTGCTCGGTGAGAATATCGACCTGCGCATTTTCCCAAAAGTCTGGGCGCACGGCTTTGCCGTGGAAAAGCGCGATGGCGCCGACATCCGCCGCAGCCTGCAGTTCTTCGATACCGCAGGCGAGGCGGTACACAAGGTGCATCTCAGGCCAGCCTCCAACCTTTACGCCTATCAGAAACTGGTGGCCGGGCTGGAATCGCCGAACCAGGAGCCGCCGGTGGCGATTTCAGCGGGCACGGCCGACGAGACCGAGACTGCGGACAACCCGGCGAGCATCGACGATCTGCGCGACCGCTGGAGCCAGCTGACCGACGTGCATCAGTTCTTCGGCATGCTGAAGACACTGAAGATCAGCCGCCGACAGGCGGTGCGCATGGTCGGCCAGGACTACGCCTGGCTGGTCGACAAGGATGCGGTGAACGCCATGCTCAACCACGCCGCTGCTGGCGCCATGCCGATCATGTGCTTTGTCGGCAATCGCGGCTGCATTCAGATCCATTCCGGCCCCGTCGCCTCGATCAAGCCGATGGGACCATGGCTCAACGTGCTCGACGAGACCTTCCATCTGCACCTGCGGACCGACCACATCGATGAGGTCTGGGCCGTGCGCAAGCCGACCAAGGACGGCTATGTCACGTCGCTCGAAGTCTATGGCGCCGACGGCAAGATGATCATCCAGTTCTTCGGTAAGCGGCATGAAGGCGAAAGCGAGCGCGAAGACTGGCGCTTTCTGGCCGAAAACCTGCCGCGTATCCCAAGCCCGACCGCAGCTTGAGGAAAACGACGATGGTTCTTTTCTCCAGGCTGGCATCGGTCTCCAGGTCGGCGCTTGGTCCTGTGGCCGCTGTTTTCCTGGCCTTCGCCGCGCTGATGACGGCTCAAGCCGCCGAGGGCATCGCGACTTTCGCCGATCGCTCGAGGATCGTGGCTATTGGCGGCTCGATCACCGAGATCGTCTACGCGCTCGGTGAACAGGATCGTCTTGTCGCGCGCGATTCGACCAGCCGCTATCCGCAAGCGGCGGCGGAACTGCCTGATGTCGGCTACATGCGCCAGCTGTCGCCGGAGGGTGTGCTGTCGGTCAATCCGTCGGGCATATTGGCCCTGCACGGCAGCGGACCGAAGGAAGCCGTCGACGTCTTGAAGAAATCAAGCATCCCGTTCATCGAGGTGACCGAGCGCTATGATAATCAAGGCATTCTCGAAAAGATCCACATCGTCGGCAAGGCGCTCGGCACCGAGGCCAAGGCCGATGCGCTGGCGGTCCAGATCGATGCCAGGCTGAAGGCAGCCGAAAAGCAGACCGCCTCGATCAAGGATCGCAAGCGCATCCTGTTCGTGCTGTCGATGCAGGGCGGCAAGCTGCTTGCCGCCGGCAGCGACACCGCCGCCGACGGCATCATCAAGCTTTCGGGCGGCATCAACGCCGTCGACGGCATTGCCGGCTACAAGCAATTGTCGGACGAGGCAGTCATCACCGCCAGGCCCGACGTGATCCTGATGATGAACAATGCCGGACCGGCCACCGCGGATGACGAATTGTTTTCGAACCCTGCCGTGGCTTCGACGCCGGCGGGTGCCGCCCGCAAGCTGATCCGCATGGACGGCGGCTATCTGCTCGGCTTCGGCCCGCGCACGGCCGACGCCATCCACGACCTCGCCGTCTCGCTCTATGGCGGCCAGGTCACGGATTGAGCGCGATGGCCGATCATTCGATCGCCGGTGCGGCGGGCATCATGGCGACGGCAGCCGAGGGTGACCGTTCGCGGCGCGCCCGCCTCGTCGTCGTGCTGCTCTGCGTCGGGCTGGCTATCGCCGTGCTGTTGTCGCTGACCTCCGGCGCATCCGATGCCTCGGCCATCGGCGTCATGCATGACTGGCTGTTCGGCGCGTTGCCCGGCGACGCGGCGTTGAGCGCCCGCGACCACCTGATCATCCATGACATCCGTCTGCCGCGCATCATTATGGGCGTGCTGATCGGCGCATCGCTTGCCGTCTCCGGTGCCGTCATGCAGGGGCTGTTCCGCAATCCGCTGGCCGACCCCGGCCTGATCGGCGTTTCGGCCGGATCGAGCCTCGGTGCGGTCGCCGTCATCGTGCTTGGCTCGACCATGCTGGCGCCGCTGACTTCGGCGCTCGGCACGATGGCTTTGCCGCTGGCTGCGTTCTGCGGCGGGCTGGCGACGACATTGCTGCTCTATAAGGTCGCGACACGGCAAGGCCGGACCTCGGTCGCCACCATGCTGCTCGCCGGCATCGCGCTGGCGGCGCTTGCCATGGCGCTGACCGGCATCCTGATCTTCATGGCCGACGACCGGCAATTGCGCGACCTGACCTTTTGGCAGCTCGGCTCGCTGGGCGGCGCAACCTGGCAGAAGATCGGCTCGGTCGGGCCGGTCATCGTGCTGGCGCTGGCGGCAATGCCGTTCCTGGCGCGCGGCCTCAACGCGCTGGCGCTCGGCGAGGCCACGGCCGGCCATCTCGGCATTCCGGTGCAGCGGCTGAAATACACCGCGATTGTCGGCGTCTCGGCAGCGGTCGGCGCATCGGTCGCCGTCAGCGGCGGCATCGGTTTCGTCGGCATCGTCGTGCCGCATCTGCTGCGTCTGCTGATCGGCCCCGATAACCGTTATTTGCTGCCGGCATCGGCGCTGCTTGGTGCGGCGCTGCTGCTGTTGGCCGACGCCGTCGCCCGCACCATCGTCGCCCCAGCCGAATTGCCGATCGGCATCGTCACCGCGGTCGCCGGCGCACCGTTCTTCCTGTGGATCCTGCTGCGCAAGCGCGGCGTCATCGACCTGTGAAAGTTTGCCTATGATCGAAGCGCGGGATGTCTCGGTGGCGATCGGCGGCAAGGGCATTGTCGCCAATGTCGATTTCGAGGCGCGGCCCGGCGAAATCGCGGCCATCGTCGGCCCCAACGGTTCGGGCAAGACGACCTTCCTCCGAGCACTGTCCGGCGATCTTGGCTATTCGGGAGAGGTCACCGTCAACGGCCGCAATCTATCGGCGATGAAGCCGGTCGAGGCGGCGACGGTGCGCGCGGTGCTGCCGCAGGCGACGACGCTGTCGTTTCCGTTCACCGTGCGCGAGATCGTCAGGCTGGGCCTGGTCGGCGGGCGCTCCGGCGCGCTGTCCGGCGAGGACCAGCGCCTGCCCGAACGGGCGCTGGCTCGCGTCGACCTCGACGGTTTTGCCGGCCGCTTCTACCAGGAGCTGTCCGGCGGCGAGCAGCAGCGCGTGCAGCTTGCCCGCGTTCTGTGCCAGGTGTGGGAGCCGGTGCTCGACGGCAAGCCGCGCTATTTGTTCCTCGATGAGCCGGTGTCCAGCCTCGACATCAAACACCAGCTGATCATCATGGACATCGCGTGCGATTTCGCCAGACGCGGCGGCGGCGTGGTCGCCATCCTGCACGACCTCAATTTGACGGCGATGTATGCCGACCGGATTTTCGTCATGCATCGCGGCAGGCTCGCCGCTAGAGGTTCGCCGCAACAGGTGCTCAGCGACGAGCTGATCGAAAAGGTCTTCGATTGCCGGCTGAAGGTCGGTGTGTTGCCGGCCGCAAACATGCCGTTCGTATTGCCGCAGTCGGTCTGTTGATATCCAGGTGATGCCGGCCCGCAAATGGCGGTTTCCTGCGCTTCCGGTACTCACGTACCCAAACGTACGCTCCGTTCCGGTTCTCGGAACCCACCATTTTCGGCTCGGCCTGACCTGAATCTCAACAGACCTCACCAACTGAGATGCGACCAGAAATCAGGCGGCCGGCGCCCTTTGCACCAGCATGTCGATGCCGAGCAGGTGCCGCACATTCGGGCGCGCCGCCACCAGATCGGCGATCGTGTAGCGCGACAGCACGGCGAAGAAGGCGTTGAGCGCTTCGCGCAATGCCGAATTCAGCGCGCAGCTATCGACCAGCGGACATTCGGCGGCGTCGTTCTCGAAGCACTCGGCCATGGCAAAGCTTTCCTCCGTTACCCGCACGACATCGAACAGGCTGATTGATTCGGCCGCGCGGCCGAGCCTGACGCCGCCATTCCTGCCGCGCACCGTTTCGATCAGGCCGTTTTCGACCAGCGGCTGCAGGATCTTGAACAGGAAAAGTTCCGATACCGAATAGGCGGCGGCGATCTCGGGGATGCGGCTCAACCGCTCGGTGTTGGCGGCGCAATACATCAGAATGCGCATGGCGTAGTTGGTCTGACGGGTAAGCCGCATTGTGTCCTCACATAACAGTGGTTGGCGTCAATATGGCCTATAGTTTGGAACAATTCCAGACTGGCGCTGCATAATAGATGAATTCCGGCGTCAAGTTTGCGTGCACGATTGCGCGCACCGGAACCAGCGGCGCGCTTTCTGGGGCAGGCGACACTAGATAAGTTCGCATACACGATCAGGAGCGGCCCATCATGTCACGACCAGCCCCGGCATTTGCATCCGTCGCGTCCGTCCGGTTCGACGCCGATGCCGACGCCAAGCTTTCGGCGCTCAGGCGCACCAAGTTCGTTGCCGCCGCAGCGCTTGCGTTTTGCGTGCTGGTCTTTGCGGTGGCGAAATCGCTCGAGAGCCGGCATGCGTGGTTGGGCTTCGTCGCCGCTTTCGCCGAGGCGGCGACGATCGGCGGCCTGGCGGACTGGTATGCGGTGGTGGCGCTGTTTCGGCGGCCGCTTGGCCTGCCGATCCCGCATACGGCCATCATCCCGGAAAACCAGAATCGCATCGCCGACAATCTCGGCCGCTTCATCGAGGTGAATTTCCTGGCGCCGGAACCGGTGCGCGAAAAGCTCGCCGAGGTCGACTTTTCCGCGCTGGTCGCGGACTGGCTGGCCGACCCGAACCGCGCCGCCGATTTGTCGCGCTTCGTCGGCCGGCTGGTGCCGCAGACGCTGGCGGCGGTCGAGCAATCCGGACTGCGCGGCTTCGTCACCAGCCGTATGCTGGAGCAGATCGAAAAGGTGCCGCTGGCGCCGCTCGCCGCCGAGCTGCTGTCGGCGCTGACTGACGATCGCCGCCACCAGAAATTATTCGACGAGTTCACCAAGGTGGTCGGCCGCTTCCTGAGCGACGAGCAGGCGCTGGCGACGATGCGCGAGAAGATCCGCGAGGAACTGCCGTCGCTGTTCAACCTGTTTCGCGCCGACGCCTATCTGTTGAAGAAGATCATTGCGTCGGCCGGCTCGCTGCTCGATGAGGTGCGGGCCGATCCGCACCATCCGATGCGAGCCGAATTCGACCTTTTCGTCGAAACCTTCGTCGAGCGGTTGAGGACATCCAAACAATATGCCAGGCGCGCTGAAAAGCTGAAGCGCGATTTCCTTGCCCGGCCAGAGCTCAGCGCGCTGGCCGGCGATATGTGGGACAGCCTGCGGCTGTTCATCGAACAGGACGCCAAGGCGCCGAATTCGATGATCCGCGACCATCTCGCCACCATGTTCGTCGAGGTCGGCCGCCATCTTGCCGACGACGCGCAGATCAGGGCCGACATGAACCAGGGGTTCATCGTGGCGCTGGCGTCCTTCGTCGAAAGCCAGAAGAGCGGCGTGTCGAAGTTCATCGCCGACCAGGTCAAGCGCTGGGACCTCGCGCAACTGACAAGGCTTATCGAAATGAACATCGGCAAGGACCTGCAATATATCCGCTTCAACGGCATGATCATCGGTGGCCTTGCCGGGCTCGTGCTCTACACTGCCGAACGGCTGTTTCTTGTCGGCTGACTCGTCCGAATGGACCGCTGAGCTTCGCTGCACTATCTTCCGTGCAGTGGCGGCGTTCACGGCAACAAGGGGGAGAGAACCAGCATGGCAAAACGACCGGAGTCCGAGTCCTTCATCGACATGTTCGGCAAGTTCGGCCGCGACCTGAAGCTGCCGAATGTCGACGTCGAGGCGATCCTCGCCCACCACGCCAAGAACCTGGAAGCGCTGGAGAAGTCGGCACGGGCGAGCGCCGCTGGAGCCTCGGCGCTGTTGTCAAGGCAACGCGAGATGCTGCAGGACACGCTGCGCGAAATCACCGACATGGCACAAAGCTACAGAGCGCCCGGCAATCCGCAGGAAATGATGCAGAAGCAGGCGGCGTTCGCCAGGAAATCCTTCGAGACCGCGCTGAAGAATGCCGGCGAGATGGCCGAACTGGCGAGGGCGTCCGGCACCGAATCGATCGAAATCCTGCGCAGCCGCATCAAGGAGGCGATGGAGGAGATCCGCGCCGGCCACGACAAGAGGTAGCTGTTCCCCGGCAGCACACTTGCCGGCGGCGAAGACTGGCGGTTCGCGGGCCGAAGATTATGCGCTGGAATCGCATTGGCGAATTGACAGGGGCGGCCCGTCGTGGTCCGGAACAGGCAAGCGATCGGGAAAGCAGGAATGACGCAGATACGGCCGAGGACGCCGCCGACCTTCGAGCAACTCAGGGCGATGGCCGGGCAGGAGTTGGGCGTTTCGGACTGGACGCTGGTCGATCAGCACCGCATCGACCAGTTTGCCGAATGCACGGGCGATCATCAATGGATCCATGTCGATCCCGAGCGGGCGAAGCGGCAAAGCCCGTTCCGCACCACGATCGCGCATGGCTATCTGACCCTGTCGATCATCGGCGCGCTGGCGCTCGAGATGGGGATCGTACCCGAAAACACGCAGGCCGCGTTCAACTACGGTTTCGACAAAGTGCGCTTCGTGGCGCCGGTCAGGGTCGGCTCGCGTATCAGGCTGCGCACCACGCTGTTGTCGATGGAAGACAAAGGTCCGGGGCAATATCTAATGAAGGCCGCCAATACGGTCGAGATCGAAGGCGAGCAGAGGCCGGCGCTGACCGCCGAGACGCTCGTCATGCTTTATGCACGCCGCAAGCGGGCAGGGGCCTGAGAGCACAGCCTCAGGCCAGCAGGGTTCCGGCAGCGCGAATCAACGCGACATCGCCTGTTCAAGCGCCCTGAAAATCCGGTCATCTCCGGACTGCGCGACGTTGAAGCGCATGAAACGGCTGGCCGACCGGGACAGGCTGAACGCATTGCCGGGCGCAAGCACGACGTTGGCCGACAAAGCGTGACGGGCGACGTCCGCGGCATCTATTCCCTCCGGCAGCCTGCACCATAAAAACATGCCGGCCGGCTGATCTATCCACGGCACGATGCTGATTGCCCTGAGCCGGGTGCCGGTTTCTTCCATGGCGCGCGAGAGCCGCGCGCGCAGCAGATCGACGTGCTTGCGATAGAGGCCGTCCTTCAGCAGCGTCAGCACCAGTTCGGATGCAAGTCGCCCGCTGCCAAAGGACGTGGCGATCTTGAGATCGGTCAATCCTTCCATCCAGTCGCGAGGAGCGGCGATGAAGCCGCAGCGCACCGATGCCGACAGCGTCTTGGAAAAGCTTCCGATATGGATGACCCTGCTGAGGCCGTCGAAGGCCGCCAGCCTGGGCGCGGACGTGTGTTCGAAATCGGCGAAGATATCGTCCTCGATGATCGTCAGCCCCGACTGGTCGGCGAGCTTCAGCACCCGATGGGCAACGACCGGGGACAATATCGCGCCGGTCGGATTATGGAGCGCCGAATTGGTGATGTAGAGGCGCGGCCGGTGCTCGTTCAGCGCCTGCGCGAACAGTTCGATGTCCGGCCCCGAGCGCGTGTAGGGGACGCTGATCACCTTGGCCCGATGGGCGCGCAACAGGGCATGGAAGTTGAAATAGCAGGGATCGTCGACCAACACCGTGTCACCCGGTTCGAGCAGGAACCGGCACAGCAGGTCGATCGCCTGAGTGCCCGATTCCGTCAGCATGATCTGGTCCGGGGAGGCTTCGATGCCGTGCTCGGCCATGCGCCGCGCCAGCAGATGGCGTAGCGCCGGCAAGCCGAGCGGCGTGCCGTAGTCGGTCAGCGCGGCGTCGTCGGCGCGGGCCGTCGTCCGCAGTGCCCGGCGCAATCCAGCCTCGGGCATCCATGTTGCCGGCAGCCAGCCGCAACCCGGTTTCAGGACGCCGTCGCCGGCTTCCAGCGATTGGCGCGAGACCCAGAGCGGGTCGACGGCACGGTCAAGCCTGGGGCCGATCTCGGCCAGCGACAACGGAGCCAACGGTCCGGCGGCATAGAAACCCGAGCCCGGCCGCGAGCGGATCATGCCTTCCGCCGCAAGACGCTCATAGGCTTCGACCACGGTGGATTTGGAAACCTGCATGGCCTTCGCAAACGCCCGGATCGAAGGCAGCCGCGTTCCCGGCGTCAGGCTGCGCGCGGCGATCCTGTGCCTGATCGTCACCATGACGCTTTCGACAAGCGTCCGGCTGCCTTCATCAGTTGTCGTCTGCTCATCCATCCGTACTGCTCGCCCTACCATGACGGTTTTGTCAAACTGTACCTGATTGTCTCTGGCGGAGCCAGACGCCCGGCCCGATAGAGGGCGAAATCAGCGGGGCATCGATGGACAAGGCGGCGAGTAGTTGGGCGGCGAGTAGTTGGGCGGCGAGTGGTTGGGCGGCGAGTGGCTGGGTCAACGGGTTCATAGGCGTGCTGATCTTCAGCGGTTCGCTTCCGGCGACGCGCGTGGCGGTGATGGATTTCGATCCGGTGTTCGTAACGGTCGCCCGTGCGGCTTCGGCGGGCATCCTCGGCCTGGCGCTGCTGCTCGTTTTTCGTCAGAAGCGCCCGGAGCGGCGAGATCTGTTCCCGCTGGCGATCGTGGCGCTTGGCGTCGTGGTCGGTTTTCCCCTGCTGACGGCGCTGGCGCTCAAGCACATCACGTCGGCTCACTCCATCATTTTCGTCGGCCTGTTGCCGTTGGCGACCGCGATCTTCGGTGTGGTTCGAGGCGGCGATCGCCCGAAGCCGGCGTTCTGGCTGTTCTCGTGCCTCGGCAGCGCCCTTGTCGCCGGTTTCGCAGTCACGCAAGGCCTGTCGGTCTCGCCGCTCGGCGACATCTTGATGCTGGCCGCCATCATCGTGTGCGGATTGGGCTATGCCGAAGGAGCGGCGCTGTCGCGCAAACTCGGCGGTTGGCAGGTGATTTCGTGGGCGCTGGTGCTGTCGCTGCCCCTCATGCTGGCGCTGACGTTCATCACCATGCCGCCGTCGCTCGAAAGTGCCGGCAGGGGCGCATGGATTGGTCTGGCCTATGTCTCGCTGTTCAGCATGCTGATCGGTTTCGTGTTCTGGTATCGCGGCCTGGCGCAAGGCGGCATCGCCGCGGTCGGGCAGTTGCAACTGCTGCAGCCCTTCTTCGGCCTGGGGCTGGCGGCAGCGCTGCTGCATGAGCAGGTCAGTCCCGCCATGATCGCCGTCACCGCCGCCGTCGTGCTTTGCGTCGTCGGTGCCAAGAGATATGCGAGATAGGTGCGCCGGCTGCCGGAGTTGCATGCGAACCGGGTGGAATCCTCAAGGATGCTTGGCAACGATATCAGTTCGCCCGGCAGTGGCGCGGGCTGAAAATACCGCAAGGATCAGCGCCATCAGCACCAGGCCCGTCGCCACCTGGAAGGTGACCTGCATCCCTCGTGCCGCTGCCGCAGGTGCCAACACTGCCAAGCCAGTGCCTTCCCCAGCCGATGCGAAGGCAAACACTGCGCCCATCACGGACGCACCGGTGATCAGGCCGAGATTGCGCGACAGATTGAGCAGGCCGGAGACGACGCCGCGCTGGTCGGATGCGACGCCCGTCATCACGGCCGAATTGTTGGAGGTCTGAAACAGGCTGTAGCCGGTGCAGACGATGATGATCGGCACGACATAGCCGGCAATACCGAATTCCGCCCGCGACAGAGCAAAGGTGCCAATAGCGAGATCGAACAGGCCGACGATCATGATCCGGTTCGCCCCGAAACGATCGACCAGGCGTCCGGCCGGCAGCGCCGCCAATGCGGTAACCAGAGGGCCGGTCGACAGAACCAGCCCGACCATGGCTGCGTCCAGCCCGAGCGCGCGCGACAGATAGAATGGTGCGACCACCAGTGTCGCCATCATCACCGTGGCGACGATCAGGTTCATGGCGAGGCTTGCGTTCAACGCCTGGTCGCGGAACCTCGCAGGTTGGATCAAAGGGTTCTGGACCCTTGTCTGCGCAATGACAAACAGCAGGCCAGCCACGGTTGCGGCAATCAGCAAGCCGACATTGAGAGAACCAAAACTGCCACGCCCAAGGGTCATGGCGAGCGCATAGGCGGCTAGCGTCAGCGCGAGCAAAGCCGTGCCGATCCCGTCGAAACCGCGCCGACCTGGCGTCTTTTTTCCGGCCGACAGGAAGCGCCAGGCAAGCGCAAAGGCCAGCACCCCCAACGGCAGATTGATGAGGAAGATCGCGCGCCAGCCGAGGCCGGCAATCAACAGTCCGCCAAGCGAGGGGCCAAGCGTGGTGCCGATCGCCGACATGGCGCCGAGCAGGCCCATGACGCTGCCGGTTTTATCCCGGGGAACCGCGTCGGCGACAAAGGCCAGCGTCAGAGCCATCATAATGGCCGCGCCGAGCCCCTGTGCCGCCCGTGCGGCGATCAGCAGCCAGAGCGTCGGCGCGAGCCCGCAAAGCACCGATGCGAAGGTGAACAGGGCAATGCCGCCGAGCAATAGCGGGCGGCGGCCGAATATATCGGCGAGCCGCCCGGCGCTTACGATCAAGGTGGTGATGGCGAGCAGATAGGCCAGGACGACCCATTGCACGAGCTGGAACGATGCGTCGAACGCCTGCATCAGCGATGGCAGCCCGACGCTGGCGATGCTGGTGGCGAGCGACGACAGCAGCGTTGAAAGCGACAGGCTTGCCAATGCCCATCGGGTCGAGCGTGCGCTCACCGGGGCAACTTCGTCCCAGGTCTTTTCAGCGGTCGATGCCAAGGTGAACTCCTTTGCCGGCAGCCCCCAATCGGAGCTGTCGGACGCTATTCCCTCGCATGATGTGGCGGAAGGCGCAGTATTTGCATCTTATTCGTGCATGAAACGCCACATCGCGGCCGAGCTGTGCTACGGTCCTTCCATGTCGTCGCCAGATCTCAATCTGCTTGTCGCCCTCGATGTGCTGCTGACCGAGGGCAGTGTGGCGCGCGCGGCCGGGCGGCTGCGCCTCAGTCCCTCGGCGATGAGCCGGACGTTGGCGCGGTTGCGCCAGGCGACAGGCGACCCATTGTTGGTCCGGGCCGGCCGTGGCCTGGTTGCGACGCCGCGCGCGCTCGAATTGCAGCAACAGGTAGGCCGAGTCGTTCAGGATGCGGAAGCGCTGCTGCGCCCGGCCAAGCTCCTCGACCTCTCTGCTCTCGACAAGGTCTTCACGCTGCGCGCCAACGAAAGTTTCGTCGAGGAGTTCGCACCGCGTCTTCTGACCCGTGTCGAAGCGGATGCACCTGGCGTGCGGCTGCGTTTTGCGCCGAAATCCGACAAGAACGACATGTCGTTGCGTGACGCGGCGGTTGATCTCGAAATCGGGGTTGCCAGTGAAACGAGCCCCGAAATGCGCATTCAGGCGCTGTTTCGCGACCGCTTCATCGGTGCGGTGCGAACGGGTCACAGGCTGGGCGAGGGCCCAATGACGCCGGAACGCTATGCGGCCGGCCGCCACATCAGCGTTTCGCGGCGTGGCCGCGAAAAGGGCCCGATCGACGAGGCCTTGAAACTGCTCGGTCTCCAGCGGACGATCGTGTGCATGGTTTCCAGCTTCTCGGCCACGCTCGCCATGGCGCGCGCCTCCGATCTGATCGCCAGCGTCCCCGAACGGCACACGCTGGGCGCGCGCACGGGCATGTACAGCTTCCCGTTGCCGGTCGATATCGAGGAGGTCACCATTTCGATGCTGTGGCATCCGCGACTCGATGCCGATCCGGCACAACGCTGGCTGCGAGCCTGCGTGCGGGAGGTCTGCGCGTCGTTTCGCTGATCCAGACTCAGGGCGTGATCTAGAATCTGGTCACCACGCCGATGCCTATGCCTTCGAAGCCGCCCATCGCCATCAATGCGGCCGGCGCCTCTTCGAGGCTGATCTTCTTGCCGACCAGCAGTTCGGGTTTCAGCTTGCCGGTGCGGATCATCTCCATCATCGCCTGGTAGCGGAAGGCCTGCATGCCGTGGCTGCCGCGGATTTCGAGCTCGAATGCGATCACCTTGTCCATCGGTATCTGCGGCCTGGCATGGTCGCCGAGCATCAGGCCGACCTGCACGTGGCGGCCGCGGCGGCGCAGGTTTGCGATCGAGTTGAACGAGGTACTGGGGTGGCCGAGCGCGTCCATCGACATGTGCGCGCCGCCATTGGTGATCTGCTTGACCGCCTTGACCACGTTCGGCGTCTTTGCCGCGTTGATCGTCGCCACCGCGCCGATCTTTTTGGCAAAGTCCAGCTTCTCGTCGGTGAGGTCGATGGCGACGACATTGGCGCCCATGGCGCTGGCGATCATGATCGCCGACAGGCCGACGCCGCCGCAGCCGTGCACCGCCACCCATTCGCCGGGCGTCACCCGGCCCTGGTCGACGATGGCGCGGAACGAGGTGACGAACCTGCAGCCGAGGCTGGCGGCGGTGGCGAATTCCATCTCATCGGGCAAGCGCACGAGATTGGTGTCGGCAGGGTCGATGGCGACATATTCGGCGAACGAACCCCAGGCAGTGAAGCCGGGCTGGAATTGGTGCTCGCACACCTGGTGATTGCCCGAGGTGCATTCGAAGCAGCGGCCGCAGCCGACGGCAAACGGCACGGTGACGCGCTCGCCGCCCTTCCAGCGGGTCACCTGGTTGCCTGCGGAGACCACGACGCCGGCCAGTTCGTGGCCCGGCACATGCGGCAGGCGGATGCCGTCGTCGTGGCCCATCCAGCCATGCCAGTCGCTGCGGCAGAGGCCGGTCGCCTCCACCTTGATGACGACGCCTTCCGGTGCCGGCTTCGGATCGGGAACGGTCTGGATCGTTGGCGTTTCGCCGAACTTTTCGAAGACGACGGCTTTCATCGGCAGTTCCTCATCACTTCATGCAATTTGCGGTCTATTCGGCATCGATCTGGTTCTCAGGCGCGGCCTTCTGGAACGCCGGCAGCGCCATGCAGGCGGCATTGATGCGCGAGATCGTCGGGTAGGGCGTCATGTCGACGCCGAAGCGGGCATTGCTGGTGACCTGTGCGACCAGGCAGATGTCGGCCAGCCCCGGCGTGTCGCCATGGCAGAATGTCTTGGTCTCGGGCGAGGAAGCCAGAATCTTTTCAAGCGGCTGGAAGCCTTCGTTGACCCAGTGCCGGAACCAGTTGACGACATCCTGGTCGCCGGCGCCGAACAGTGTGCGCAGCGAGGTCAGCACGCGCAGATTGTTCACCGGATGGATGTCGCAGGCGATCATCTGCGCCAGCATCCTGACGCGGGCGCGGCCAGGCGCATCCTTGGGCAGCAGCGGCGGCTCAGGCGTGGTCTCGTCGAAATATTCGATGATCGCCAGCGATTGCGTCAGCAGCGTGCCGTCGTCCAGGACCAGTGCCGGCACCAGCCCTTGCGGATTGACCGCGAGGTAGGCGGGTTCGAGATGCTCGCCGTGGCGCAAATGATGCGGCACGTAGTCGTAGGACAGGCCCTTCATCTCCAGCGCGATCCGCACCCGGTAAGAGGTCGAGGAGCGGTAGTAGTTATGGAGGACGATGTCGCTCATCGGATCGGTTGGCCGATGGTCAGTTCGATTTCGCCGATGCCGTCGACGCCACCGGTGATCTTTTCGCCCGGCCCGACGGCGCCGACGCCAGCCGGTGTTCCGGTGAAGATCAGGTCGCCGGGCTTAAGCTCTAGCGCCTCGCTGCAAATCGAGACGATGTCGGGAACCGGCCAGATCAGTTCGGCAAGGTCGCCGTCCTGCCTGATCTCGCCGTCGACCGCGAGCCAGATGCAGCCCTTTTCGGGATGACCGGATTTTTGCGCCGGGACCAGCGGGCCGCAGGGCGCTGAACGGTCGAAGGCTTTCGACCAGTCCCACGGCCTTGCCGCCTTTTTCGCCTCGTCCTGAAGGTCGCGGCGAGTCAGGTCGACGCCGACGCCGTAGCCCCAGACATGGTCCAGCGCGCGCTCGCGCGGGATGCGAAAGCCGGCTCTGCCGATCGCGACGACCAGCTCGATTTCGTGATGCAGGTTTTGGGTCAGTGGCGGGTAGGGGATCGTGGTGCCCGAACCGACCACCGAGTCGACCACTGCGTCGCCTGGTTTGGTGAAGAAGAAGGGAGGGTCGCGCTCGTCATTGCCGAGCTCGCGGGCATGGGCTGCGTAGTTGCGGCCAACGCAGAAGATCCGGCGCACCGCAAAACGCTCCGGCGAGCCGGCCACGGCCACCGACGGGGTTGCGGGCAAGGGAAGGACGAAGCCGGTCATGCACTGTCTCTGTTCAGTGGATATGTCGCTGGCACATTCGACCGATTTGGCCGGTCGGGCAAGGCATTGCATCGCGCAAAGGCTAGGCCTGCCGCGTTGCGTCGCGGAAATCGCCGGTACATTTTGCTCTGCCGGCCAAGATGGCAATGTACTATTTGGGAACAAGCCGGCCACGGCGCGAAGCGCCTGCCGCCAACGCCTGAGACTGTCGACCGTTGGTTTCGGGGAACGGACATGACAGCCCCTTTCGGTCCGTCCCCCTACTTCGGGCGTGTCGTTATCTCGCACTTGCACAAAGCTCTGGTGCGCTGCAATATAGCTGGAGGAATGCGGCCTCCAGCCCACCTTTCGCAGGTTCAATGAAGGGACCGGCATGACGGACATCTCCGCGACGCGTCTTGTCGTGTCCAGGCCTGTGGCCGATAGCTCGGCAAGAACCAGGCTTGCCTATCTCGACGGCTGGCGCGGCCTGTCGATCGCGCTGGTGCTGATCGGCCATTTCTTCCCCGTTCCCGGCATCAATCTCGGCGTCCTGGGCGTCGAATTCTTCTTCGTGCTCAGCGGCCGGCTGATGGCCGAGATCCTGTTTGTCGAATACTATCCGCTGAAGAAATTCTTCAAGCGCCGGTTCTCCCGCATCTACCCGGCACTGCTGATTTTTGTCGTCGCCGCGATGGTTGCCTTGTCCGGCACATTCATCGCCTTCAAGTCGAAGGCGGCGCTGACGGCGCTGACGTTCACCTACAACTATGCCGGAATTCTCGTCACCCGCGCCGGCGCGCTCGACCATATCTGGTCGCTCTGCGTCGAAGAGCACGCCTATATCATCCTGGCGCTGATCAGCGTCGTCGTCTCGGGGCGGTCCCGGGTCATCATGTTGCTCGGTGCATTGTCGGTGCTGGCCATGGCAAACGGCGCCATCTCCTACTGGGTGCTCGCAATAGGCTACGAGGGCACCTATTGGCGCACCGACGTGCACATCGCCTCGATCCTGCTGTCGGCGGTGATATGCCTGCTCAAGGCCGACGACAGGCTGCCGGCGCTGCTCAAGGGGCCGCATGTCGCCCTGGCGGCCTCAGTAGTGGCTGTGCTCCTTTTCATGGCTGCCGTGCCAACCCCGATCCACTATCTGCTCGCGGTGCCGCTGCTGGCGCTCGCCGTCAATTCGCTCGACTTCAGCAGCCGGTATCTGACCGGGTTTCTATCGTCCCTGCCGATGACGATGCTGGGGCTGTGGTCGTATTCGCTCTATCTTTGGCAGCAGCCTTTTTATCAATTCGTCGACATAAAAGGCAGTTCGCCGTGGTTGATGCTGGCGGCGGCGTTCGCTTGCGCGCTGTGCAGCTACTACATCATCGAAAAGCCGGCCCGCTCCTGGCTGAACCGCAATTGGTAGGGCGAACGGCGCCCGCCGTTCAGCCGGCGATCCGTCTTGCATAATACCGCACGGCTTTCCTGCCGCCGTGGATTACCGCGTCGCCCACTTCCGCAAAGCCGAGTGCGGCATGGAAGGCGTCCGAAGCCGGATTGGGTGGCTCGGCATTGACTTCGCAGGTGACGATCGCCTGGCCCGCGCGTGACGCCTGCTCGAACAGATCCTCATACAGCCGGCGGGCATGGCCGCGGCCGCGCGCTTTGGCGCCGACCACGACGCGGTCGACGTAGACGAACCGCGGATAGCGCTCGCGAAACCACAGGAAGTTGGGGCTGTCGTAGCTCGCGTCCTGGTCGAAGGTCATGATGAAGGCTTCGAGTGCACCGATGCGGCGCGTGTAAAACGCTTCGCCGAGCAGGAAGGACAGGCGCTCAGGTTCGAGCCATGATAATTCCGCAGCGTGCTCGTTGTTGAGCGCGAGGATGGCGGGCTCATCCTGCGGCGAAACCCGTTCGATCGGCAAACGCATTTCGATCATGTTTTTTCTTCGATCTTCCAGGATCATGTCCGGGCAGCGGCGATGGTCGCCGCCAC
This sequence comes from Mesorhizobium sp. M0663, assembly GCF_040320585.1. Taxonomy (NCBI): domain Bacteria; kingdom Pseudomonadati; phylum Pseudomonadota; class Alphaproteobacteria; order Hyphomicrobiales; family Phyllobacteriaceae; genus Mesorhizobium; species Mesorhizobium sp. M0663. Next base: position 42,396 of record NZ_JAMYPX010000013.1, read on the forward strand.
CAGCGCCTCGTCGGTCACGGTGTTGCGGTATTCGCGGTCGAGGTCGGTGCCGCCCATGCCGACTTTCGGGTTGCGGTAGCGCATGGCACTCGGCACGTCCTTGAGCGCGGCGAAGTGCATTTCGCTCAACCCGGTTTTCCTCCGCACCTTGCTGATGTTCTCGGGATCAAGCCCGCCGCAGCCGAGGATGATGATGCGGTCGCCGGCCTGCCTGACAAGCTCGGCGAGCAGGTCCGCGCCTTCCAGTGCCGTGTCGCGCTGGCCGCTGGTCAGCACGCGGCCGACCTTGCAGCGGATCAGCGCTTCCAGCGCCTCGGTCGGGTCGCGGGTCATGTCGAAGGCGCGGTGGCAGGTGACGTTCAAGCGTCCCGCCGCCTTAACCAATTCGCTCATGCGCTGTTCGTCGATAGTGCCGTCGGCAGCGAGGCAACCGACGACGACACCGGCGACGCCGAGCTCGGCAAGCGCGCCGACATCGGCGAGCATCGAACGATATTCGGCTTCGCCATACAGAAAATCGCCGCCGCGCGGCCGCACGATGACGTGGAACGGGATCGTCGCCAGCTCGAGCGCGGCGCGCACCGTGCCGAAGCTCGGCGTGATGCCGCCCTCGATCAGGCTGGCACAGAGCTCGACACGGTCGGCGCCTGCGGCTTGCGCGGCCAGCAGGCCGTCTATGCCTTCGACGCAGATCTCGATCAACGGGAGGCGAGGGCGTTCGGTCTCGGTCATGGGCGATCCGTCGATGATTTCAGCTGGCCAGCGGTAGCATCGGGCATGGTGCGATGAAAGCCGGAAGTGTTGGCTCAACACGCGACAGGGCGGCCGGCGGTGCTCCAATTTTGCCGCTTGACACATCCATAACCGTTCAGCTATATGTCGATTCATAGCTAGCGAGTTATTGATTGATTAACAGCACAGCCGGCCGAAAGCTGAAATGTGTGGCCGGCAAAAACACGCCTAAGGAGACCACCATGCAAGCACGATTGAAAAACCCGGTGATGCTCATTCCCGGCGCCTTGCAGGCGTTGCTCGCGCTGGACAAGTCGACGGAGACGGCCGACCTGTCCTATGTGACGCGCAAGCTCGTCCATTTACGCGCCAGCCAGATCAATGGATGCAGCGTGTGTATCGATATGCATGCGCGCGAATTGAAGAAGGCCGGCGAAAAGGACGAGCGCGTCTTCACCGTGTCAGCCTGGCGCGAAACACCTTACTTCACCGACGCCGAACGCGCCGCACTGGCGCTGACCGAGGCGGCAACCCGGTTGGCCGACCGGCCGGATCCGGTGCCGGATGCAGTCTGGGACGAGGCCGCCCGGCACTATGACGAAAAGGCGCTTGCCGCCCTGGTCGTCCAGATTGCCCTGATCAACGCATTCAACCGGCTCAACGCAACCACCAGGCAGATGGTCGGCGCCTGGGGCTGAACGGGGCCGGGTTCTCGAAAAGCCACTTCAGATCCGCAGCTTGTGCGAATTCGCGCGGACGAAGTCGATGAAGGCCCGCAGCTTCGGCGGTACCAGGCGGCGGCTCGGATAATAGAGGTGGAGCGGCTCGTAAGCGGGACAGAAAGGCTCCAGCACCTTGACCAGCGCGCCTGAGGCGAGAAGCGGCACGGCGAGGCCCTCGACCGCGAAGGCGAGGCCCAGCCCTTGCGCGGCGGCGGTAATGCACAGCGGAAGTGTGTTCACGACCAGACATGCGTCCGGCGTGAATGCGACTTCGCGTCCATCCACGGTGAACTCCCAGGGCGAAATCGCGCGCGTGCGGGTGAGGGCGAATGCGATGCAGCGATGGGCGGCGAGGTCGGCCGGCCGCTTCGGTGTGCCTTTGCGCGCCAGATAATCGGGGCTACCCACCACGACCATCTGCAGTGGCCCGCCCAGACGCGCGCCGATCATGTCTTTCTCGAGAAGCTCGCCGATGCGCAGGCCGGCATCGAAGCCGTCGGCGGCGATGTCGACGAAGCTGTCGTCGAAAATCAGACTAAGCCGCACTTCGGGATAAGCATCCATGAACGGCCGCATCAATGGCTCTATCAGCAGCGGCGCGGCGATCCAGGGCAAGCTGAGGCGCAGCGTGCCGGCGGGACGGTCGCGGCTCTCGCGCAGAGCCGCACCAGCCGCCCAGATGTCTTCGGCTGCCGGACGCACGTGGTCGAGGTAGTGGGCGCCAGCCTCGGTCAAGCCAACGCTGCGGGTCGTGCGGTTGAGCAGCCGCACCCCCAGACGCTCCTCGAGCCCCTTGACCGCCTCGCTCAACGAGGCCGGAGCGACGCCGAGCTCGGCGGCGGCGCGGGTGAAGCTCCTGGCCTGGGCGACTTTCACGAAGGCGACGATGCCGCTGAATTGGTCGAAGCGCATTGTAAGGATTTTCCAAATAGCCCTGTCGAACTCTACTGGTTTTTCCGGCGAACAAAAGGCGTCATGTTGGGGTCCGACGAACGAGCCTCGGTGTTGGGAACGGCTCGAACGGGCAAGGAGACAGAACCGATGACAAGGCTCGCTTTACTCGCCGCCGGCACTCTTCTGGCGGTGTCTGCCGCCCCGGCGCACAGCGGGCCACTGGAAGACCGCAATATCCAGCTCATCAAAGACTATTACGCAGCTTACGCGACCGGCAATCCCGAGGCCGTGCGGCCCTTCCTCGCGCCCGACATCGTGTGGCGCATTCCCGGTCATCATCCGCTCGCCGGCGACAAGCGCGGGCCGGACGAGGTGGTCGCCTTCTTCCGCGGCCTGGCCGACGGCAAGTTCAAGGCCGGGCCGATCTTCTTCCAGGCGCAGGGCGACCTCGTCGTCGACGTCCATCGCGGCTGGTCGAATGTCGGCTCAGGTCCCGAGATCGACCAGCTCTACGCGCTGATGTTCCGCATCAAGGACGGCAAGATCGCCGAGGCACAGAATTTTTTGACCGACATGTATCAGTCAGACGCTTTCTACTGGGCGCATTACCCGCTGAAGCCGCTGCCCGGCCGACTGGCTGGCGAGCGCTGAGACGGCGGTCTTTCTCGCAACGCGCAGCGCTTCTCACTCCAAGCCAAAGGAGATTTGCGAATGCTTAAAACCCTGACACTTGCCGTAGCAACCACCGCCGCGCTCGCCGCCTCCAATGCCGTCGCCGCACCGCGCGTCGAGCGCGTCACATTCTCCTCGCATGGTGAGCAGCTTGTCGGCGACATCTATCTGCCAGAGGATCTGGACGCGGCAAAACCTCGGCCGGCGCTGGTCGTGACCGGCGCCTGGATGACGGTGAAGGAACAGATGCCGGCCCGCTATGCCCGCGAGATGGCCGATCGCGGCTTCGTCGCCTTGACCTTCGATTTTCGCGGCTGGGGCGAAAGCGGCGGCATGCGCCGCCAGTACGAGGACCCTAACGCCAAGATCGCCGACATCGAAGCGGCGGTCGCCTATCTCGCGACCCGGCCCGAGACCGATCAGGACCGCATCGGCGGGCTCGGCATTTGCGCCAGCTCCGGCTATATGGTCACCGCCGCGGCAGGAAACGCCGCGATCAAGTCGGTCGCCCTCGTTGCGCCCTGGTTACAGGATGCCGAAGTGGTCGAGCAGACCTATGGCGGCAAGGAAGGCGTCGCCAGGCTCGAAGCCACGAGCGATGCGGCCGAGGCCGAGTATCGCCGCACCGGCAGACAGGCGTTACTGCCGGCCGCCAGCCTGAGCGACGAGCGCGCGATCATGTTCAAGATGCCCTATTACACCGAGCCCGTTACACCGAGCCCGATCGCGGCATGATTCCGGCCTGGCGCAACGAGGCCGATCCGGCGTTCTGGCGCGGCTGGTTGAGGTTCGATGCGATCCGGGCGGCTCCGCGCCTGAACCAGCCTTTTCTGATGGTGCACAGCGAGGCGGCTGCCATTCCGCAGGGTGCGCACAAATTCTACGCGGGGCTGACCAGCTCCAAGCAGGAGCTGTGGCTCGACAATGTCACCCAATTCGATTTCTACGATCGTGCCACGCCGGTGAAGGCGGCGAGCGATGCCGTCGCCGCGCATTTCCGCGCAACGCTGGGCGGTGCGGGGGAGGCGGGACAATGAGCCTCGTCACCCGCCGGTATGTCCTGGTCTCGGCGGTTTCAGCCGCGATGGTTTCCGCTATCTCGGCGCCCGCCGCGAGCGCATCGGGAGATGCGCTGACGGTCAAAGATAGGATCGCAATCGCCGAGGCGATTGCCGGGATCGGCCTCTATGCCGATCTGCGTGAATGGGACCGGGTCAGATCCTATCTCGCGGCCCGTGTCACGACCGACTACACCAGCCTCTTCGGCGGCGAGGTCACGACCAGCGGCTGCGACGCGCTGATCGCCCAATGGCAAGCGCTGCTGCCGGGCTTCGACGCCACCCAGCACCTCATCACCAACATCATTGTCGAAGGCGGGGATAACGGTGCGGTTGCGCGCAGCCATGTCCGCGCAACCCACTGGATCGGCGGGCGGTTCTGGACGGTCGGCGGCAGCTATCTCCACCGGCTGGTGCGGACGCCGGAAGGTTGGCGCGTCAAGGCAATCTCCATCCGCCGCTTGTACGAAGAGGGGGATCGCGCCGTGCTGGCCGCCGCCGCCGGCCGGGTAAAGGCGGAGGCCAAATGAGTGTTCGGGTTTGCGCATGCCCAGTCGCGCGGCGAGGTTGCTCGGAGCATCGGCAACGTGAATATTGATCGAAATGTCGGGGCAGGCTTGGCGCATGCGGCATTAGTGCCGCCAACCGCGGAGACAGGACATGACCCTTTCATTGCAGGAGGTTTCCGATAGGCTTGAGATCGAACAGCTGCTTGTTCGCTATTGCTATGCGGTGGACGATCGCGACTGGGAAGCCTATCGCAAAATATTCACACCCGATGCCGTGCTTGACGACACTGTAACAGGTGGAATCAGGAGCGGTGTGGATGAGCATGTTGCTTACATGAAAGGCGCCCTTTCCAAGATATTGATCTCGCAGCACGCCATTTCGACAATCCTTCTGGATCTCCGAGGGGATGAGGCCAGCGCGCGCGTGCATTGTTCATGCCCGATGGTGGTCGACCTCGGCGAAGGCAAAAGGCAGGTCTTCTTCCAGGGGCTTTGGTATCGAGACCGCGTCGTACGCACGTCCGAGGGCTGGCGCATAAGTGAACTTGTCGAGAAAGGCTATTGGAATCACAATTTGCCTGAGGGGTTCGCGTTCTGACGTCTGTTACGCGCTGTGCTGGATCCGCCCCGGACGCCGTTTTCAGACGTGGCAGCTACTGGCGCAACACCGTGTTCTTGGTACCTTCTTCGACCTGGTCGATGACCAGCAGCTTGACCGGATCGGCGCCGACATTGGTCGCCTGATGCCATTGCCCGATCATCTCGATGATGAAATCACCTGTTTGATAGGTGTTGCTCTTGCCGGTCTCGACGTTGGTGACCTGAAGCGTGCCGGCCTCGACATAGGCATAGCGCGGAAACGGATGCTTGTGGACCGGCAAGGTCGCGCCCGGCGCGATCTGATAGGCCGAGACCAGGACCTGGACGTTCTTCTGCGGCAGCGTGATCGGCTGGCCGGACGCGGTCTCGGTGTGAGAGGCAAGCGGGGTCACGATGACCGGCGTGCCGCTGGCATCCAGCGCCTGGGCGCTGTTTGCAAACAGTGGAGCCGCGAGCAGCAGCATCGATGCCAAGATTTTTCGCATGATTCCCCCCGAGCTGCGTCAGCATTGCGCAGCAAGCATTGGCGCGCAAGCTTGTCTGTTCAGGAGCGCCTTATCCCGCTCTTCTGAACATGCCCGGCGTCATGCCATGCATAGCCCGGAATGTACGGGAAAGATGGCTCTGGTCGGCGAAACCCGCCGCGATGGCGGCGTCGGCGAGGCCAAATCCCTGTTCGATCAGCGCACTCGCCCGGCGCAATCGCCGGTCGCGGATATAGGCCGCCGGCGTCAGGCCGATCGCCTTGTTGAAGTCGCGGATGACCTGGAATCGGGTCACGCCAGCCGCGCCGGCTAGCCGCTTGAGGTCGAGCTGCGAGCCAAGCTCGCTTTCGACAAGATCGCGGTAGAGCGAGAACCGCCGCTGCGATCCGGAGCTTTCGATCTCTTCGGCCTGTCCGCTCGAGTCGCCATGCCGAACGATCAGCCGTCGCAGCGCCACGAGCAGGGACGTCTCGGCCGTCATTGTGTCCGGGGATGTCGAGCCCTGGTGTGCTGCCATCAATGCTGCGGCGAGACTGCTGTCTTCGATAGTCGCGCGCGAAAATACTGGAGCGCCGTCGCGGCCGAGTTCGCGGGTAAGCGCGGTCATCATCGGCACCGAAGGATAAAACGTCCGGTAGGCCCAGCCTTCATCCGCCCCGCGTTCGCCGTCATGCCACTCCTCGGGATTGACGACGGCAATGGTGCCTGCCGGAGCGAGAACGCTTTTGCGGCCGATGCGAATGCGCTCGCAGCCAGAGGTGATCAGGGCGATCACATAGGTCGGGTGCGTGTGCAAGTCATAGCGGTGCCGGGTGAAGCGCGCCTCGAACAGGCCCAGGTCGGGGAAGCACGGATGGCGCCAGTATTTCCCGGTCTCTGCCGCTTCGTTTGTCCTTGCCATGGTCAATCCGGTTCAAGACGCCTCTCGCCGGGCCTTCTATGGCAGGCAAACCAAGCCGCTTTTTGTCGGCGGAAAGGAGGCATCATGTTGCATAATGACCCCGTCGCCGCGCTGACACCAGAGGTTATAGGCTGGCGGCACCATATCCATGCCAATCCGGAACTCGCATTCAATGAATACGAAACGGCGCGTTTCGTTGCAGAGAAGCTGCGCTCCTTCGGCGTCGACGAGGTGCATGAAGGGATCGGCGGCACCGGCGTCGTCGGTGTCCTGCGCAGCGGCGCTGGAACGTGCGCTATCGGCCTTCGCGCCGAGCTCGACGCGCTTCCGGTGCTGGAGAAAACCGGCCTGTCCTATGCTTCGAGGCAAGAGGGCGTGATGCACGCCTGCGGCCATGACGGCCACGCCGCCATGCTGCTCGGCGCCGCCAAACTGCTCAGTCAATCGCGCGCCTTCGACGGAGCCGTCACTTTCATCTTTCAGCCGGCCGAGGAAAACGAGGGCGGCAGCATGCGCATGATCGAGGACGGCCTGTTCAAGCGCTTTCCGGTCGAAGCGGTCTATGCGGTTCACAACTGGCCGGGCATCAGGCTGGGGACGATCGCCGCCCGCGTCGGGCCGCAAATGGCGGCCGTCGATAATTTCGAACTGACCTTTGAGGGTCTTGGCGCTCATGCCGCCATGCCGCAGCTCGGGGATGACCCGATCCTGGCCGCGGGCGCCTTCGTGCAAGCCGTCCAGCGCATCGTCAGCCGCTCGGTCGACCCTCAGAGCGCGCTTGTCGTCAGCATCACGCAGATTCATGGCGGCAATGTCGGCAATATCGTGCCGGGCAAGGTCTGGCTGCAAGGCACCTGCCGCTTCTTCGAGCACGGCCTTTCCGACCATTGCGAGAGGCTGATCGGCGAGATCGCACAAGGTATTGCCGCCGCGCATTCGCTCAAGGCCAGGCTCGACTACAGGAAGGGCTATCCGCCGCTGATCAATACGGCCGATGCGACGGCCCGCGCCGTCGAGGCCGCCGCCTCCGTCGTCGGCCGGGAGAATGTCTTGACCGAGTTCAGCCCCAGTCTCGGCTGCGAGGATTTCGCTTTCATGATCCGCGCCGCCGGCGGCTGCTATGCGTGGATCGGCGCCGGCGAGGTCGGCCCGGGCGAAGGCCTGCACGGCGACCGCTACGTTTTCAACGACGAGATCGTGCCGACGGTGATGCGCTATTACGTCAACCTCGTCGAGCAGACGCTTCCGCGGGCCGATCCTTCCACAGCAGTTTTTCCGGCGTGATCGGCAACTCCCGGATCCGCTTGCCTGTGGCGTCGAAGACGGCGTTGGCAACAGCAGCGGCAACGCCGGTGGCGCCGAGTTCGCCGATGCCTTTGCCGCCGATCGGGCTGGCATGCTCGTCCACCTCATCGACGAAGTGGATTATGATGTCGCCGGGAATGTCGGCGTTGACCGGAATGGCGACTCCGGAAAGGTTCTTCGACAGGAACCGGCCAAGCACCGGTTCGTGCCTGCTCTGCTCCATTGCCGCCATGCCCCAGCCCCAGATGATGCCGCCCGTCATCTGGCTGCGTGCGGTGCGGGGATTGACGATGCGGCCGGCGCTGTAGCTGCCCACGGCGCGACGAAGCCTGAGCAGGCCGAGCCCCGGATCGACGCCGACCTCCATGAAAATCGCGCCGAAAGTGCGCATCGCGAGGCCTTTGCCATGCTGCGCCGGATCGAACGAGCCGGAGCCGGTGATCTCGCCGATGTCGGTATGGCTCATCACGTCGGCGATCGTCTGACCGCCGGCAGCGCCTCTGCGGCGAATCTTGCCGTCCTGCATCTCGACCTCGTCCGGCAGCAGATTGGCAAGACGGGCAAGCTGCGAACGCGCATCTTCGGCAGCGGCAAGCACCGCCGCGCCCACCCCCATGGTCGATGACGAGCCATAGGTCGGTCCCGCCTCCGGCAGCTGTGTATCGCCCATTTCCATCTCAATCCTCTCCATCGGCAGGCCCAGCACGTCGGCCGCGATCTGCGGAAAGATGGTGAGTGTTCCGGTCCCTATGTCCTGGGTGCCGGTGCGGATGAGCACCGTGCCATCTCGGTGCAACCTGACCTCGGCTGCAGGCGTCGGGTTGCGGAAACAGCCCATGCTGCAGGTCGCCATGCCGTAGCCGATCAGCCAATCGCCGTCGCGTTGCGGCTTGCGCGGGCGCTCGCGCCAGCCGAACAGGCGGGCGCCTTCCTCATAAGCCTCGCGCAGCTTCTTCGACGACCAGGGCTGGCCGGTGGCCGGATCCGTGTCCGCATGGTTGACCAGACGCAGGTCGAGCGGATCGATGCCGAGGCGGTGGGCGAGCTCGTCCATCGCGCTTTCAAGCGCCCAGGTGCCCGGACCCTCGACCGGCGCGCGCAGCGGCGTCGGCATGGCGACGTTTGCGCGCTCCACGCGCTGGCTGAGACGCATGGCCGGCGTGGCGTAGAGACCCTTCGAGGCTTCGGTGGCGAACTCGACGAAATCGTCGGTCACGGTGGTCAGGTTGACCACGTCCTGCTGCACGGCCGTCAGCTTGCCCGACCTGTCCGCCGCCAGCACGATCTTCTGTGCCATGCGCGGCTGATACCCGAGGCAGGAATAGGCATTGGCGCGGCTGAGCGCCAGCCTGACCGGGCGCTGCATGATGCGCGCGGCGGCGGCGGCCAGCACCTGATGCGGCCAGATCCAGCCCTTGCCGCCGAAGCCGCCGCCGGTATGGCGGGAAATCACGCGGACCTTCTCGGCCGGGACATTCATGCGGGCGGCAACCACCTGGCGGACACCGTAGACGTGTTGCGTGGCGTCGTGCAGCGTCAGCTCTCCGTCATTCCATTCGGCGAGCGTCGCCGAGGGCTCCATGGCGTTGTGATGGCGCGACGGCTGCAGGTAGACGGCTTCGACCATGGCGGCGGCGTCAGCAAGCCCGCGGTCGACCGCGCCCTTGGTAAACGTCGGCTCCAGGAACAGGAAGCCGCTCTCCCTCGGCACGACCGCAGCCTTGTCGATGGCGGTCCACTCCGGCGGTGCCGGCAATTCCGGCTCGGCGAACTCGTAGCGCAATGCGACGCGGCGGGCACCGGCCTCCGCTGCCTCCAGCGTCTCGCCCAGCACAATGGCAAGCGGCTGACCCTCGTGACGTATCTCGTCGCCCTGCATGGGCATGAAGCTCTGCGCTGCCGGCGGGCCTTCGGCCTGCTGCATCTGCGTATCCGGCTCGGCCCTCGGCGATGCGAACCGGCCGAATTTGGGCATGTCCTCATGCGTGAGCACACGCACGACGCCTTCCTCGGCGAGCGCGTCGTCGACCATGATCGACGTCACGCGGCCGGCGGGAACGGGCGCGGTCACCAGCACCGCATGGAGCAGATCGGGGGCAAAATAGTCGGCCGCATAGCGGGCGCGGCCGGTCACCTTGACGCCGCCGTCAGGGCGGGCAACAGGCTGGCTGATCATCATGACGGCATCCTCGCTGCTCTTTCGATCGCCCGCAAAGCGGCGGTCTTGGCCAGTTCGATCTTGTAGGCGTTCTGCGACAAGGGACGCGCTTCGGCGAAGGATTGCTCGATAGCGGTGCTCAACGCCTCGCGATCGCCGATTTCGGCACCGGCGAGCTGCTGGTCGGCGGCGCTCAGCGCCACGGCCGCAGCGCGACGGACCCCAGCGCCAGGGCCGCCCGACGGATGGTTTGGCCGTCCATCTCCAGCACAGCGGCGGCAGAGACGATGGCGTATTCGTAGGATTCGCGCTCGCGCACCTTGAGGTAAGCCGATCGCGGCGCCGGCGCCGGCAGCTCGATTGCCGTGATCAGTTCGCCTTGCTGCAACACATTGTCTGCCTCGGGCCGCGTGTCGGGAAGCAGGTGGAATTCCGCTGCCGGAATGCGCCGGCCGCCGCTGCGGTGCGCGGTGACGATGACCGCATCAAGTGCTGCCAGCGCCACCGCCGGGTCGGATGGCTGGGTGGCGACGCAATCCTCGGTCCAGCCGAATATCGCGTGATTGTCCTTGATGCCATGCAATGCCGAGCAGCCGGAGCCGAGCTGACGCTTGTTGCATGGCAACTGCTCTTCGGCACGGAAATAGGCACAGCGCGTCTTCTGCAGAAGATTGCCGCCTATCGTTGCTAGGTTTCTCAGCTGCGGCGATGCGGCGTTGAGGATCGCCTGGCTCAACACCGGATAGTCGCGCATGACCAGCGCATGCTGCGCGACATCGTTGAGATGCGTCAGCGCGCCGATCGTCAAGCCGCCGCCGGGCAGTGCCTCGACCTGATCCAGCCCGTCGAGGCGGGAGATGTCGATGATCCGGGTCGGCTCGGCAATGCCAAGGCGCAGCCAGTTGAGCAATTCGGTGCCGCCGGCGAGAAAGGCGCTGTCCGGCGCGGCACCGGCTGCGATCGTTTCGCCCAGGCTGTCGGCGCGCGCATAGACGAATGGGGTCATTGGCTCGCCCTCCCGGCTGCTGAGCGCACCGCCTCGACGATTTGCGGATAGGCCGAGCAGCGACACAGATTGCCGCTCATCCATTCGCGGATCTCCGCATCGGAGCCGGTGTGTCCCTCCTCGATCAGCGCCGCCGCCGACATCACCTGGCCGGGCGTGCAGAATCCGCACTGGAAACCATCATGATCGATGAACGCCTGCTGCACGGGATGAAGCGCATCGCCGTTTGCCAGGCCTTCGATCGTCGTGACCTCGCGTCCCTCGCAGGACACGGCAAGTATCATGCAGGCATTCACACGCCGTTCGTCGAGATGCACGGTGCAGGCGCCGCACTCGCCGAAATTGCATCCCTTTTTCGTTCCGGTCAGATGCAGCCGCTCGCGCAGCAGGTCGAGCAGCGTGACGCGGGGATCGAGATCGGAAAGGCTGTGATCCTCTCCGTTCACCCGCAACCTCAATAGGTGCCGATCGTGGAAGTTCATGTGGGGTACCTCGAAGCACATGCCGTACTCGCCGCAAGGACTCGTCCAGCAAGCAGCCACCCACCTGTCGAGGCGAAAATAGGGCGGTCGATTCCGGTGAAAAGGCGCTGCCGGTCAGGGAAGGCTAAAAAACGCGCATTTGAGATTTGCGGCGGAGCGGAAAGGCCCTGCATAACTGTGGTTCACGGCCGTCCCAACATGAGCCGAATGCAGACGGTCCCCCTTTAGGGACGATTACCATGAGCTGAAGTCACCTGGTGAGGTCTAAGACTATCTTTCCGGGAGCGTGGCCGGTGCGATTGCGCTCGATCGCGGATGCCAGATCGTCGAAGCCGATCACTTCTGCAATCGTCGACCGCAGCGAGCCGCCAGCGATCTCTTGAGCGATTGTGGCTAGGCGCGCGGTGTCAGGTTTGACTGACAACCAGATGCCACGACGGCCTGCCGGGGCGCGCGAAACCACATCAGTTGCAGCGATGCTGGCCAGGACGCCGCCAGGCGATAGGACCGACCAAGATTTGTCCAAGACCTGACCCCCGACAAGATCGACGATAAGGTCAATGTCGCTCGCAAGAAGCTCGAAGTTCTGTTTCTGGTAATCGATCACTTCGTCAGCGCCCAAGGCTTGGACATGGGCCACGCTCTTGGTTGAGGCTGTAGCATAGACGGTCGCTCCAGCCGTCTTGGCGAACTGGACAGCGAAGCTGCCCACCCCACCAGCCGCGCCGTGGATCAACACCCGCCGCCCTCGAAGGTCGAAATCGGCGACCTGAAGGACTTGCCATGCCGTCATCGCCGCCACCGGTACTGCCGCCGCGTCAATGTCTGACAGGACTGCAGGCGTCTCGACGAGTTTTTCGGCATTTATCAGCAAATGGTCAGCATAAGCGCCCAGGCCCCCCAGCGCGGCCATGACCCGGTCTCCGACCCTCACGCCTTCGACGTTGGAGCCGGTCCGCAGCACGACCCCCGCCATTTCGATGCCAAGCGTCGCGGGCAAAGATAACTTGAACTTGTCGCGGACGTAGCCTTCACGGATTTTCCAGTCGATTCCGTTTACTCCGGCAGCCTTGACCTGGACGAGCACTTGGTCGGGACCAGGCTCGGGGGCGGATACCCAATCGACCTTCAAGCTCTCTGTGCCGCCATATGCTTGAAGACGCAGGGCCCGGCCGGAGCCAAGCGGTTCAGCCCGGCCGGGGGCACTTTGGAAGTCATTGTGTAGGTTCATCAGGCTTCTCCTTCCTGTTGGACGATATAGTTTGAAATCTCTCAAGAAGAACTTCTAATTATGCAGTCCACATCGGGTGAGAAATGCTTATTCTACTGCTGGCGCTTGGGGATTTACTTGCTTGCGCTTTACGCGCTCAAAGCAAGATAGTCGGTGTAGCCCAGGGCGGTGCCACCATAGAAAGTGGCTTGGACTGCCGCATTCAGCGCCGCATTGGTCTTCAACCGTTCCACAAAGTCCGGATTGGCCAGGACCATCTGGCCGTAGGACTCCTGATCGGCCAGCCCCGAATCTACGTCGGCGCCGATCTGGTCACGCGGACGACTTGGCCGATTGAGGATCAGCGATTGGTGCCAGAGCTTGCGGATATCGGCCAGCAGCGCCTCGTCGCCCTGGTGCATGATGTGCACGTAAGCGAGCCCGAGCTTGTCGAGTTCGGCGACCAGATAGCGGTAGAGGTCCGGCCCTTCGGCGCCTTCGTCGATCCCCCATATCGTCGTCCCGGGTGAAAGGCGGATCGCGGTGCGGTCCGCGCCGATCTCCTCGGCGATCGCCGTGGCGACTTCGATGGCGAAGCGCGCTCGCTTCTCGATCGACCCGCCATATTCGTCCGTGCGCGTGTTGGCGCTGGGCGCGAAGAACTGCTGGACCAGGTAGGCGTTCGCGCCGTGAATCTCGATGCCGTCGGCGCCCGCCTCGACCGCCGAGCGCGCGGCATGGCGGAAATCGTCGACCGTCTGGCGCACCTCTTCGGTCGTCAGCGCGCGCGGCGTGGGAATATCCTGCATCCCGGTCATGGTGAACATACCCGCCCCCGGCGCGATCGCGGAGGGCGCGACGGCTTGGCGGTGATGCAGCGTATTGTCGGGATGCGACATGCGCCCGGCGTGCATCAGCTGGATGAAGATGCGGCCGCCCTTGTCGTGCACGGCGGAAGCGATCTTCCGCCAGCCGGCGACATGGGCAGGCGTGTAGATGCCCGGTGTGGTGAGATAGCCCTGGCCGTCATCAGAGGGCTGGGTGCCTTCGGTGACGATCAGGCCGACGCCGGCGCGCTGGGAATAATATTCGGTGGCCAGCTCGCCCGGCGTACCGTCGAAGGCGGCGCGGCTGCGGGTCATCGGGGCCATGACGAGGCGGTTAGGCAGAGTGTAGCGGCCGACGCGGACAGGGGTGAATAAGGGACTCATTGGGATCTCCATTTTGCTGGAGCGCTTGTCCACTATTCCAATGTCGGGATAAATCTGGCAAAAGTGAAATTAAATATTCCAAATATGGAGCAATAGCGTGAGCCATTTGAACGACATGGCGCTGTTCGTGGAGGTGGCGAGAGCGAGGAGCTTCCGGAAGGCGGCTGAGGCTCTGGGCATGCCCAACTCGACTCTGTCGCGACGTATCAGCGCGCTGGAGAAGGCGATCGGCCTGAGGCTTCTGCATCGAACGACGCGCAAGATCGAGCTCACCGAGGCCGGCCAGCTCTATTACGAACGAAGCAAGCGCATCGTCGACGAGGCACGGCTCGCACACGAGCAGCTCGGCGCGATGCTGGAGCAGCCGAGCGGTGTCCTGCGGGTCTCGCTCCCGGTCGACTTCGCCACGCTTTACCTGACGCCGATCATCGTCGATTTCGCGCGGCACTATCCCGGCATCACTTTCGAGTTCGACCTGACCCCGCGCCGCGTCGATTTGGTGGCCGAGCCGTTCGATGTAGCGATCCGCATCGGCGAGCTGGAAGACTCCAGCCTGATCGCTCGCCTGATCGGGCGCCACGCGCGCCACCTCTATGCGTCTCCTGGCTACATCGAAGCGTCCGACGAGCCGGCGACACCGGCGGATCTGGCGGAGCATGAATGCATCTGCATGCCGAAGATCTGGACCCTGCATCAGGGGACGAACAAGGTCGAAGTCGAGGTTGGAGGCCGCTTCACTGTCAACAGCGTCGGGATGATCCGCGCCCTGGCGGTCAACCACCAGGGCATCGCCCTGCTTGCCGAGAAGATCGTCGCCGAAGATTTGGCCTCGGGCAGGCTCCGGCGTGTCCTGCCCGAATGGCAGGGATCGGCGGTCAGCATTCACGCCGTCACCGAAACTCGCCTCATTCCAGCCAAGGCCCAGCGCTTCATCGAATTCCTGTCCGCCAGGCTGGTGGAAACTTGACCCAGATCGTTACGCGGAGAAAAGTCGGATGGCGGCGCGCTGCATCGCGCCTTAGCGTAGAAAAGACGGTGGCTCGCCGGAGTCGATGAAGCTGAGAAATACGAATTTGCCATACCCCCCTACACCAGAATGCACCAGAGTCGCCAAAAATGCGCAAACGTGACCGGACGGCGCAGAAGCCCTACGCCTCGCCGGCGGGCCGACACCGACGCTCAGGGAGCGGGCCATCGCTCTACCGCGAGGGCGGGGCGAGGTGCGCACGGCTGAACTCACGGCCATCGGCATCCCCGATGCTGTCTATCCAGGATGTGCGACGAGCGACTGCTCGTGAAGGTGGGTTCGGCATCACAAGGCTTCCCTGTGAGGTGAGATGGCGAGGGCCGGCAAACGGATCGATTCCGACCCTCACCGAAATGCTCGCCATCCCGGCCCGAATCAGCCTTCGCTCGGCACAGGCGTCTTGAGGAGTTGTTGCTCCCACAGGAAGGCGATGCCGCTGCCGCCGAAGTGCTGGATGAGAATCTCGGTCAGCTCTTCGACATGCTCGGTGCGCGCCCAGTCGCGCTGCCATTCGCCAGCGAGCGCCATCACGGTCATCATGTTTGCGCCAGCCGCGATCATCCGCTGGATGGCGATCTGGTGGGACTCGGTCGAAACGCCGCCCGACGCATCGGTGATCACGGACACGTCCCAGCCTTCGCCGAGGGCTTGGATGACAGGCATCGCGACGCAGACTTCGGTCCAAAGGCCTGCGATAATCAGTTGTTTGCGGCCGGTCGCCTTGACCACGTCCACCACCTTCTCGTCCTGCCAGGTGTTCACCCAAGTCCGGTCGATCACTTCCTGCCCCGGGAAGACGTCAGTGATCTGCTTGAAGAGGATGCCGCCACGACCCGCGATCACGCTGGTGAGAATGGTCGGAACATTGAAGGCTTTTGCTAGCTTCGCCAGCGCGGTCGCGTTGTTGACCACAGCTTGCGGATCGTGGCTGTTCAGGTTCGCGAGTTGGTAAGGCTGGTGGTCGATCAGAACGAGTACCGAGTCTTCAGGACGAAGAAGCGAATCAAGGCCGTTGCGAGGGGTCATCAAGACTTCCTTTCTCTGCCGCCATGGACGGCAATCTTTCTCTGCCGCTATGGACGGCAATGGGTTCACGGGAGACATGCGCCAGCGGGCGACGTTGCCTGGACGCAATTTGCCGTTCCTTTTGGTGATGCAGTAGTGCCATAATCAGGCAAGCTGTGTCGCGAAATGAGGAACGCTGAATTGGACATCGAAGATCTACAGACATTCGTCGCAGTGGCCGATGCAGGGGGCGTATCGGCCGCCGCGCGCCGGCTCGGCGTCTCCAAGTCAATCGTCAGTCGGCGGCTCTTTCGGGTTGAAGCGGAACTTGGCGTCCAGCTTCTTGCACGAACGACCCGCGGCGCCGCGCTCACCGAAGCGGGAATCGCGTTCAGAGACCATGCGGCCCGGGCCAGCGCAGAGATCGATACGGCTCGGGAAACGATCCTCCCCACCGGTGAGCTGCGCGGCCGCCTGAGGGTTGCCATGCCGCTTACTTTCGGCGCGACCCACTTCGCCCCCGTGCTCGCGGAAATGGCGCGTCTGCACCCGAAGCTTCACATCCATACTTCCTACAGCGATCGCTTCGTCGATCTCATCGCAGAAGGTTTCGATTGCGCGATCCGGGGCGCCTACCTTCAAGACTCCAACCTGATCGCGAAGCGCGTCGGGCCGATCCATGGAAAGCTTGTCGCAAGCCCGGATTATATCGAGGTGCACGGGTCACCCGAGACTCTGGACGAACTCGTCACCCATCAGGCCCTCATGCAGGGAACGGAAGCCTGGCAGTTCATAAATGGCAGCAAGATTGTTACGGTCCAGCCGCAGGGCAGGTTCAAGGCCGATAGCGCCACGGCGCTTGCCGCCGCGGCGGCGGCAGGTCTCGGCATCGCCTGGCTCCCCGATTGCATCACACATGAATATGTGGCCTCCGGCGCGCTGGTCCCGATCATGACACGCTATCCGGTACCTCCGGGGGCCGCGTATGTCGTCCGACCGCCGGGTCAGCATCCCACGCGGAAAGTGCGGGTGCTCACCGAGATGCTAATTGAGTACTTCAAACGGAACACGGATCTTTGGGGTCTTGACAACTAGGACACGAACGGTGCGAAGCCTCCCCACCGGCAGGAGGCACGGGGGTAAATTCTCCAGGCAACGCCGCAGGCGCGACGTCCACGCGGATCATGTTCAACCGAGTAGGCGTTGAGATCTTGCCTGTGCAGATCTGGCGCGAGGCCTCTCCGCTTTGTCCCAGCGACGCCTCGCGCGCGCAGGCTCAAAGCTATGCAATCCGCCGTCCACGAACACCTCGCGCCCGTCTGTAAGCTGCTGTCGTTGAGGCAGCGACGGCAAGTAATAACGGGCGGCAACGTTCGGACGCCGCCGCGGCGAACTGAACGGCGCACTCGGGCGCGAAGCCGCCGGTCATCAGTATTTCCGCGCGGTAGCCGCCGAATAGGCGTGGGCGGGCGAGCCCTGCTATTCTACGCCTGATTTCATCGGTCCTCGATGCTCTGACACTCTGGAGGCAGGACTATCGAGATCGACGCGTAGGGAGAAATTGCACGCTGGCGCGCAATATCGCGCTATGGCGTAGAAGAGGCGGTGGCTCCCCGGGCCGGATTCGAACCAGCGACCAACCGGTTAACAGCCGGTTGCTCTACCACTGAGCTACCGGGGAACAGAGGCTCTTGCGTGAGTGGGGCAGCCTATAGCAAACCCGTTTCGGCTTTGCAAAGAAGCATTTCGCATTTTTTCGGTGCTTTTTGGCGCAGGGCTTGCTGGCAATGGCCGGCGAGCGCCCTCATATGAGCTGTCTCTCGCCTGTCACGGAACAGAAAAGGCCGTTGCGGCTTTCTCCGGCTGATGGTGCTACTGATGCAAACGGATCGACATTTCACATGACGGCAATGAGCGACGAACAGCCACCGGCCCGGAAAATCTCGGTCTTCGGCCGCCAGTTCACCATGCCGCGCTCGCGCGGCCTCAGGATTGCGATCGGCGTTGTGCTGATCATCGGCGGCATTCTCGGCTTCCTGCCGATCCTGGGTTTCTGGATGGTGCCGATCGGATTGCTGGTGCTCTCCTACGAATTCGCATTGGTGCGCCGTCACCGGCGCCGCTTCGTCGTCTGGTGGGAGCGACGGCGCCGGCCGGATTGAGACTGCCCTGCTGACAGGCCGGTATCCGGCAAAATGTCGGAGAGCGGCGTGGTCCGTCCAGGCCTCACCGAGGCTGGTCGAAACAGCTTTCCAGGCGTTCGCAAAGCTCCTTGAGAACGGCGGTAGCCGATGCCAGCCGCGCCCGGTCGCGCGGCGGCAGGCTGTTTGCGCCTTCTATGCTGAGGCGGTCGATGGCATAGCGCACAAGCTCTGCAGACTGCGACAATCCGCGCGACGTGCCGTCCTTCGTAGCTGCTCGACGCATGGCGGAGCCTCTTCCTTGCCCAACGTGGCCGCCGGTTTCGGGTTCCCGTCGCCCAGAATCATGCTTAACGATAAGCTAATATGTTATTGCTAACATGGGCATTGCGTTGATAAGGCAGGGCATGGAATGTCGAGGAACCGTTGGGAATGCATGGTGGCCGCTTGACGGCATTTTCGCCGCAACCTATTGGAGCCGGGTGGAACGCCGGGAGCAATGAGGCCTCGTGGCGGAGTGGTTACGCAGAGGACTGCAAATCCTTGCACCCCGGTTCGATTCCGGGCGAGGCCTCCAATGCCCGAGCTCCCGCGCGTCAGCGCCAGGGGGCTTCAGTTCCGGTCGAAACAGCCGCGGCCTTTGCGCGGCAAGCGGATGGTTGGAACATGAGCGCTGATTTTGCCGAACGCCGGGTGAAGATGGTCGACGGCCAGATCCGCACCACCGACGTGACCAGCGCACCGCTGCTCGAGGCGATGCTTGTCGTGCCGCGCGAGGCCTTTGTCGGCGCCGGCCAGCGCGATCTTGCCTATATCGACGAGGACATCCGCATTGCCGATACGGCAGATGGTCCGCGCTATCTGATGGAACCGTCGCCATTGGCCAAGCTGATGCAGCTGGCCGATATCGGCCCAAGCGATTCGGCACTAGATGTCGGCTGCGGCACCGGCTATGCGGCGGCGATCCTGTCGCGGCTGGCAAGGTCCGTGGTGGCGCTGGAAAGCGATCCGGCGCTGGCCGAGACCGCCACTTCGACGCTTGCGGCACTTGGTTGCGGCAATGTCACCGTGGTCCACGGGCCGCTGCCGCAAGGCCACGCAGATAAGGCGCCTTACGACGTCATCCTGATCGGCGGCAGCGTCGGGGAGGTGCCGGC
Source organism: Mesorhizobium sp. M0663 (assembly GCF_040320585.1). Taxonomy (NCBI): domain Bacteria; kingdom Pseudomonadati; phylum Pseudomonadota; class Alphaproteobacteria; order Hyphomicrobiales; family Phyllobacteriaceae; genus Mesorhizobium; species Mesorhizobium sp. M0663. The sequence goes on from NZ_JAMYPX010000013.1 coordinate 61,671, forward strand.
GGCGCTGTTCGACCAGCTTGCCGAAGGCGGCCGACTCGTCGCCGTGGAGGGGCAGGGCAATTCGGGCGTAGCCCGGCTTTTTTTTAAGACTGGAGGGGTTGTAACGGGAAGACGCGCATTTAATGCGGCAATTAAGCCACTACCGGGATTCGAACGCATTCCCGCCTTCGAATTCTGAGTGATTTTGCCTTGCAGCGAAGGCGCTGTCATGATCGCTTGCGTTTGAACAATCGTTGCTGATCTGCATAACCGGGCGTTTCTGGGGGCTTTCAGCGGGGGAACGATAAAAAACGCGGCGCCGGCTGATCAGAAGGAGAAGCCAGCGTGGCGCAGTTCCCGTGCAAAACGAATGAGGGAATATAACGTGCCGTCTGTACGCAAGTTGCTTTTTACCGCTGTCCTCGTTTCGGCGACAGCGCTGTCTCCAATGGCCGCCTCGGCCGAAACGATCATCGGGGCCCTTTCAAAGGCCTACCAAAACAATTCCTCGCTCAATTCTTCACGCGCCGGCGTTCGTGTCACCGACGAGGGCGTCGCCATCGCCAAGTCGGGCTGGCGCCCGACCATCACCGGTTCCGCGAGCATCGATTATACCGCCAGCCACAGCAACCGGTTGCACCGAAACATCTCGTTGACCACCGGCAACTTCGGCGTCGAGATCGACCAGACGCTGTTTGACGGTTTTCAGACCAGGAACAATGTGGCGGCCGCCGAATCGCGGGTCCGCGCTTCGTTCGAAAGCCTGCGCAACGCCGAAGAAAACACTCTTTTCAACGCGGCAAGCGCCTATATGGACGTTATCCGCGACCGCCAGGTCGCCGTGCTGACCGAACAGAATCTGCAATTCCTGACCGAGCAGGCGCGTGCGGCGCGTTCGCGCTTCGAGGTCGGCGAAGGTACGCGCACCGACGTCGCGCAAGCCGACGCCCAGCGTGCCTCCGCGGTGGCGCAGTTGAGCGCCGCCCGCGCGACGGCTCTGGCAAGCGCTGCGACCTATCGCCAGATCGTCGGCGACGAGCCGGGCAGGCTCAGGCCGGCTTCGCCGGTGTCGAAGCTGTTGCCGTCGAGCCTCGATGCGGCGATCGCGATCGCATCGGCCGAGCATCCGGCCATCCTCGCCACCGCGCATCTGGTCGACGCGGCGGGGTTTTCGGTGAAGTCGGCAGAGGGCGCGTTGCTGCCGCAACTATCGGCGTCGGCGGGTGTTTCGAGCGCCTTTCGCGGCACCGCGCCCGGCTCGCTCTCCTCGACACAGGATGGCGTAACCAATTCGGCGAACATCGGCGCGACATTGACGATACCGATCTATTCCGGCGGCCGGACCTCGGCATTGGTTCGCCAATCAAAGGAATCACTTAGCCAGGCCCGTATCGAGGTCGATGTCAGCCGCGACACCGTGCGCCAGGCGGTGACCTCGGCATGGTCGCAATACACCGCCGCGCAGCAAAGCGTCACGGCCAACCGGCAGGTGGTCGCCGCCGCGCAGCTTGCCCTGAACGGCGTCATCGAAGAGCGCAATGTCGGCCAGCGCACCACGCTCGACGTGCTCAACGCGCAGGCGACCCTCATCACTGCCAAGATCAATCTTGTCAGCGCCGAACGCGACGTGGTGGTGGCGAGCTATGCCATCCTCTCGGCGGTTGGCCATTTGTCGGCAGACCGCCTTGCGCTCAACGTGACGAAGTACAGGCCCGAAGAGCATTACAACGCCGTCAAGGACAAGTGGATCGGCCTGCGCACGCCGGACGGCCGCTGATCGCCAAGCCGTGTTTTCAGCCCGCGCTCGAACGACGCGCGGGCTTTCAACTCCCGACCCTAATCTGTTGAAATCCGAGATGTCGCCAGATTGGGGATTCTCGCAAGCCGTTCCGTCGGTTACGCTGTTGCCATGATTCGAATCCGGCATTGCCGGACAGGAAATCTGAGAACGAGTCACAAGGGCGGCGGATGTGACGATGGCGACGGCAAGCAGCGTACAGCGCGAACCTTCCATGGAAGAAATACTGGCTTCCATCAGAAGGATCATCGAGGACAGCGATACCGGCCGCAAGCAGCCGGGCGACGCGGACGAGCTGCGCCAGGATCTGCAACCGGCGCCGGCAGCAGCGGAGGCGGATGCGTTCCGCTCCGAACTGCGCGGCGGACTGGAGATCGCCAAGCCGGCCACGCGCGCCGAGGTGCAGCCAACGGCCGCGCCGGTCATTGAGCGCCTGGAAACGCCGGTGCGCCCCGGCCCGGTAAAGGCAGCGGTGACGCTGGCTGAGGTGAACGCCGCTCCCGAACCGCCCGCAAAGCCGGATCGGCCTGCGACAGCCAAGGCTGCCGAGACGACCGACACCATCATCGCCGATTGGCGGCGCGAGATCGCCGCGGTCGGCGACGCGATGGCCAAGCCGGAGCGCGCCGAGCCACTCCGGACGCCGGACGCCGAGCCGAAAGCCGAGGTTATTGAGAACGAGGCGACTGCTGGATCTGTGCCGGAGCCTTCGGAAATTGGGCCGGAGCCTTTGGAAAGCGGCCCGGAGCCTTCGAAAATCGGCCCGGAATCTTCGAAAATCGGCCCGGAATCTTCGAAAATCGGATTGGCGCGTCCGGCGGCCAGCGAGGCGCCGCCCGTGCGTCCGGCGATCCTTTCGGAGCATACGGGCCGGCAGGTTGCCGCCGCCTTCGGCGAGCTTTCCGATGCGTTTGCCAGCCGTAGCAAGAAGACCTTCGACGAGATGGCCGAGGAGATGCTGCGGCCCATGCTGCAGGACTGGCTGGACAACAACCTGCCGACGCTGGTCGAGCGGCTGGTGCGCGAGGAAATCGAGCGCGTCGCGCGCGGCGCGCAGTAGCAATTCGGAGAGCCGCCAATAGGCGGCGCTCGACCGGCGAATTGTCGAAGTCGGCGCTGCCCCTCATCCGCCTGCCGGCACCTTCTCCCCGTATAGTGACGGGGAGAAGGGGTTGACCGCAATTTAGGCGCCTTTTCCGCAACGTTCGTGATTGGCGAGAGCTTCAGTACAGGCGTCTTTCTCCCCGTCACTATACGGGGAGAAATGCCCGGCAGGGCAATGAGGGGCAGCGCAAACCTGAAGCGATTGCCGTGCAACATTCAGTTCCGCGAGTTGCGCCGAACCATCCCGGCGCTATCTATCGGCCATGCCCTTGCGGTTGACTTGGCAACAACCTTCCGATTTACACCGGACCACAAATTCCGGACAGCGCGGACCGTTTTCCCATGCTCGAAAAGACCTACGACGCCAAAGCCGTCGAGCCGAAGATTGCCAGGATCTGGGAAGAGGCCGACGCCTTTCGGGCCGGCGCCGGGGCCGAGGAGGGGGCTGAAGCCTTCACCATCGTCATCCCGCCGCCGAATGTCACCGGCTCGCTGCATATGGGTCATGCGCTCAACAACACGCTGCAGGACATTCTGGTGCGCTTCGAGCGCATGCGCGGCAAGAACGTTCTTTGGCAACCAGGCATGGACCATGCCGGCATCGCCACGCAGATGGTGGTAGAGCGCCAGCTTATGGAAAAGCAGATCCACCGCCGCGACCTGACGCGAGATGAGTTCATCGACAAGGTGTGGGAGTGGAAGGCCGAGTCCGGCGGCGCCATCCTCAACCAGCTGAAGCGGCTCGGGGCCTCGGCCGACTGGAGCCGGGAGCGCTTCACCATGGACGAGGGCTTATCCAAGGCCGTGCTCGAAGTGTTCGTGACGCTCTACAAGGAAGGGCTGATCTACAAGGACAAGCGCCTTGTGAACTGGGACCCGAAGCTGTTGACCGCCATCTCGGATCTCGAGGTCGAGCAGCAGGAAGTCAACGGCAACCTCTGGCACTTCCGCTATCCGGTCGAAGGCATGACCTTCGATCCGGAAAATCCGAAGACCTTCATTACCGTTGCGACGACCCGACCGGAGACGATGCTGGGCGATACGGCTGTCGCCGTCCACCCCGACGACGAGCGTTTCCGGCATCTCGTCGGCAAGAACCTCATCCTGCCGATCGTCGGCCGCAGGATCCCGGTGGTGGCGGACGAGTATTCCGATCCCGAAAAAGGTAGCGGTGCGGTCAAGATCACGCCGGCGCATGACTTCAATGATTTCGAGGTCGGCAAGCGCCACCGGCTGCCGGCGGTCAACATCCTCACCGTCAATGCGGCGGTGAGCCTCAAGGACAATGAGGACTTTCTCGCCGGACTGGACGTGACGCCGGAGCGCCAGGCCGTCTGGGACAGCCTCGACGGCCTGGACCGTTTCGATGCGCGTAAGAAGATCGTCGAGTTGATGCAGGCGGGCGGCTTTCTCGAAAAGGTCGAGCCGCATCGCCACACGGTGCCGCACGGCGACCGCGGCGGCGTGCCGATCGAGCCGTTTCTGACCGACCAATGGTATGTCAATGCGGCGGAACTGGCCAAGCCGGCGATCGCCTCGGTGCGCGAGGGCCGCACCAATTTCGTGCCCAAAAACTGGGAAAAGACCTATTTCGACTGGATGGAAAACATCCAGCCCTGGTGCATTTCGCGCCAGCTCTGGTGGGGCCACCAGATCCCTGCCTGGTACGGGCCGGACGGGCATGTCTTTGTCGAAAAGACCGAGGAAGAGGCGCTCGGTGCCGCCGTCGAATACTATTTGGCGCTGGAAGGGCCATGGAAGGCCTGGGTCGAGGACAAGCTCGAGAATTTCCAGCCTGGCGAGATCCTGACCCGCGACGAGGACGTGCTCGATACATGGTTCTCGTCGGCGCTGTGGCCGTTCTCGACGCTTGGCTGGCCGGACCAGACGCCGGCGCTGAAGACCTATTACCCGACCGACGTGCTGGTGACCGGTTTCGACATCATCTTCTTCTGGGTCGCCCGCATGATGATGATGGGCCTGCATTTCATGGACCAGGAGCCGTTTCATACCGTCTATGTCCATGCGCTGGTTCGCGACAAGAACGGGCAGAAGATGTCGAAGTCGAAAGGCAACGTCATCGATCCGCTCGAGCTCATCGACGAATACGGCGCCGATGCGCTGCGCTTCACCTTGACGGTGATGGCAGCGCAAGGGCGCGACGTTAAGCTCGATCCGGCCCGCATTGCCGGTTATCGCAATTTCGGCACCAAGCTGTGGAACGCGACGCGCTTCGCCGAGATGAACGAAGTGGCGCGCGACGACGATTTCTGGCTGCAGGACGCCAAGCTGGCGGTCAACCGCTGGATCTTGACGGAGCTGACGCGAGCCGCGCGCGACATAACCGACGGTATCACCTCATACCGCTTCAACGAGGCGGCGGGTGCCGCCTACCGCTTCGTCTGGAACCAGTTCTGCGACTGGTACCTGGAACTGCTGAAGCCGGTGTTCATGGGCACCGACGAGGCCGCCAAGGCCGAGAGCAGGGCATGCGTCGCCTTCGTACTCGACGAGATCTACAAGCTGCTGCATCCGATGATGCCGTTCATGACCGAGGAACTGTGGGCCGAAACCGCCGGCGAGGGCAGGCAACGGCAATCGCTGCTTTGTCATGCGGCATGGCCGTCGCCCGACTTCGAGGACGAGGCGGCCGCCGCCGACATCAACTGGCTGGTCGACCTTGTCTCCGGCATCCGCTCGGTGCGTTCGGAGATGAACGTGCCGCCGGCGGCTATCGCACCGCTCGTGGTGATCGGCGCCAACGACGCGACACACGAAAGGCTCGAGCGTCAGGGCTCGGCCATCAAGCGTCTGGCGCGGGTCGGCGACATCTCGCTCGCCGAGGCGCCACCGAGGGGATCCGCCCAGATCGTGGTCAACGAGGCGACGATCTGTCTGCCGCTCGGCAGCCTGATTGACCTTGCCGCCGAGGCAGCGCGCCTGCACAAGGAGCTTGCGAAGGTGACCGAGGAAATAGCGCGGCTCTACAAGAAGCTGTCCAACGAGAAATTCGTCGCCAACGCGCCGGAAGAGGTGGTGGAGGCCGAGCGTGAAAAACTCGCCGAATATCGCGAGGCGCAAGAGAAGCTTTCGGTGGCATTGGCGCGGGTGCGCGATGCCGGTTGATCGAACAGATTGGGCCGGCTGATCAAACAAATTGGGCCTGCTGGCCGCAATAGATTCGCCGGTCACGAATCTGCCTTCCAGACAGGCCGCCTGCCACGAAAACGGGCATTCCGCAGCGTAAATCTTGAGGCAAACTGAATGTTTTTGCCCCATTGTTGCCGTAATGTAACAATGGCTGACTGGGCACGCAAAATGCCCTGTTTTGTAGTGATTTAGGGGTTTTTCCCGAGTTTTCTCGTCGATCTGTATTGTGGCGGCCATTTTCCCGCCTCGGTAAGAAGGCCGATACCTTGTCGGAAATGCGTTCAGCCAAGGTGTACATGTACGCACGGCGAATTCGTTGTTGCGCCGTTAACCTGAATTGGTTCTAGCTTGATGCAAGGATGTTTCGGGGAGGAGATTCATGTGTTATTCGCGTCTGAAAGTGCTGCTGGGCGCGGGGGCTTTTTCGCTGGCTTTGGCTGGGACGGTGCAAGCCGGGGGCTTTGACCGGGGCGGCGTCAATATCGACCAGCTGTTCGACGCGGCGCCATATTCGTTCGACGCAGGCGTCACCTATGTTTCGCCACAGCGCAAACTCAAGAATGTGCAGCGTCTGGATGGCTCGGGATTGTCGACGTCGGCGGTGGATGTTGGTGGCGACTATGCGGTGCCGCATGTCGGCATCAAGGCCAACATCTTTGAGCCCGTAGACTGTCTTGCCACCTATACGAGACCGTATGGTGCGGACGCAAATTTCGGCATGAACAACGCCTATTCGCCGACAGCGGTCAAATACGCCGTCGACACAGACGATTTCGGTTTCACCTGCTCCTACAAGGTGAACGTCGGCAAGGGCGCCATACGATTCATCGGCGGTGTCTCCTACCAGCAGGTCGACGCGTTTCTGTCCCGCCAGACACTGCTGGCCTTCGGCAATACCGGCCTCGGCGTATTCAAGCTATCGGACGAGGCATGGGGTTGGCGTGCGGGCGCAGCCTATGAGATCCCCGAGATCGCCCTGCGCGCCAGCCTGATGTACTCTTCGAGCTACAAATATGACGGGCTATCGGGAACCGTCGACACTACCGGCTTCAGGGGCGCCTTTCCGGCGGATCTGGTTCCTGGCTCTACCGGCGTGTACCCAGTCTCGGCGTCGGCTGAAATACCTCAGGCTCTGGAATTCAAGCTGCAGAGCGGTATAGCTCCTGGCTGGCTGGCCTTTGGTTCCATCCGCTGGCAGGAGTGGAGCAAGCTTGGCGTCATTGCCATCAATGGCGTGCGCAGTCCGGTAACCGGTTTGCCCTCGCCCGTTTCATTCGACCTGCTTTATCGCGACGGCTGGACGGTCACGGGCGGTATCGGGCACAAGTTCACCGATCAATTGTCGGGCGTGGTTTCGCTGACCTGGGATCGCGGCACCTCGACGACCTCCGGCTATCAGTCGGATACCTGGGCCGTTGCCAGCGGCGTCTCCTATTCGCCGAACGACCAGGTCGAGGTCAGGCTCGGCGGCTCGATCGGTGTGCTGACGAGCGGGTCATCGACTTTCAGCGGTGTCGGCGACGTGGCGAATGCCGTTACCTATACCTACGGCAACGACCTGCTTCTCGCCGGTTCGGCTTCCGTCAAGATCAAGTTCTAACTATTAAATTTTAAACGACAAAACGGCCGGGCACTGCCCGGCCGTTGGTTGGATGCGTGGCGTCCGGCATTCGGCCGGCGCAACAATTGTCCCCATGATGTTCGCTTCTGTAATTGTGACGTTTTGGCAACAGTTTCTGAACAACCCTCGCGCCACCCGGCCGCCCGGGAACATTGCCCATTTCCCGCCATAAACCCGGCGCACCTCGAACTTGTCTCGGGACATGCGCCAAAAGGCTAGGCGAAGAGGCAGGCCGCACCGCCCGCGGCAAGGACGAGTATGGACGCCAGAGCGATCTCCAAGGCCAAGCTGCCGAGCCGCCACGTGACCGTTGGTCCCGAGCGGGCGCCGCATCGCTCCTACCTTTATGCGATGGGGCTGTCGGCGGCCGAGATCGCGCAGCCTCTGGTCGGTGTCGCCAGCTGCTGGAACGAGGCCGCGCCCTGCAACATCTCACTGATGCGCCAGGCGCAAGTGGTCAAGAAGGGCGTGGCGGCCGCCAGCGGCACGCCACGCGAATTCTGCACCATCACCGTCACCGACGGCATCGCCATGGGTCATCAGGGCATGAAGTCGTCGCTGGTGTCGCGCGAGGTCATCGCGGACTCGGTCGAGCTCACCATGCGCGGCCATTGCTACGATGCGCTGGTTGGATTGGCCGGTTGCGACAAGTCGCTGCCCGGCATGATGATGGCCATGGTGCGCCTCAATGTACCGTCGATCTTCATCTATGGCGGCTCGATACTGCCCGGCAGCTACCGTGGCCGGCAGATCACCGTGCAGGACGTGTTCGAGGCGGTCGGCCAGCATTCGGTCGGCACGATCGGCGACGCCGAGCTGCTCGAGATCGAGCAAGCCGCCTGTCCGTCGGCCGGCTCCTGCGGCGCCCAGTTCACCGCCAATACCATGGCCACCGTCGCTGAGGCGATCGGCCTGGCGCTGCCCTATTCCTGCGGCGCGCCGGCACCCTACGAGATGCGCGACCGCTTCAATTTCGCTTCCGGCGAAAAGATCATGGAGTTGATCGCAAGGAACATCCGCCCGCGCGACATCGTTACCATAGAAGCGTTGGAAAATGCCGCGACCGTGGTCTCGGCCACCGGCGGCTCGACCAACGCGGCGCTGCATCTGCCGGCGATCGCGCACGAGGCCGGGATAAAGTTCGATCTTTTCGACGTGGCCAAGATATTCGAGAAAACACCCTATATCGCCGACCTCAAGCCGGGCGGCAAATACGTCGCCAAGGACATGTTCGAGGCCGGCGGCATTCCGCTCTTGATGAAGACGCTGCTCGACCATGGCTATCTTCATGGCGATTGCCTGACGGTGACCGGCCGCACTTTGGCCGAAAATATGGAACATGTTTCCTGGAATGACAGCCAGGATGTGGTCCGTCCCGCCAACAGGCCGATTACCCAGACCGGCGGGGTCGTGGGCTTGAAGGGTAACCTTGCCCCCGAAGGCGCGATCGTGAAGGTCGCTGGTATGGCGGAGCTGAAATTCTCGGGTCCGGCGCGCTGCTTCGATTCGGAAGAGGAATGTTTCGAAGCGGTTACGCATCGCAACTATAGAGAAGGCGAGGTTCTCGTCATCCGTTACGAGGGTCCGCGCGGCGGCCCGGGCATGCGCGAAATGCTGTCGACGACGGCGGCTCTCTACGGCCAGGGCATGGGCGGCAAGGTGGCGCTCATCACCGACGGGCGTTTTTCGGGCGCAACGCGCGGTTTCTGCATCGGCCATGTCGGGCCGGAAGCGGCAGTGGGCGGCCCGATCGGGCTGCTTAGGGATGGCGACTTGATCTCGATCGATGCGGTGAACGGCACGATCGAGGTTGCATTGTCCAAAGCCGAACTGGCGGCGAGGGCAAAAGCATGGAAGGCGCGCACGACCGACTATCAGTCGGGCGCGATCTGGAAATACGCACAGACGGTCGGATCTGCCCGCGACGGCGCGGTCACCCATCCCGGCGGTGCCAAAGAAACACACTGCTATGCGGACATCTGAGTTGTTGAGGTCGTCTGTCCTTTCGGCACTGGTTGCGCTCGCCACGTTTGGCGCGACCTTGGGCGCCGTCGGCCAGGCCATGGCCTTCGACGATAAGGTGTTCGACGACAAGACCGGCGTGAAGCCGCAGTCGAGCCCTTGGGCGGTGTTCCAGTTCGGCTTTTCCGCCTACAAGAACGGCCATAAGGAGCAGGCTGCGGAAGCGTATAAATATGCCGCGGAGAACGGCCAGATCGGCGCCACCTGGAAGCTTGCGCGCATGTATGCCGAAGGCGATGGCGTGGCGCGAGACGACTACGCGGCATTCAAGTTCTTCAGCGAGATCGTCGACCAGGATGTCGAGCCCGGTTCGCCCGAGGAAAGCTATGTTTCGGACGCGCTGGTGGCGCTTGGCGACTATCTGAGGAAGGGCATTCCCGGCAGCCCCGTCGAGGAGAACGAGGTGGCGGCCCAGGAATATTACATGCGCGCCGCCGCCAACTACCGCAACCCGAACGCCCAGTTCGAGATGGGCCAGATGTTCCTCAAGGGTGAGGGCGGCGTCAAGGCCAGCGTCAAGCAGGCCGGACGCTGGTTCCAGCTGGCGGCCGAAAAGGGCCATGCGGGCGCGCAGGCGACGCTCGGCAACCTGCTTTTCCAAAGCGGCAAGATCGTGCGGGGGCTGGCGATGATGACCGCGGCGCTCGAACGGGCCTCACCCGCCGACCAGCCATGGATCCGCGGCATGCAGGAAGAAGCGTTTGCGGCCGCCGGCGAAGCCGACCGCCGCACCGCGATCTCGCTGGCCGACGACATCCTCACCAAGGGTGGCGGCGACCAATAGGTCGGCAGAATTCCGTTTTTAGATCAATTGTCGGTCGGTTCCGCCGGCATGCCGCTGGGCGCCGGTGTTGAGATCGGCGTGCCCTGCAGATGTGGGGCCAGCGTGTTCTCCGGGCAGCCGTCGCGGAGCTTTATCCAGGACGTGTTGTTGAGCTCCATGTCGCAGCGGGCGAGATGGCTCTGGCCTGCAACCGTCAGGCAGGCGACCCGGCCGATCTGGAATGATTTTCCGTTAGCCAGGCACTCTGCATCGGCAAAAGCCGGCGTCGCCACCGCCATCGCAAGCGCGCAGCCGATCGGGCAGAGTGCAAATCGAGTAGTCATGGGAACCCCAGCCACCATGATGATTTCTCATCAAGCGCGCGATTTGTGGCGATAAGAGGTCAACTTATCAATGTGCCGCCGGACAGCAGCTCCGGTCAGGCCGGCTGCAGCGCCAGATCGATCGCCACCGGCACGTGGTCGGAGGGTTTTTCCCAGGCGCGCACCTGTTTTTCGATCGAAGCCGAGGAAAACCAGTTGGCGGCTTCGGGCGACAGAAGCAAATGGTCGATGCGGATGCCGTTGTTCTTCTGCCAGGCGCCGGCCTGATAGTCCCAGAACGTAAAAATGTCCGGGGCGTCGGTGACGGCACGCATGGCTTCGGTGAAGCCGAGATTCTTCAGCCGCCGGAACGCCTGCCGCGTCGCGGGCTGGAACAGCGCATCGCTTAGCCAGTTTTCCGGATATTTCGCGTCGATCGGCTCGGGAATGACATTGTAGTCGCCGGCCAGGACCAGCGGCTCTTCCAGAGCAAGCCGCTCCTCGGCCCAGCGCTCAAGTCGCGCCATCCAGGAAAGCTTGTAGGAGAACTTCTTCTCGTCGTCGATCGGGTTGCCGTTCGGCAGATAGATCGAGGCAACGCGCAAGGCGCCCTTGTCGGTCGAGAACACGCCCTCGATGAAACGCGCCTGCTCGTCGGCATCGTCGCCCGGCAAGCCGCGATTGACCTCGTCGAAACGCAGCTTCGACAGGATGGCGACGCCGTTGAAGCCTTTTTGGCCGTAAGTCTCGACATTGTAGCCGAGCGCCTCGATCTCGGCGCGAGGAAACTGCTCGTCGACCGTCTTGATCTCCTGCAGGCAGGCGATGTCGGGCGCGCTTTCCGTCAGCCAATGGGTCAAATTGCCGATGCGGGCGCGAACGCCGTTGATGTTCCAGGTGACGATTTTCATGACGGCCTCGATAGGCTGGTGGTCCGGAGACTAGCGATCCGGTGGATGACGTTCGACAAGGCCGATCGTATTGCCTGCCGGGTCCTTTAGGAAGGCCATCCATTCGCTTTCCCCCGCCTGGCCGAACAGGCCTTCGGTGTCGCGATGGACGAGCGCCGGCGGCGCGGTGAAGGGAACACCGGCGGCCCTTGCCGAAGCGTGGAACTCGTCGAGGCCCGATATGTCGAGATAGACGGTGCCGGCAGGCAGGCCGTCGGTGAAAAGCAGGCGCACGTCACCGGCCATGATAAAGGCGATGCCCGGCGGATCGAAACGCGCATGCAGGTTCATGCCGAGCACCTCGCGCCAGAACGCCAGTGTCGCATCGAGGTCGCGCCCGGCGGAAAGCGCGACCTGACGGACCGCGCCGATGTCGGGCATTTCTAGATCGAGAAGCTGGTGCCGCAGCCGCAGGAGGCGACCGCATTGGGGTTTCTGATCTGGAACGACTGGCCCATCAGATCGTCAACGAAATCGATCACCGAGCCGCCCATATAGACCAGCGACAGGTTGTCGATCAGCACGGTGGCGCCGTCCTTTTCGATGGCGACGTCGTCGTCATTGCGCCTGTCGACCAGGTCGAACTTGTAGGAGAAGCCGGAACAGCCGCCGCCCTCGACCGAAACGCGCACGGCCGTCTTACCGGCTTCGCTCGCTACAATCTTGGCGATCCGCCTGGCGGCGGCGTCGGTCATCTCGACTTTCATGGCGGTCTTGGCATCAGCGCCCATGGGCGTCACCTTGCATTCGGTTTCGTATGATAGGTATGAAGCGCGACGGGGCAAGTCAACTGCGGCATACGCTATGACCAACGAGTTGGGCGACATCGGATTCGGCTATCGGCCGCGCGCGGCCTATGCCAGCGACCCGGCGAAGTCGCGCGGGCGGCTGTTCGACGAGGTGGAAAGCCCGACGCGCACGCCGTTCCAGCGCGACCGCGACCGCATCATCCATTCGACGGCGTTCCGCCGGCTGAAGCACAAGACGCAAGTGTTCGTCGCACACGAAGGCGACCATTACCGCACGAGGCTGACGCATTCGATCGAGGTCGCGCAAATCGCACGCGCTCTGGCGCGGGCGCTGCGCGGCGACGAGGACCTAGCCGAGGCGGTGGCCCTGGTGCACGACTTCGGCCACACGCCCTTCGGTCATACCGGCGAGGACGCGCTGAACGAGAAGATGGCCGCCTGGGGCGGCTTCGACCACAATGCGCAGTCGCTGCGTGTGGTGACGCGGCTGGAGCGGCGCTATGCCGAGTTCGATGGGCTGAACCTCACCTGGGAAACGCTGGAGGGGCTGGTCAAGCACAATGGCCCGCTGACCGATGCCAAGGGCAAAGGGCTGAAGGGGCCGGTGCCGCAGGCTATCCGCGACTATTCCGAACTGCACGACCTCGAGCTCGACCGCTTCGCTGGTATCGAGGCGCAGTGTGCGGCGATTGCCGACGACATCGCCTACAACACCCACGACATCGATGACGGCTTGAGGGCAGGGCTGTTGACGCTGGATATGCTGGAGGGCGTCTCGCTGCCGGGGTCGATCCTCAAGGGCGTGCGTCAGCGCTATCCGGCGCTCGATGACGTACGCACCGGCCACGAGCTGATGCGCCGGCAGATCACTATCATGGTCGAGGACGTGATCGTCTCGACGACAGCCAATCTGGCGCGCATCAAGCCCGGCAGCGCCGAAGCGGTAAGGGCGGCCGGCGAGCCGATGGTGAGCTTCTCCGCCGAGACGGCCGTATTGGAAAAGGAGCTGAAGGCCTTTCTCTACAAGCACCTCTACCGGCATGCGGAGGTCATGCGGGTGCGCGCCGATGCCGACCAGATCGTCAGGGACCTGTTCGACGTCTATTTCGCCGATCCGCGCGCTATGCCGGATGGCTGGCGCGAAGGGCTCGACCGGGCAGAGGACCGCGCCAAGGCGCGCAGTGTTGCCGATTTCCTGGCCGGCATGACGGACACTTATGCACTCAAGGAACACAGGCGTTTGTTTGACCATACGCCGGATTTGAGCTAGGGCGGGCGCGATTTTGCCGGCCAACGAGCCGGATTCCTGCAAAACCGTCAGAGCCACAGCAATGAACATCTTCGCCGATTTCAACGCGCGAATCATAAAGGCCGTCGAAGCGCTTGATTTGAAAGACAAGGATGGCGTGTCGCCGGACCTGTCGCGCATCGCCGTCGAGCCGCCGCGCGATGCCAGCCATGGCGATCTCGCGACCAACGCAGCCATGGTGTTGGCCAAGCCGACCGGCCAGAACCCGCGCGCGCTGGCCGAAAGGCTGGCCGAGGCGCTGCGCGCCGACGAGGATATCGCGGCCGCCGAGATCGCCGGCCCGGGCTTCGTCAATCTCAGGCTCAAGGACGGCTTCTGGCAGGCGCATCTGACGGCGATGCTCGGCGAAGGCCGCAACTATGGCCGCTCGACTATCGGCGGCGGCAAGAAAACCAATGTCGAATATGTCTCGGCCAACCCGACCGGCCCGATGCATGTCGGCCATTGCCGGGGTGCTGTAGTCGGCGACGCGCTGGCCAATCTGATGGCCTTCGCCGGTTACGACGTGACCAAGGAATACGTCATCAACGATGCCGGTTCGCAGATCGACGTGCTCGGACGCTCGGTCATGCTGCGCTACCGCGGAGCGCTCGGCGATGAGATCGGCGACATTCCGGCCGGGCTTTATCCAGGCGACTATCTGATCCCCGTTGGTCAGGCGCTGGCCAGCGAATTCGGCCGCTCCCTGCTGCAGATGCCGGACGAAGAGGCGCTTGCCATCGTCAAGGACAGAACGATCGATGCGATGATGGCGATGATCCGCGAGGATCTGGCGCTGCTCAACGTGCATCACGACGTCTTTTTCTCAGAGCGCACATTGCATGCCAACAATGCCAAGAAGATTCGCTCGGCGATCAACGACCTGACGCTGAAGGGCCACATCTACAAGGGCAAGCTGCCGCCGCCCAAGGGCGAGAAGCCGGACGACTGGGAGGATCGCGAGCAGACGCTGTTCCGCTCGACCGCGGTCGGCGACGACATGGACCGGGCGCTGGTCAAGTCGGACGGCACCTTCACCTATTTCGCCGCCGATGTCGCCTACCTCAAGGACAAGGTCGATCGCGGCTTCGTCGACCTGATCTATGTGCTTGGCGCCGATCATGGCGGCTACGTGAAACGGCTGGAAGCGCTTGCCCGGGCGATTGCCGGCGACGAGGTCAAGCTTACCGTGCTGCTTTGCCAGTTGGTGAGGCTGTTTCGCGCCGGCGAGCCGGTACGTATGTCGAAGCGGTCGGGCGAGTTCGTGACCTTGCGCGAAGTGGTGGAGGAGGTCGGCCGCGACCCGATCCGCTTCATGATGCTCTACCGCAAGAACGACGCGCCGCTCGACTTCGACTTCGCCAAGGTGACCGAGCAGTCGAAGGACAATCCGGTGTTCTATGTGCAGTATGCCTCGGCGCGCTGCCATTCGGTATTCCGGCAGGCGAGCGAGCAATTGGGCGAGGCCATGTTCGACCGCAACCAGCTGGCCGCCGAAGTGGCTTTGCTGACCGATGAGGGGGAGATCGGCCTGATCAGGAAGCTCGCCGAATATCCTCGGCTGATCGAAGCCGCGGCGCTCGCGCTCGAGCCCCACCGGCTGGCATTTTACCTCTACGAACTCGCTTCCAGCTTCCACGGACACTGGAACCGGGGCACCGATAATCCCGACTTACGTTTTGTTAAGGTTAACGACCGACAATTGACGCATGCCAGACTAGGGCTGGTGCAGGCTGTTTCGGACGTTTTGACGTCCGGCCTGACGCTGATCGGAGCCAATGCGCCCACCGAAATGCGTTAGGTTTGAGTAAAAAACCTGTCACCTTTTGCCCACATTGCGCTGGTAAGGGCCAACCCTACGCGACGTCCATGGCGTCCGAATGAGTGCGAGTTCGGGAACAATAATGGCAGACAGAACCCAGCTGAGAGCAGCCGACCACAACGACATCGCCAACGATGATCCGTTCGCGGAACTGACCAGGATCATGGGGTTCGACCCGCGCCAGCCGGTCAAACCGCAAACGCCGGCCCAGCCGAAAACCGCTGCCGCCGAACCGTCGGTGGACGAGGCCGATTTCGACATCGATCTCGAGAAGGAGTTGATGGGCGAGTTCGGCGCCGATGCCAATGACAATGCTTCCCCTGCCGAGCTTCGCGAGCCGACACCCGAACCGGCCGCCGCCGACGAAATGGAGGACGCGCTTGCTGCCTCGTTCGAACAGGATTTCGCGTTCGACGACAGTGCGGCGGACGATGCTGCTCCCGTTGCGGCCGCTCCTGTTGCCGCCGACGAAATTGCCTCCGCCCCCGAAAGGGCGTTCGCTCCCGCCGTCGAGCCGGAGTTCGACGACGAGTTCGATAACGCCGTCGCCGGCTCGCTCGAAGACGTGTCGCCGTTCGAGGACGACCTTTCGAGTGACGACGAACTTGCCGCCTCTGTCGACCAGGATTTTCGGCACGACGACGATGTGACGGCCAAGATCGCGGTGACCGGCGAGGATGATCCCAGGGCCGCAGCCGAGGCGATCGAGCCGGTCGACGAGCCCGCCTTCGACCCCGCCTTGGACGATGAGTTCGACAACGCCGTGGCAAGTTCGCTCGAAGACGAGCTGATGCTCGAAGAGCATGAGCCGATGGAGCAGGCGGCTGCCGTTGAAACCGCCGCGCAAGCGGCCGCGCCTGCGTTCGATGACGAGTTCGACGATGCCGTTGCAAGCTCGCTCGAAGGCGAGCTGATGTTCGACCAGCAGGAGCCGGCGGAAAACGTCTCCGCTCCGGCATCGCCGGTTGAAGCGGTTTCGGCCGATGAGGATCTTGCCGGCCATTTCGATGATGCCATGGCCGATGTCGACATGGACTTCGACGTCCGTCCGAACGAGCCTGCCGACATCGAAGAACCAGAGTTTATCGAAGAGCTGTCGATCGAAGAGCCAGAGGCCGCCCGGCTTTCCGGCACGGCCGCTGAAGCGGCGTTCGACGACGATTTCGATCTGAGCTTCGACGATGCGCCTGCCGAGGACGCCGAAGAGCCCGTGGCGCAGGTTGCGGCCGAACCGGCGCCGCCGGCCGCTGTCGTCGCGACGGCTCCAGTGGCCGAGGAACGCAGCCTGGAAGACGAACTGAACGCGCTGCTGGGTGCGATGAGCACACGGCCGGCACAAGCGGTCAACGAACCTCAGACAAGCCAGCAGTCTGCCCAGCAGCCTGCCCAGAAACCCGTGATGGCTGCTCAGCAGCCCGTCGCGCCGGTAGTTCAGAAGCCAGCCGTGGCTGCTGAACAGCCCGTGGCGGCGGCTGAGGACGTCGCCAACGAACCGGTGCATGCTGTCGACGAGCTGGATTGGGAACTCGACGAGCACGAGCCCGCCGAGCCGCAGCAGTCCAGTGCCGCCGATGACGCCGATCTTGGCAGTGTCCTCCTCGATGAGCTTGAAGGCGAGGATTTCGGTGTCGAAGCCGCTGCCGGACGCGCGGATGATCTCGACAGCGATGCGCTCGATGCCGACTTCGCCAGGAATATCGGCCTGGATCACGACTCGGCCGACAAGAGTGCGGCAGCTGCTGCCGAGGAAGACCCGCTCGATGCGCTGAACTGGCTGACAACACGCGCCACACCGCCCGAGCCGGCCCGCTCGTGGAGCCGCGTGACACCGGTCGCACAGCCTCAGCCCGCTTTTGCAAGCCAGCCGGTGGCTTCGGCGCGTCCGGCACCACCGCCGCAGCCGGCCGCAACGCCGTCCTATCGGGCCGCACCGGTCGAAGAGAGGCCGTCCTATGAAGATCGGCCCGCCTACACGGAAGCTGCACCAACCTCGCATCAACAGCCTTCCGCCTATGACGAGATGCCCGATGTCGAGACGGTCGACGTGCCCGAGCGCGTGGTGGCGCTGGCGGACGATCTCGACATTCCGGAGCTCAACTTCGACGATGACGAGCCGGTGGCGCCCGCCTACGACGATCTCGATGCCGATTTTGCCAGCCTTCTCACCGAAATGAATGCAACTGACATCGCGCCTGCCCCGGTGCGCAGTGCTGGCTATGACGATGAATACGATGCCGGCTTCGCGTCTGGCTACAAGCAAGATCGTAGCGAGACGCGCGCCTATGGCGCCAAGCCTGCGGAAGCCCCCGTCAGCGCGGCGGCCGCTTCCTATGCCGATGCAGCGGACGGTTTCGATCTGGGCCCATTGCCCGGTGGCCAGCCGGTTTCGCAGGCCGACGATTTCACCTTCGATGAGCTCGACTACGATCCCGAACTGGACGAGGAGATGTCGGTTCCGGGCCTTGCCGAACGCGGGGCCGAAAGGCAGCCGCGCAGGCGCGGGCTGCTGATAGGAGCGGTGGTCGGCGCCGTGGCGATCGCCGGAGGCCTTGGCGCCTTTGCGTTGACCCTCGGCGGCAAGAGCGGCGGCGATGCGCCGGTTATCGTCAAGGCCGACAACAGGCCGATCAAGATCAAGCCGGAAAATCCAGGCGGCACCGTCGTGCCGAACCAGGACAACAAGGTTTATGACGCTGTGGTCAAGGGCGCCAAGCCCGCCGAGCCGGTTCAGCAGAAGCTGGTCACCAACACCGAAGAGCCCGTGGACCTGAAAGCCAACGAACCGGAGAGCCGCGTCGTCGATCTTTCGCCCAATGACCCCGATGCCGCGGACGATATCGACGCGCCCGGCACCGAGGCGTCTGATAGCAATGCGTCTGGCACCAACGCGCGTGACACCAGCGCGCCTGACACCAATGCGCTTGGCGCCAATGCGGCTGGCGCTACCGAAACCGTCGCCGCACCGGCACCCAAGTCCGAGGATCGCATCGCGCAGGTTCTGCAGGAGGCCGAGAAGGGTGCAACCCCCGAGATCGTCGCCGTTGCGCCGCGCAAGGTACGGACCATGGTCGTGAAACCTGACGGTTCGCTGGTGGCGCGCGAGGATCCGGCGCCTGCCGCCCCGCAGATGGCTGCTGCCGAGCCGGCCGATCCGGCGCCGCAGCACGTCGCTCCGTCGGCCCAGGCCGACGCCGCCGCGCAGACCGGCACCGTGCCCCTGATCGACCAAATCACAAGTGATCCGAAGATTGGCGACCAGCCGAGTGGCGACCAGGCGAGCGGCGATCAGGCCGAAACCTCCAAGCTGCAGCCGGCGCCCAAGCCCGACACAAAGGCTGAAGCTAAGCCGTCAGCCAGCAAGCAGTCCGCCAGCACCCCGGCCACGGTTCCGGTGGCGCCGCAGCGTCCGTCCGACCAACCGGTCGATGTGGTTGGCGAGGTCAAGCCCGATCAGGTTGCTTCCATCGATCCGGCCGCGGCCGGGGCTGGTTCGTGGTCGATACAGATCGCTTCGCAGCCGACAGTCGAAAGCGCCCAGGCGACTTACCAGGATCTGCAGCGCCGCTACGGCAGCGTGCTTTCCGGCCGCACCGCCAACATCGTCAAGGCCGAGATCGCCGGCAAGGGCACCTTCTACCGCGTCCGCGTTCCGGCGCAGTCTCGCAACGAGGCGATCAAACTGTGCACCAGCTACAAGGCTGCCGGCGGCAATTGCTTCGTGTCCCACTAGGCACCAAAACCTCTCGAAAAGTCGGCGTCCGCGCCGGCTTTTTTGCGTGAACGGAAACCTCTGAAGGCAATTGCGGGCGATTCCCTTTGTCGGCGCGAAGCTCTAAACTGTTCCGCATGACCGAATCAAAATCCATGATCCTCGGCTGCGCCGGGAAATCACTGACCCGCGACGAGATCCGTTTCTATCGCAACGAATGCCCGTGGGGCTTCATCCTGTTTGCGCGCAATATCGGCGAGACCGAGCAGATCCGCGATCTGGTGGCCGCCATGCGCGACTGCGTCGGGCGTGCGGATGCGCCGGTGTTCATCGACCAGGAGGGCGGCCGGGTGCAGCGCCTACGGCCGCCGCTGGCGCCGAACTATCCGGCTGCCGGTGCACTCGGCGCCTTGTGGCGCGACGACCATGACGCCGGCACCCGTGCCGCATGGCTGATGGCGCGGCTGCATGCCTTCGACCTGCTGCGCTACGGCATCACGGCGGATTGCCTGCCGGTGCTCGACGTGCCCATCGAGGGCGCCAGCGACGTCATCGGCGCGCGCGCCTATGGCAAGGAGCCGCGCGCCGTCATCGAATTGGGTCGCGCCGCGGCGGAAGGCCTGATGGCGGGCGGCGTGCTGCCGGTGATGAAGCATATTCCCGGTCATGGAAGGGCCTTCGCCGATACGCATTTCGAACTGCCGACCGTCGACGCCTCGATCGGCGACTTGCAGCGGCATGATTTTGCCCCGTTCAGGGAGCTCAACCATTTGCCGATAGCGATGACGGCGCATGTCGTCTATAGCGCGATCGACCCGAAGAACCCGGCCACGACTTCCGGCAAGGTCATCGAAAAGATCATCCGCGACGAAATCGGCTTCGACGGGCTGTTGATGAGCGACGACACCTCGATGAAGGCACTTTCTGGGGATTTCCCGTCAAAGGCGGCCGCTATCCTTGCGGCGGGCTGCGATCTGGTCCTTCACTGCAACGGCGTGTTCGAGGAGATGGCCGGCATTGCATCGCGCACGACCGGGCTTGAAGGCAAGTCGTTTGAGCGCGCGGAGCGGGCGCTGACCTATATCAGGAACCGCGACGTGGCGGACGAGACCGAGATTCGGGCCGAATTTGCCAGTTATTTCGACGCGGTGGCCTAGCATCAAAGGAAGCGAAGTGGCGGAAACATTGGACCTGAAGGCCGGCAAGGCCGCACCGATGGACCGCTTGTGGGCCGAGAACGACGATTCCCGGCTGACCGGCGATCCGGCGTTGGTCGTCGATGTGGCCGGTTTCGAAGGTCCGCTCGATCTTCTGCTGCATCTTGCCCGCAATCAGAAGGTCGACCTGTCGCGCATCTCGATCCTGGCGCTGGCCGAACAGTATCTGGCGTTCGTCGAGAAGGTGAGGGCGCTGAGGCTGGAGCTTGCCGCCGACTACCTGGTGATGGCGGCATGGCTGGCCTTCCTCAAGTCGAAGCTCCTGATCCCCAAGCAGCCCGGCGACGAAGGCGAAAGCGGCGAGGAACTGGCGGCGGTGCTGCAGTTCCGGCTGAAGCGGCTGGAGGCGATGCGCGACGCGGCGGCACGGCTGGTCAACCGCAACCGGCTCGGACGCGACGTGTTTGCACGCGGCATGCCGGAAATGGTCATCGTCGAGAAGCGCAATGCCTATTCGGCCTCGCTCTACGACCTGTTGACCGCCTATGCCCAGCAGCGCCAGAAGCAGGCAATAACCCATGTGACGATCGCCAGGCGCGGCGTGTGGTCGCTCAAGGATGCGCGCGACGTGCTGACCAGGCTGATCGGGTCGCTGCGCGACTGGACGGCGCTCGACAGTTTCCTGGTCGAATATCTGGCCGGCCCGGAAGAGCGGCGCACCGCGGTTGCCAGCTCGTTTGCGGCGACGCTGGAACTGGTGCGCGAAGGCAAGATGGAAATGCGGCAGGACCAGGTGTTCGCGCCGCTTTATCTGCGCGGCCGCGCCGCGGCCATCAAGATAGTCGAGGTGACACCATGAGCGAACGCGCCAACGCTTCGGTCATTCCGTTCAAGGTCGACGACGACGCCGAGCAAGGCGCGGTCGCCGAAAACCCGGCACAAAATCAGGGGCAGAATTTGTCGCGGAATCCTGGCGAGCGGCTGCATATGGCGGAGGCCGTACGGATGGCCGAGGCGATCGTATTCGCCAGCGCCGAGCCGGTCAGCGAAAAACAGCTCACTTCGCGACTGCCCGACGGCATCAACATTGCCGCGGCGATGGCCGACCTGCAGCAGATCTATGCGCGGCGCGGCGTCAATTTGGTGCGCGTCGGCGATGCCTGGGCGTTTCGCACCGCCGGCGACCTTGCGTTCCTGATGAGCCGTGACACGGTGCAGCAGCGCAAACTGTCCCGCGCTGCCCTCGAAGTGCTGGCGATCATCGCCTACCACCAGCCGGTAACGCGCGCCGAGATCGAGGACATCCGCGGCGTCGAGACCTCAAAGGGGACGCTCGACACGCTGATGGAGACCGAATGGGTGAGGATGCGCGGCCGGCGCCGCACGCCCGGCCGTCCCGTCACCTACGGCACGACCGACATTTTCCTCGACCATTTCGCGCTGGAGGAGATCCGCGATCTCCCCGGCATGGAGGAATTGAAAGGTGCCGGGCTGCTGTCCGGCCGCATGCCGTCGAATTTCTCGGTGCCGCTGCCGCCGGCCGACCCCGATGCGCTCACCGACGACGAGGATCCGCTGACCGACATCGACCTCGAAGAACTCGGCCTTTTGACGCCGCGCGTCACGGAAGATTGAGCCGAGCGCCATCTTAAAGCCACAGGCAGGATGGAACTGCGCCGATTGGTAGCGGGCCGCCGTGCCGAAAGTGCGTGACTTCGGCCACTCATTCATGAACTCTGTCGCAGTTCTGTTTGAATCCGAACCCGAAAGCGCATAGATCAGCGTCTGGGAAACCGTTCGAGAGAGATTTGCTATGGGTTCATTTTCGATTTGGCACTGGATGATCGTTCTGGTGATCGTGCTGCTGGTCTTCGGCCGCGGCAAGATCCCCGAGCTGATGGGCGACATGGCCAAGGGCATCAAGAGCTTCAAGAAGGGCATGGCGGACGACGACGCTGCCGAGGACAAGCGTACCGTCGAACACCGTTCCGACGAAACCGTTTCGGTACCGAAGGAAAAGGCCAGCAAAAGCTGAGCCCAAAACTTTAGTCGGCCAAAACTTGAGTCGGAACGTATAGCCATGTTCGAAGTCGGCTGGACCGAGATGCTGGTGATCGCGATCGTCATGATCGTGGTCGTCGGGCCCAAGGATTTGCCCAACATGCTGCGCACCTTCGGCCGCACAACGGCGAAGCTGCGCGCCATGGCTTCCGATTTCCAGCGGCAGTTCAACGATGCGTTGAAGGAAGCCGAGCTCGACGACGTCAAGAAGTCGGTCGATTCGCTGAGAAGCCTCAATCCGGCAGCCGAGATCAGGAAGCAGCTCAATCCCTTCGAGCAGGCCGCCGCCGACGTCCGTTCCGGCGTCGACGCAGTGATGAAACCCAAGCCGGCCGTCGATGCCGCCGCTTCGACAGAGCAGACAGCCGAGCCGCTGAAGAACGGCGCAACGACGATGCCGGGCGTCAGCCCGCCGGAGCCGACGCCGGCCACGTCGATCTTTCCGGCGATGACGGACGAGTCCGTCGTAGCGCCGGCAGTGCAGGTGCAAACGGCTGCAGCGGCCGTGCCGAAAAAAGCACCTGCGGCAAAGAAGAAGCCAGCGCCCGCGAAAGCCGCGGCCGCCGCGCCGGCCAAGCCGGCAAAGACCGCTGCGCCGAAGGCTGCCGCAAAAGCTGAGCAAAAAGCGCAGTCGTCAGCGGCGAAGAAGCCGGCGTCAGCAACGAAGAAGCCGGCCGCCAGGAAAACGGCGGGAGCCGCCAAGTGAGCGTTTCGGACAAGGAAAAGGACGAGATAGAAAAATCGTCGGCTCCGCTGATGGAGCACCTGATCGAGTTGCGCCGGCGGCTGATCTGGTCGATTGGCGGTTTTTTTGTTGCCTTCCTGGTCTGCTTCTTTTTCGCCAAGCGGCTGTTCAACCTTCTGGTCATTCCGTTCAGATGGGCGACCCAATGGGCCGGGCTCGACCCGCACAAGGTCGAGCTGATCTATACGGCGCCACAGGAGTTCTTCTTTACCCAGGTCAAGCTCGCCATGTTCGGCGGCATGGTCATCGCCTTTCCGCTGATCGCCACGCAGATCTACAAATTCATCGCGCCCGGCCTCTACAAAAACGAGCGCAACGCCTTCCTGCCGTTCCTGATCGCCTCGCCAATCCTGTTCCTGATGGGCGCATCGCTGGTCTATTTCTTCTTCACGCCGATGGTGATGTGGTTCTTCCTCGCCATGCAGCAGACCGGCACCAACGACCAGGTGCAGATTTCGCTGCTGCCGAAAGTGTCCGAATATCTCAGCCTGATCATGACGCTGATCTTCTCCTTCGGCCTGGTGTTCCAGCTGCCGGTGGTGACAAGCCTGATGACGCGGGTCGGCATGCTGTCGTCCACGGCCCTGGCCGAGAAGCGCAAATGGGCGATCGTCATCGCCTTCGTGGTGGCGGCGGTGCTGACGCCGCCCGACCCGATGAGCCAGATCGGCCTCGCCATTCCGACGATCCTGCTCTACGAGGTCTCGATCTGGTCGGCCCGGCTGATCGAACGCAGCAAGGAGCGCGACCGTGTGGCCCGCGAAAAGCAGGACGCCACCGAAGAGGTGGCCGAAAAGCCGGCGGACGCGTCTTCGACGTAGGTTCGGTTGAAGCGGGCAGCATTTTTTTGCCGGCCATGGCAACTTTGTTCTTGCTTTGTGCCGGCAGCTATGCTACTAATTTAAGTATGGTGCCAATTGGCTCCAAAAACCCGCCTCTCGAGGCGGGTTTTTGTTTCCGGGGTTCTTTCGATCGAACGTTGCGCGTGCTGCCTACCTGAGGTCGGCGCGAAGGAACTCTGCCTTGACGTCTTGTATCGATGCGGTTTACGCCCTCTGGTCTTTGTTTTGGGCATTTCCTTGCCCCGAAACCGCCGTGCCGAGGACGAACAGACCATGCTTGACATCAAATGGATTCGCGACAACCCAAAGGCCCTTGTCGAAGCGCTGAAGAAGCGCTCGTGGTCGGCTGAGGATGCGCAGTCCACGGTCGACGACCTGATCGCCGCGGATGAGGCGCGGCGCGAGCATCTGACCGAGCTGCAGACCAGGCAGGAACGCCGCAACGCCGCATCGAAGGAGATCGGCAATGCCATGCGCTCGGGCGATGCAGCTCTTGCCGAAAGGCTGAAGGCCGAGGTCGGCGAGATCAAGGCCTTCATCCAGAATGGCGAGGCGCGCGAGCGCGAGCTCGACAAGGCGCTGAACGATGCGTTGGCAGTGCTGCCAAACGTGCCGTTCGACGACGTGCCGGTCGGCAAGGACGAGCACGACAACGTCGTCAAGCGCGTCGTCGGCGAGGTGCCGACGCGGCCGAACTGGGTGAAGGAGCATTTCGAGATCGGCGAAGCGCTCGGCATGATGGATTTCGAGCGGGCAGCACGGCTTTCCGGCTCGCGCTTCACCGTGCTCAAAAGCGGCCTGGCGCGGATGGAACGCGCGCTCGGCCAGTTCATGCTGGACCTGCACACCACCGAGCACGGCTATGTAGAGATCCAGCCGCCGTTGATGGTGCGCGACGAGGTGCTTTTCGGGACCGGGCAACTGCCGAAATTCGAGGAGGATTTATTCTTCGTTCGGCACGGGGACGGCAGGCTTGGCCTAATCCCAACCGCCGAAGTGCCGCTCACCAATCTCGTTCGCGACGAGATCACGCCGCACGAAAAACTGCCGCTGCGCTATACGGCGCTGACGCCGTGCTTCCGCTCCGAGGCGGGCTCGGCCGGGCGCGACACGCGCGGCATGCTGCGCCAGCACCAGTTCTACAAGGTCGAGCTGGTGTCGATCACCGACCAGGAGACTTCGGTTGCCGAGCATGAGCGCATGATCGAATGCGCCGAGGAGGTGCTGAAGCGGCTCGGCCTGCCGTTCCGCACCGTGACGCTGTGCACCGGCGACATGGGCTTTGGCGCGCGCAAGACCTACGACATCGAGGTCTGGCTGTCCGGCCAGAATGCCTATCGCGAGATATCGTCGTGCTCGGTATGCGGCGATTTCCAGGCGCGGCGCATGGACGCCCGCTACAAGGACAAAGACGGCAAGGGCAACCGCTTCGTCCACACGCTGAACGGTTCCGGCACCGCCGTCGGCCGCGCTCTCATTGCCGTCATCGAAAATTACCAGAACGAGGACGGCAGCGTAACCATTCCTGAAGCGCTTCGGCCTTACATGGGCGGTCTCGCAAAGATCGAATCATCGAAGTGACAAGCTTGTCGGCCCCGCGTTCCTTCGCGCCCCCCTCTGTCCTGCCGGACATCTCCCCCTCAAGGGGGGAGATTGCGCCGTCATCACAGCTTTCGCCAACTGTTGGCGTAGCAAGGAAGGCGGCGGCTACGGAATTGCCGATCTCCCCCCTTGAGGGGGAGATGTCAAGCGGTGGAAAAGAGGGCAGGACAGAGGGGGGTATCGTAGAGCGCTGCCGTCAATCCAATTCTGCAAAGGCGGTCTCATGCGCATCCTTCTGACCAACGACGACGGCATCCATGCCGAGGGCCTTGCATCACTCGAACGCATCGCGCGCACGCTGTCGGACGACGTCTGGGTGGTGGCACCGGAACAGGATCAGTCCGGCTATGCGCATTCGCTGTCGATCTCGGAGCCGCTGCGGCTCAGGAAAATCGGCGAAAAGCACTTTGCGGTGCGCGGAACGCCGACCGACTGTGTCATCATGGGCGTGAAGAAGATCCTGCCCGAAGCGCCTGACCTGATCCTGTCCGGCGTCAATTCCGGCGCCAACATCGCCGACGACGTCACCTATTCGGGCACGGTCGCCGGCGCCATGGAAGGCGCGCTGCTCGGCGTGCGATCGATCGCCATCAGCCAGGCCTATTCCTATGTCGGCGAGGACCGCGTCGTTCCCTACGAGACGACCGAAGCGCTGGCGCCGGCCCTGCTCGAAAAGCTCGTCGCCATGCCGTTGCCGGACGGCGTGCTGCTCAACGTCAATTTTCCGAACTGTGCGCCGGAAGAGATCGCCGGAACTGTAGTCACTTCGCAGGGCAAGCTGGTCCACAGCCTGTGGGTCGACGAGCGGCGCGACGGGCGCGGCCTGCCTTACTACTGGCTGCGCTTCGGCCGCGAGCCGGTCGAGGGCAAGCAAGGCACCGACCTCCATGCCTTGCGCAATCGGCTGGTGTCGGTGACGCCGCTGCAGCTCGATCTCACCGCGCATGAAATCCGCGATCAACTGGCCAAGGCGCTCGCATGAACTTGAACCACGCTGCAACGGTCGACGAGCGCGAAGGTTTCGCTGCCTTCCTGCTTCGTCTGCGCGGCAGGGGGACGGTGCCGAAGGCGCTGATCGCCGCCTTCGAGGCGACGCCGCGGCGCGGCTTTCTGTCTCCGCATTTCCACCCGATAGCCTGGTCGGACCGTATGCTGCCGATCGAATGCGGCGAGGCCATCGAAGGCGCCGACCTGCAGGCGGCGGTGATCGCGGCACTTGCCATCGAGCCGGGCAACCGGGTGCTCGAGATCGGCACCGGGTCCGGCTACACGGCGGCGGTGATGTCGCGGCTTGCCGCGCGGATCGTCACCATCGACCGTTACAAGACGCTGGCCGAACAGGCCCGGCAGCGGCTCGAGGCGCTCGCCATCGGCAATGTCATCGTGCGCCAGGCGGACGGTTCCAACGGGCTGGCCAACGAAGCGCCGTTCGACCGCATCGTCGCCTGGGCGGCCTTCGACAGCCTGCCGCGCTTTCTCCTCGACCAATTGTCGAGCGGCGGCATCGTCATCGCGCCGATCGGACCCGACGAAGGCGAGCAGGTGCTGGCCAAGCTGACCAAGGTCGGCAGCCGCTTCGAACGCGAGGATATCGGCCTGGTGCGCCTGCAGCCGATCCTGCACGGTGTCGCCGCGGTGATCTAGGCTGTGTCGATATTCAGGTTAGGCCGGCCTGCAAATGGCGGCTTCCTCCACTTCCGGCCTTCGCCGGCCGAAGCATTCATAAGAGGTCGCGGCAGTTAAGGCTATGGCCGGCGTAGGCCGGTGCTCACGTACCCAAAAGTACGCTCCGCTCCGGTTCTCGGAACCCACCATTTTCGGCTCGGCCTGACCTGAATCTCGACACACCCGGCGCTCGATCCTCGAATATTTTAAGAAAATTTGCGTCTGATTCTACAAGTTTAACCGACCGGTAACATTAACGCGCTTTAATCACACTCAGTTGTACCGGGTCTGTGCGGGTTAGTGCGATGCAATTCAGTGTTTTGAAGGCAAACGGACGCAATCTGGCGCGTGGCTGCGCCGTCCTCATGATCGCAGGCGCTGCGACGGGGTGTAGTTCCCAGGTGGCGCGGTTCAACAGCGTCGATGACGTGTTCACCGCCTCGACCAACAACCAGCGCGCCATCATCGACAAGCAGGATGCTGCCCAGCCCTATCCGGGCGATGTTGCGGCCGCGCCGATCGACGGCAGCCACACCCAGTCGGTCAGCCGCTCAAGCCTCGAACCGGTTACGGGACAGCAGTTGCCACCGCCGGCTCCCGCCCTGGCACCCGCAGCCCGTCCGGTGCGTACCGCTGCCGCGCCGACCCTGGCGCCTGCCGCTCCTCGTGTCGACAGGACGGCAACCGGCACCGTCGCTCCGGCGGCAAGGCCGTTCAAGAACGCCGAGCCCGACGCGCCGCGCATGGCGACGGCCGCCGGCGCACCGCATGCAACCGAGATCGTCGTCAAGGACGGCGAGACCATTTCCGGCCTGTCACGGCGCTACGGCGTGCCGGCCGATGCCATCATGAAAGTAAACGGGCTGAGCGCGACCAAGGGGCTGAAGACCGGCCAGAAGCTCGTCATCCCGGCCTATGCGTATTCGAGCAACGGCGCCACGCCGAAAGTCGCCGACGCCAAGCCCGCGAACGGCACCAGGCACGACCAGCCGGCCGACGCGCCGGAGAAGGTGGCCGTGCTGCCGCAGCAGCCGAAGCTCAGGGAAGGCAAGTCTGCCGCGCAGGTGGACGCCTCGGCTGCCGCAAGCCAGCCGAAGGATGGAAAGACCGCGCCCAAAGTGGCTTCGGCGACGGCCAAGCCAGCCGGTGCTGGCGGCACCTACACGGTTCAGCAAGGCGATACGCTGTCGGCCATCGCCAGAAAGACCGGCGTCGGCGTCGTCGCGTTGAAGCAGGCGAACGGCATGCAGGATGGACTGCTCAAGATCGGCCAGACCCTGAAAGTGCCGGCAGGCGGAACCGCTGTCGTCGCCAGTGCGAAGCCGGCAAAGGTCGATCCGGTGACGACGGCCACCACCCAGCCGCCTGCCAAGGCCACGCCGACGCAGACGCTCGCCTCCTACACGCCGCCAAAGAAGGACGCGAAAGTCATCCAGCAGGCCGAGGACGACGATGCGGTGGCGCCGGACGCAACGGGCATCGGCAAGATGCGCTGGCCGGTGCGCGGCCGCGTGATCTCAAGCTTCGGCGGCGGCAAGGACGGCGTCGACATTGCCGTGCCCGAGGGGACGCCGGTCAAGGCAGCTGAAAACGGCGTCGTCATCTATGCCGGTGACGGCCTCAAGGAATTCGGCAACACGGTGCTGGTGCGGCACGAAAACGGTCTGGTCACTGTCTACGGCCACGCCAGCTCGATCGAGGTGCAGCGCGGCCAAAAGGTCAAGCGCGGCCAGGAAATCGCCCTGTCCGGCATGAGCGGCACCACCGACTCGCCGAAACTGCATTTCGAAGTGCGCAAGAACTCGGCGCCGGTCGATCCTTCGACCTATCTCGAATAGAAGACGAAAGCGATTTGCGGGCCACTTGACCTTCAGCCCGCCGAGGAAGTCCGCTCCGCAAGGTGCGGGCTTCTTCTGCTGTTAGTCCTTGAGCGGCTAATCCTTCAGCGATTTGCCGAGCCGGCCTGCCAGATCCTGGGTGAACTGCCAGGCGACGCGGCCCGAACGGCTGCCGCGCGTCGTCGCCCATTCCAGCGCCTCGGCGCGCAGCGTCTCGGGATCGATGGCGAGATCGTGATGGCGGACATAGCCTTCGATCATGTCGAGATATTCGTCCTGCGAACATTTGTGGAAGCCAAGCCACAGGCCGAAACGGTCCGACAGCGAAACCTTTTCCTCGACCGCTTCGGACGGATTGATCGCCGTCGAGCGCTCATTGTCGATCATGTCGCGCGGCAACAGATGCCGCCGGTTCGAGGTGGCGTAGAAGATGACGTTGGCCGGGCGGCCCTCGACGCCGCCTTCAAGCGCTGCCTTCAGCGATTTATAGGACGTGTCGTCATGGTCGAATGACAGGTCGTCGCAAAACAGGATGAAGCGGAAGGGTGCCGCCTTCAGCAGTCCCATCAGCTTCGGCAGCGTGTCGATGTCTTCGCGATGGATCTCGATAAGCTTGAGCGGCAGGTCGAGCTTGGCCGAAGCGTTGACCGCGGCGTGCACCGCCTTGACCAGCGACGATTTGCCCATGCCGCGCGCGCCCCACAACAGCACGTTGTTGGCGGCGTAGCCGGAGGCGAAGCGCTCGGTGTTGTCGACCAATATGTCGCGGACGCGGTCGACGCCGCGGATCAGGCCGATGTCGACGCGGTTGACCTTGCGCACCGGTTCCAGATAGCCGGGATCGGCCTGCCAGACGAAGCAATCGGCCTCGCCGAGGTTGGTTTGCGGCACCGGCGGCGGGGCGAGGCGGGCGACCGCCTCGATCAGGCGGTCGAGCTTCTGGCTCAGGATATCGATGGTACTGTCGGTCATCTCTTGTCTTTTTTGTTTCGCTTTCAGGATGGTGCGGCAGGCCAACCTACCTGATTTCAGCGGTTTCGAAACTCGTCCCAAGCATTTGTTCGGGCATGATCTTTTGCGGAAACCGAGCGTCGCTTTTGGGGATCACCCTCTAACACGGCTCACCAGGCTGGAAAAGCAGCCGATTTGCCCGGCCGCGCAGTTGCATTGGCAACGTTACCGACTATATTCCGGCCAAATTTGGCGGGGCCGTCAAATTCCCAGAACGGTTAAGGCGGCTGTTTTTAAAATTCAGGAGTACCTCGATGTTCGTGACACCGGCATACGCCCAAGGCATCGGCGGGGACTCGTCCGCAATGTTTATCCAGATCGTGCCGTTTGCTCTGATTTTCGTGATCATGTATTTTCTGATCATCCGGCCGCAGCGCACGCAGCTGAAGAAGCGCGGCGAGATGCTGGCGGCGGTTCGCCGCGGCGACACCGTTGTCACCGGTGGCGGCTTGGTCGGCAAGGTAACCAAGGTGATCGACGATAACGAGCTCGAGATCGACCTTGGCGGCGGCACCAAGGTGACGGCGCTGCGCTCGACGATCGCCGACGTGCGCGTCAAGGGCGAGCCGGTGGCGAACCAGAACGCCAAGAAATAAAGCTCAGGAGATAACCGGGTCTTCGGGCGGCACGATCCGCAACGGGCAACGCCATATGTGGTTTTCGCGCCTTACCAAGATTCTTATCTGGCTGGCTGTTGCCGGCATGGTGGTCTTGGGCGTGATGCTTGGCGCGCGCGCTATGAAGCCGGACGGTACGCTCGTCGACCTTCTTGCCTGGCTGCCGAAGCGGCAGGCGAGTTTCGACCGGCAAGGTGGTTGGCAGATTCTGCTTGAGGTGGATAAGGAGGATCTGATCAAGAACCGGCTGGAGACGGTGCGCAATGACGTTCGCTCGCTGCTGCGCGATGCCAGGATCGGCTATACGGGCCTTGCTGGATGGGGTCGCGAGGTCAAGGTCCGCATTTCGGATCCGGCTCAGATCGATGCCGCCAAAACAGCCCTGAAAATATTCACCGATCCGGTTGCCGGGACGAACCCAGTCGAGGAGATCGCGCTTGATGAGCCGGAACCCGGATTGCTCAGCCTCACAATAACGGATGCTGGCGTCAGGCTTCGGACATTGATGGCGCTGGTGCCGTCGATGGAAGTCGTCAAACTCCGGGTTAGCGAGAGTGGCGCTTTCGAACCGATCGTGCAGCAGCAAGGCGATGACCAAATACTGGTTCGGGTGCCCGGCTTGCGGACCCCAGTCCGGTTCAAGGACATTCTCGGACGGACTGGCAAGTTGACATTTCAAATGGTCGATACGTCGTGGCCTGTGCAGGATGCGCTCAACAACCGGGCGCCGCGAGGCTCTTCGGTGCTCTATTCGCAGGACGATCCGCCGATTCCCTATCTGGTCGAAGATCGTGTGATTGTTTCCGGTGACAACATCGTCGATGCCCGGGCGACCTACAATTCGGCCATGAATGAGCCGGTTGTATCGTTCAATTTCGATTCCAAGGGTACAACGCGTTTTGCTCAAGCGACCTCACAGAATGTCGGCAAGCAGTTTGCAATGATCCTCGACAGTCAGGTGCTTTCGGCGCCAGTTATCCGCGAGCCGATCCTTGGCGGCTCCGGCCAGATATCAGGCAACTTCACCAATGAGAGCGCCAAAGAACTTGCCCTGCTTTTGCGTTCTGGTCCGTTGCCGGCAAGACTGAAAATAGTTGAAGAACGCACTATAGCGCCTGGCGGCGGGCAGAATTAGAATAGGGCAGGAGATCAGCCAATTACGTCGGAACCGATCCCGGCGGCGGCGCCAAATTGACTGCACCGCGCTCGACAATTGACGATGTGCAGGTTAAGGGCGAGCCGGTGGCGAACCAGAACGCCAAGAAATAACCGAATTGTCGGCGGAACGATCCGCCAGTACGCCCTGACGGACGACGCCATATGCTTTATTTTTCGCGCTTCAAGATGATCCTGATCTGGCTGGCCGTGGCCGCCACAGTGGTCCTCGCTGCGCCCAACCTTTTTTCCGCCAGCACGCTGGCCAAGTTGCCCGACTGGGTGCCGAAGCGGCAGATGACGCTCGGCCTCGACCTGCAGGGCGGCTCGCACATCCTGCTCAGGATGGATCCGAACGATCTGATCAAGGACCAGCTGGAGACGACGCGCGACGAAATTCGAACGCTGCTGCGCAATGCCAAGGTCGGCTATACCGGCCTTTCCGGATCGGGCCGCAGCGTTCAGGTCCGCATCACCGATGCCAATCAGGTCGATGCCGCCAAGAATGCGTTGAAGACATTAACCGATCCGGTGCAAGCTGGCCTGTTCAGCGGCGGCTCCATCCGGGAGATGACGCTGGATGAATCCCAGCCCGGCCTGCTGAAGTTCACCGTCACCGATGCCGGCATCAAATACCGCACCTCGGCGGCGCTGACGCAGTCGATCGAGGTCGTCGGTCGCCGCGTCAACGAGCTCGGCACCACCGAGCCGATCGTGCAAAGGCAGGGCGACGATCGCGTTCTGGTCCAGGTGCCGGGCCTGCAGGATCCGCAGCGGCTGAAGGAGATCCTCGGCCAGACCGCCAAGCTGACCTTCCAGATGGTCGACCAGTCGATGCCGGTGCAGGATGCGCTCAAGGGCCGCCCGCCGGCGGGGTCCTCGGTGCTCTATTCGCAGGACGATCCGCCCGTTCCCTATCTGATCGAGAACCGCGTCATCGTCTCGGGTGAAGACCTCGACAAAGCGAGTGCGACCTATAACTCCCAGACCAACGAGCCGGTGGTTTCGTTCACCTTCAATTCCAGGGGAGCGACGCGGTTCGGCCAGGCGACATCGCAGAATGTCGGCAAGCTGTTCGCCATCATCCTCGACAATCAGGTGATTTCGGCGCCGCAGATCCGCGAACCGATCCTTGGCGGCAGCGGCCAAATCTCGGGCAATTTTACTGCCGAGAGCGCCAACGACCTCGCCGTGCTGCTGCGTGCCGGCGCTTTGCCGGCGACGCTGAC
The DNA here is from genome assembly GCF_040320585.1 of Mesorhizobium sp. M0663. Taxonomy (NCBI): domain Bacteria; kingdom Pseudomonadati; phylum Pseudomonadota; class Alphaproteobacteria; order Hyphomicrobiales; family Phyllobacteriaceae; genus Mesorhizobium; species Mesorhizobium sp. M0663. The sequence goes on from NZ_JAMYPX010000013.1 coordinate 94,871, forward strand.
TGTGATCGAGGAGCGCACCGTGGGGCCTGGTCTCGGCCAGGATTCCATCCATGCCGGCAAGGTCGCGGGTATCATCGGGTCAATCCTGGTGGTGGCGTTCATGTTCGTCGCCTACGGTTTCCTCGGCTTCCTCGCCAATATCGCGCTGGCGGTGCATGTTGCGATGATCGTCGGGCTGCTGTCGCTGCTTGGAGCGACGCTGACCCTACCTGGTATCGCCGGTATCGTGCTGACCATCGGCATGGCGGTCGATTCGAACGTCCTCATCTATGAACGCATCCGCGAGGAGCGACGTGCCGGCCGCTCGGTCATTCAGGCGATCGATACCGGTTTCAGCAAGGCGCTGGCGACCATCGTCGATTCCAACGTGACCTCGCTGATCGCAACCGTGGTGCTGTTCTGGCTCGGAACCGGGCCGGTGAAGGGCTTTGCCGTCACCTATGCCATCGGCATCCTGACCACGGTCTTCACCGCCTTCACCTTCACCCGCCTGCTGGTGTCGATCTGGCTTCGCCGGGCCCGTCCGAAGGAGTTGCCGCGCGCGCCGGTGACCTTCATTCCGCCGGGAACGAAAATTCCGTTCATGGGCATCCGCCGCTGGACGTTCACACTGTCCAGCGTGCTTTCGGTGCTGTCGGTCATCGGCTTCATGACCATCGACATCAATTACGGCATCGATTTCAAGGGCGGCTCACTGATCGAGGTGCAGGCCAAGACCGGCAATGCCGATCTGGCCGACATCCGCGGCAGGCTGACGGAACTTAATATCGGCGAGGTGCAGGTTCAGCAGTTCGGCGAACCGAACGACGTGCTGATCCGCGTCGGCACGCAGGAGGGCGGCGAGAACGCCGAACAGACCGTCATCGACAAAGTGCGCGGCGAGCTGCAGGACCAGTATGATTTCCGCCGCGTCGAAGTGGTCGGGCCGACGGTCTCGGGCGAGCTTGCCAAGCAAGGCACCATTGCCATGCTGGTCGCGCTGCTCGGCATCCTGATCTATGTCTGGTTCCGCTTCGAATGGCAGTTCGCGGTCGGCGCCATCGTTGCGACCGTTCACGACGTGGTCATGACGATCGGCTTCTTCGTCATCACCGGCCTCGAATTCAACCAGTCGTCGCTGGCGGCGATCCTCACTATCATCGGTTATTCGCTCAACGATACGATCGTCGTCTATGACCGTGTTCGCGAGGATCTGCGAAAATACAAGCGAATGCCGCTGCCGCAATTGCTGAACAACGCCATCAACGAGACGCTGTCGAGGACGACGCTGACCTCGGTGACGACGATCCTGGCGCTGCTGGCGCTGGTGCTGTTCGGCGGCGAGGTGATCCGCTCGTTCACCATGGCCATGCTGTTCGGCGTCGTGTTCGGCACCTATTCGTCGATCTTTATCGCCGCGCCACTGCTTATCCTGTTCAAGCTGCGGCCGCAGGCCACAGCGTCCGATGAGGAAAAGCCGGTGGGCGGCGGCAAAGCCATAGCCACCTGACGGCTTGCCTCAAAAGTGGCCAAGGGCATCGTCATCCGCGAGGCGCATTTCCCCGGCCGCGCACCGATCGAGGCTTACGGCAATGGCGGTTTCCGCTTTGCCGACATGTCGCATCGCGGCTCGCTGCTGTGCCTGCCTTCTGGCATCTATGGCTGGGAGCCGGCCGATCCGTTGGCGCTGACGGCAGCGGATTTCACCAAGCTGTTCAACGAGGCCGCCAAGGTCGAGATCCTGCTGGTCGGCAGCGGCAAGGATCTGAGGCCGTTGCCGACCGCGCTGCGTGCCGCGCTGAAGGACGCCGGCATTTCCGCCGATCCGATGTCGACCGGGGCGGCGGTGCGGACCTATAATGTGCTGCTGGCTGAAGACCGCGCCGTGGCGGCAGCACTCCTCGCCGTCGACTGACGTGGCCGAAAACACCAAAGTCGTCATGGAGACGGTGCGCGCCGCCGATCATGACCGCTATCTGACCGCGCTCTACGCGCCCGAAGACAAGCGGGACGCGCTGTTTTCGCTCTATGCCTTCAACGCCGAAATTGCCGGCATACGCGATCGCATCCGCGAAGCGCTGCCGGGCGAGGTCCGGCTGCAATGGTGGCGCGATGTCATCGCCGCCGAAGAGGATGAGGCAGAGATTGGCCATCCCGTGGCGGACGCGCTGAAGGCGACGATTTCCACTCACCGCCTGCCCAAGGCGGCTTTCGACAATATGCTCGAAGCGCGCGTCTTCGATCTCTATGACGACCCGATGCCGTCGCGCACCGATCTCGAAGGCTATTGCGGCGAGACTGCCGCCGCGCTCATCCAGCTTGCGGCGATCGTGCTCGATCCGGCCGAAGCACCGCGCTTTGCCGAACTTGCCGGCAGGGCAGGTTGTGCGCAGGCGATGACCGGTCTGCTGCTTCTGCTGCCGCTGCATCGCAAGCGGGGACAGTGCTTTGTCCCGGCCGACATTTTGGCAGCGGCGGGATCCTCGCCGCAAGAATTCGTTACAGGCGACGGCGGGCCGGGCGCGGAACGCGCCGTTGCCGCGATGATCGCGCTGGCACGCGAGCATCTTTCCGCTTTCGAGCAGGGGGCGTCCACCCTGCCGGTTTCACTGCGTCCGGCCTTTCTGCCGCTGGCTCTGACGGGCGCGTATCTCGGCAAGATGGAGGGCTCCCGCCACTCACCGCTTGATGGCGCGGTGCGGCTTTCGGCCTTGCGCCGGCATTTGCTCTTGTTCCGGCGCGCGACGCGGGGCTGGCCGGTCGCATAGAGGCTGCCGCGTAGCCAACCTGATCGTTATTCCGCAGCTTCCGCCCGAAAAGGCAGCCCCAGCCATTCGCGGCAGTCGGCGAGCGCGCGCGATGTCACCGCATGCCGCTTGGCGACCGTCTTGTCCTTGCCGCGCAGCCGCTTGCCCTCGATCTTTGGCGCGTCCACGGGCGGGAACAGACCGAAATTGACGTTCATCGGCTGGAAGGAGCGCTTTCCCGGCTCGTCGTCGGAGACAATATGGCCACCAGTGATGTGGTTGAGCAGCGCGCCGAAAGCGGTGGTCAAGGGCGGCAGCGACGGCGCATGGCCAAGCCTTTCGGCGGCCGCGAAACGTCCGGCAAGCAGGCCGATGGCGGCGCTCTCGACATAGCCCTCGCAGCCGGTGATCTGGCCGGCAAAACGCAAGCCGGGCCGCGATTTCAACTGCAGCGACGCATCGAGCAGCGTCGGCGAATTGATATAGGTGTTGCGGTGCAGGCCGCCTAGGCGCGCGAACTCGGCGTTTTCCAGCCCGGGAATGGTGCGGAATACGCGCACCTGCTCGGCATGCTTCAGCTTGGTCTGGAAGCCGACCATGTTGTAAAGCGTGCCCAGTGCGTTGTCCTGGCGAAGCTGGACGACGGCATAGGCCTTTACAGACGGATTGTGTGCATTGGTCAGCCCCATCGGCTTCATCGGCCCGTAGCGCAATGTCTCGACGCCGCGCTCGGCCATCACCTCGATCGGCAGGCAGCCGTCGAAATAGGGCGTGCCTTCCCACTGCTTGAATTCGGTTTTCTGGCCGTTGACCAGCGCCTGGATGAAGGCAAGGTACTGCTCCTTGTCCATCGGGCAGTTGATGTAGTCCTTGCCGGTGCCGCCGGGACCGACCTTGTCGTAGCGCGACTGGAACCAGCAGATATCCATGTCGATCGTGTCGAAATGGACGATCGGGGCGATGGCATCGAAAAAGGCGAGCGCGTCGGCGCCGGTTGCGTCCGCAATCGACTGGGCGAGCGACGGCGCCGTCAGCGGGCCGGTGGCAACGATCGCCTGGTCCCAGTCCGCCGGCGGCAGGCCCGGCAATTCCTCACGCTGGATGGTGATGAGCGGGTGGGCTTCGAGCTTTCTGGTCACCGCTTCGGAAAATCCGTCGCGGTCGACGGCCAGCGCACCGCCGGCCGGCACCTGATGCGCGTCGCCGGCGCTCATGATCAGCGAACCGGCCAGCCGCATTTCGGCGTGCAGCAGGCCGACGGCATTGGTTTGCGCATCGTCGGAGCGGAAGGAATTGGAACAGACGAGCTCGGCCAGCCCGTCGGTCTTGTGCGCATCGGTGCCGCGGACGGGACGCATTTCATGAAGGACAACGGGAACGCCGGCTTCGGCCGCCTGCCAGGCGGCTTCCGAGCCGGCAAGTCCGCCGCCGATAACGTGAATGGGGTTCTTGTCCATGAGCGCCGAAATAGTCGCTTGGCGCGAGGATTGCAATTGCCAGGGATCGCACCGCAAGTGGGCTGCCTAGGAAAGACCGCCCAAAACAACAACACCCGCCGAGGGAGGAGATCCGGCGGGTGTCGTTTTGTTGGTCGATCCTCGGGAGGAGGTGAAGATCGACCGTATTCGTCATTGCCGGGGAGGAGGTCGGCTTTAACGAAATTCTTTTCGCCATTTGAAGGGCGCGAAACCCTTTTAGAAACAACCTGGAAACAGCGCCCGCCGGGGGAGGAGGTCCGGCGGGCGCCGTTTTTGTGGTCAACCCTCGGGAGGAGGTGAAGGCTGACCGTATCCGTCAGGGTCGGGGAGGAGGTCGACCCTGGCGAAATTCTTGTTGTTAGATCGCCCTGCGAGCGACCATCTTGATCTCGTCGCGGACGATGCCGAGATCGTTGAGCTGGCGATTCGACAGGCGACCCAGCTCGGTAACCGTCTCGCGGTAGACGCGCCAGTTACGATAGTTGCGGATCAGGTTCATTGTCGTTCTCTTTTCAAAACTGGTTCGGACCATTTGCGGCCCGAAGGATTAGACCGCCTTGCGGGCGACGTAGTGAATGTCGCTGCGGCTGATGCCGAGGTCGGTCAGTTCACGGGTGCTCAGGCGGTTCAGCTCGGACACGGTGTCCCTATAGCGGCGCCAGTTGCGATAGTTGCGGATCAGGTTCATGGTAGTCTCGTTTCGTCTTTCTTTCGGATCATTCCGTCTTTGTGTGCACCGTGAAAATAGGTGAGGTTATATCGATTTAAAAGCGCTATTGGTGCATGGCAGCAATGCAAATTGTGCAATGCAGCATTAACGCGCGTCCGGTTTTCCGCCCAGATCGGAAAATGCCGTTAGGTCAAACGCTTGGCCGGACGAGCTAAAAGGACCAAGCAAAGGGGGAGGGGCATGGCGAGCTATTCGTCACGGGTCAGGTCGGATATCGCGCGATGGCAGCAGGCTGGCCTGATCGACGCGCCGACAGCCGATGCGCTGACGCGCGACGTCGAGGCAAACGAACGCAAATCGCTGAGTTTCGGCTCGATCCTGGCGATGATGGCGGCGCTGCTGTTCGGCGCGGCTATCCTGATCTTTATCGCCGCCAACTGGGAAGTCATCCCGCGGCTGGTGCGGGTCGCGGCACTTTTTGCCGTTATCCTTGCCGGCTATGTCGGCGGCGCGGTGCTGAAGATGCGCGACCATGCGGCGATCGGCGAAGCACTGTGGATCGTCGCGGCGGCGGCATTCGGCGGTTCGATCGCGCTGATCGGCCAGATGTATCATTTGTCGGGCGACGAGGCCTCGGCCTTGATCACCTGGGGCGCCGGCACGGCGCTGGCGGCGGTGGCGCTGCGCTCAAACCCGCTGACCGTCGCTGCCGTCGGCATCGCCGATGCCTGGCTGTTCCTGAGAGGGTTCGACTACTTCCGGCGCACGGAATTTCCGCATCTCTTCGTGGTCATGGCGCTAATTCTGTTCGCCGTTTCGTTCTGGACGCGCAGCCAGGCGGCGCGCCACCTGATCATCCTGTCGGTCCTTTTCTACCTCGTGCTGTTGGCCATGGAATACGACACGCTGCAAGTCGCCATCCCGCTCGTTGCCGCATCGGTGCTGCTTTTTACCGCTGCGATCTTTGCTGCCGGGCCGGTCGAGAGGGTTTTGCAACTCGGCGGCAGGTTGCCCTTGCACGCGCTGATCGGCTTTCTCACCGGCCTGGCGATGATCCAATTCGAACTGGCGGATGAAAGCAGCTACAATAGCGGCTTCGCCATTGCCTCGGCTGTTGCGCTGGCCGGCATCGTCGCGGCGATCGTGCTGGGTGGCCGCGAGAGCCGGGGACTGCGCTGGGTTGCCTATGCGGGCTTCGCCTTCGAACTCGCCATCATCTATGTGGTGATGCTGCAATCAATGCTCGACACGGCAGGCTTCTTCCTTGCGGCGGCGGTGCTTCTCGCCGTTCTTGCTTTCATTATCATCCGCATAGAAAAGCGCATGAACGCCTCGAACATGACAGGAGCGGCGGCATGATGACCGGCAAAAGACTGATCATCTCGGCGCTGGTCCTGGCGCTCGTCCAGATCGGCTTTCTGAGCTGGATCATCGCCGGACGCGCGGCGATCCTGCGCGATGGCAAGCAGGTCCTGCTCAGGGTCGAGCCGATCGATCCGCGCGATCTCTTGCGCGGTGACTACATTCTGCTCGGCTACGATATTTCGCGCATACCGGTGAAGCTGATCGGCAACATTCCGGCCGGCAAGCTTTCCAGCGAGGAAACGTCGATCGTGGTCAGGCTGAAGCAGGGCGCCGACGGCTATTGGGGGCCGACCGCGGCTTGGTTCGGGCAAGCGCCGGCGCCGGCAGCATCCGATGAAGCCGATATCGTCGGACACGTCTCCGAGGGCTGGAATATCAGCCAGGGAGCAACGACGATCGCGCCGGAGTACGGCATCGAGCGCTTCTATCTACCGGAAGGCGAGGGGATAGCGATCCAGAACGACATGCGGGTGCGGCCGTTCGGCATCCGGGTGGCGATCGCGGCCAACGGCACGGCGCAGATCAAGGCGCTGGTGGACGGCGACAAGACACTGTTCGAGGAGCCGCTTTATTAGATCGCGCTACGGCCTTGGCAATGATCCTCCTTCGCCAAGGCTTCGGAGGAGCTTCGAGTGGCCTGCCACCCGAAGCTCGAAGAGCGAAGGGTGGTGCGGATGAAGGGACTCGAACCCCCACGCCTTTCGGCACTGGAACCTAAATCCAGGGCGTCTACCAATTCCGCCACATCCGCATTGCCCGGCCAATCCCATGTAGCCATCATTCTGTCAATGTCAGGGCCGATATCGGCATCATTGGCCGGAATGCAAAGACGGTTGAAAATCGGCCGCGCCTGTGACAAAAGGCGTGTCGAATGTGACGGGACGCGACGATCCGCTTCTGCAGAATGTGATAAGAAGTAGGAAAAACAAAGACTTATTCACATTTTGGAGCGTATTTCTGGAGGATTTGTGCCGCGTTGAGCGGACAGATCGCCAAGTCCCGCACCAAAAGCCATTCCCGGCAAGATCATACCGGCAGGCTGTAAACGGCAGGGGCCGTTTGACGGCCTCATTGGTGGAAACAAAGGTTTTATGATGCAGGTCACCGAAACGCTCAACTCCGGTCTCAAGCGCGAGATCAAGATCACCGTGCCGGCCGGTGACATGGAAGCCAAGCTGATGGCGCGGCTCTCCGATGCTAGGAACAAGGTCCGCATCAACGGCTTCCGCCCCGGTAAGGTGCCGGTTCAGCATCTGCGCAAGGTCTACGGCAAATCATTCATGGCCGAAGTGGTCAACGAGATTCTCAATGATTCGACCCGTTCGATCATCACCGGGCGCGGCGAAAAGGCCGCCATGCAGCCTGAAGTGATCATGACCGAGGACGAGAAGGAAGCCGAGAAGATCCTGGCAGGCGGTGCCGATTTCGAGTTCCGCCTGAACTATGAGGTCATTCCGCCGATCGAGATCAAGGATTTCTCCGACATCAAGGTGACGCGCCAGGTGTTCGACGTGCCGGATGAAGAGATCGACGAGCAGGTCAAGCGTGTCGCTGAATCCGCCCGCACTTACGAGCCGAAGACCGGCAAGGCCGCCGAGGGCGACCGTGTGACCATCGATTATGTCGGCAAGATCGACGGCGAAGCCTTCGGCGGCGGCGCCGGCACCGATCAGCCGCTGGTGCTCGGCTCGAAGGAATTCATCCCCGGCTTCGAGGACCAGCTGGTCGGCAGCAAGGCCGGCGACGAGAAGCAGGTCACGGTTACCTTCCCGGAAAACTACCAGGCGGCGCATCTGGCCGGCAAGGAAGCCACTTTTGACGTGACGATCAAGGAAGTGTCGAAGCCCGGTGCGCTTGAGATCAACGACGAGATGGCCAAAAATCTCGGCCTTGAATCGCTGGAGCGCCTGCGCGAGGTGGTGCGCGGTCAGATCGAGAACCAGTTCGGCTCGATAACGCGCCAGAAAGTCAAGCGGCAGTTGCTCGACCAGCTCGACGCTGCTTACTCGTTCGAGGCGCCGTCCAAGCTCGTCGAGGCCGAGTTCAACAACATCTGGAACCAGGTCAACCGCGACCTCGAAGCTGCTGGGCGCACCTTTGCCGACGAAGAGACGACGGAAGAAGAAGCGCGTGCCGAATACATGCGGCTTGCCGAGCGCCGCGTGCGTCTCGGCCTGGTTCTCGCCGAAATCGGCGAGAAGGCCGGCGTCACCGTGACGGACGAGGAATTGCAGCGCGGCCTGTTCGAGCAGGTGCGTCGCTATCCGGCCAACCAGCAGCAGGAAGCCTTCGAATTCTATCGCAATAATCCCGAAGCGCTGAACACGTTGCGCGCGCCGATGTTCGAAGAGAAGGTGGTTGACCATCTGCTCGGCCAGATTTCGGTCACCGATGTCAAGGTCAGCAAGGAAGAGCTGCTGGCCGACGACGAGGATACGGAGACAACCAAGGCCAAGCCGGCGAAGAAGGCGGCTGCGAAAAAAGCGGACACCAAGAAGGCCGACGACGACGCTGAAGAGCCGAAGAAAAAGGCCGCGCCGAAGAAGAAGGCCGCCAAGGACGCTGAATAACGTCCCTGCTGAATTCCGAAAGGCCGCCTTCTCGAGGCGGCCTTTTTCGTTGTGGCGCAGACGCAACGGATTTCACGCATCTGGCGGTCGAGGTAGCGATATGAAGCTTTGATGATTATCTGCGCTGGGTTGCTGACCGCAGCGGTTGTTGGAGGCATCGTTGAGACAGTTCTTCGGTATCGGAAGCGTGGCGGCGGCGTTCCTGCTTGCGTCGGTCTGCGGCATTGCCCAGGCTGATACGGTTCTCGACAACTGGCGGTTCGACAAGAGCAGCGATGGCCTTGTCACCGCCTCGCTTTACGCGACCAACAAGCTCATCACCGGTGGCGGCGCATTGAGCTACAGCCCGGTTTTGACGATCGCCTGCCGGACAGCCGGCGAACCGCGTTGGAGCGAATGGCTGCAACTGAGCGACACCGTTTCCGCCAGCCGAACCATCGCCATGTCGGTGACTGTCGGCCAATCCGGCAAGCTCAACGAAAGCTGGTCGGTCGGCCCGCGCAGCAGAATGCTGGTCCGCGACGGTGCCGACGGCATCAGGCGACTGATTTCCGCGGACCGGCTGCTGCTGTCCTGGCGGTTCGGGCTGCTGTCGGGGCGCGGCAAAGCCGAGTTTGACCTCACCGGAGTTGAAGGGGCGATCGGCCGGATCGCCGCCAGCTGCAACACCAAATTGCCTTGAGCAGATTGTCCGCATTAAACCTTTGCATGGCCGAACTCTACCTGCCGGCCGGGTTCTGTGGTATGTAGGTGCCGCAACCCCAGGCATTGGATATCCGTTCTGCCATTCAAGAGCGCATGCCAGCGGACTAAATGTCGGCCTGTGCAGGTCAGCCAGGGCAAATTGGCGATCAGGGAGGAAATGCCATGCGTGCCATTGTGTTTTTTATCATCATGTCCGTCGCCACCGTCATTGCCGGCCCCTCGCGGGCACAGGATGCCGCGGCGGGTGAGAAGGTCTTCGCCAAATGCAAGGTCTGCCATATCGCGGACAAGGATCAGAACAAGATCGGTCCGTCCTTGAACGGCGTCATCGGCCGAACGGCCGGCACGCATCCAGGGTTCAGCTATTCCAAGGCTATGACCGAGGCCGGAAAATCCGGCGTTAAATGGGACGAAGCCACGCTGACGACCTACCTTCGCGATCCCAAGGCGATGGTCAAAGGAACCAAGATGGCGTTTGTCGGCCTCAAGAAAGACGAGGACATCGCCAACGTCATTGCTTATCTGAAGCAATTCTCCAAATAGCCCGACTCTTCCGCCGGATCTTGGCATAGCAAACAGGTCGAGGCATAGCCTCGGCCGCAATCTGCCGGCAGTGTCGGTGGGGAGGGCGGCTCGTTGCAAAAAAGACATTGGCCGGCTAGGCTGCCATTCCCATCGGTGGTCGTCTGAATGTCGACTGAAGAAAGCCGTCTCAAGGATACCGGCATCCGCCTCTCGGAGGCGACGGCGGGTGATTTCTTTGCGCTTTTGAAGCCACGCGTCATGGCGCTTGCCGTGTTTACTGCCTTCGTCGGCCTGATGATGGCGCCCGGCGTGATGAATCCAGTTATCGCCGTAATTGCCATCGGCGCAATCGCGGTTGGAGCGGGAGCCGCCGGCGCGCTCAATATGTGGTACGACGCAGACATAGACGCCTTGATGTCTCGCACGTCCAAGCGACCAATTCCGTCCGGTCGCGTCACGCCTGGCGAAGCTCTCAGCTTCGGTCTGGTGCTTTCCGCACTGTCGGTCATGACGCTCGGCGTGCTGGTGGGGTGGCTCGCCGCATCGTTGTTGGCGTTCACCATCTTTTTCTATGTTGTTATCTACACGATGTGGCTGAAGCGCTCGACGCCACAGAATATCGTCATAGGCGGCGCGGCAGGCGCCCTTCCTCCGGTAATCGGGTGGGCTGCTGCAACCGGCGCAATCGGCATTGAAAGTCTCATCCTGTTTCTGATCATTTTCCTCTGGACGCCGCCTCATTTCTGGGCGCTGGCCCTTTTCAAGGTCGGTGACTATGCCGCGGCGGGGGTCCCGATGATGCCGAATGTGGCCGGCCAGCACTCGACCAGAAAACAAATCTTCGCCTATTCGCTGCTCTTGGCGCCAATCGGCGTGCTTCCTTGGGGCTTCGGCTTCGCGAGCGGATATTACGGCACTGTTTCAGCCGCGTTGGGTGCAGGTTTCATTTGGCAGGCCTGGAAGGTTCTCGTCGCCGACAAGGAGATGAAGCCGGCAAAGGCACTGTTTGCGTATTCGATTGTCTATCTTTTCGCAATATTTGCGGCGTTGCTTGCCGACACCATTGTAATGCGAGTGATCGCTTCAGCCGACTATTGACCCCGGCTCAAAACATCACGTTGGCAGAGCACAAAATCCCAGCAACAGCAGAATAATGACGCCAAGGCCGAGTATGAGAACTGTCCTTCCGTCCATGACCTTCACCTTCGACTAGAAGAGCATATCGAAGAACGGCGTCCGTAGCTAGTCAGGCTACCCGGGACCTCCTACTCCCGGGCCTTCCTACAAAGCGCGACAAGTCCCCCGCATGAGAGTATATTGATCATGGTGCAGGTCGCGGTTTGCGTGGGCCAATCATGCGGAACGGCAGCACCGTAAAACGCGACCTTACCGGACCTGGTCTGGAGGAATGGTCATGGCAAGCTTTCACGTAATAGCAGGCGCCAGCGAGGCGCTGGAACACACCAGAATTCGAAAAATCGGTGTCTCCGATCTTTTTGATGCGCTCAGGCGTGGCGTCGATGATTTCATGGTCAAGCCGTCGCACATCGTTTTTCTCTGCCTGATCTATCCGATTGCGGGAGTCGTGCTTGCTGTCTGGACATCAGGTAACAACACGCTGCCATTGCTGTTTCCGCTTGTATCCGGCTTTGCACTGATTGGTCCGTTCGCGGCGATCGGCCTCTATGAGATCAGCCGGCGACGGGAAGCCGGGCTCGACGCCTCGTGGAGGCACGCCTTTGAGGTCAGGAGTTCTCCAGCACTGCCGGCTATTGCAGCGGTCGGCGTCATGCTGCTTGCGATCTTCATCGCCTGGCTTTTGACGGCCCAGATATTCTACCAGACCCTGTTCGGCCCGGCGCCGCCGCAATCGCTGTCCAGCTTCATCAGTGAAATATTCGCCACGGGACGCGGCTGGACGCTCATCATCCTGGGTCACGCCATCGGCTTCGTGTTCGCCGCGGTTGTGTTGTGCACCACGGTCGTCGCATTCCCGTTGTTGCTCGACCGCGATGTCGGCGCCTACGAAGCCATCCACACCTCGGTGCGCGTTGTCCTGGCCAACCCGATCGTGATGGCCGTGTGGGGCCTTATCGTCGCCGTCGCCCTGATCGTCGGCTCGCTGCCAGTGTTCGCCGGGTTGGCAGTCGTGCTGCCGATCCTTGGTCATGCGACCTGGCATGTCTATCGGAAAGTTGTGGAATCGCCGCCGGCCACCAGACCGTGAGCTGAAAAAACCTGCCCTGCGCGCACCGGTGAAAGTGCCGGTGCGGGCAGGGTGGGGCAGAGCTTTCAATAGGCCGGGTGGCTGAAACGGGCCTGGCGCGCGTCCTTTGTCAGGTCGCGGAAATCCTTGCCGCTCACATGCACCAGCGTCCTATGGTCACCGCCCTCGAAATAGATTTCGGGAGCGTCGCCGAGGCTTTCATCGAGGACCACTGGCACATCATAGGCAGCGCCGATCGGCGGCACAGCGCCGACGTCGCAATCGCCGAACAACGAGACCACCTCGTCTTCGGAGGCAAGTCCAAGAGGCTTCTCCATGACATCCTGCAATGTCGCGAGTTCTATCCTGTGCGTACTTGGAACCACGGCGAGCGCGTAGCCACGGTCGTGGTGAACGACCACCGATTTGGCCATTATGCTGCCAGGCACATGTGCCGCAATGGCGGATTGTCTGCTTGTCGCCGTGCGGTGGTGCTCGACGGTGTCGTAGGAAATTCCTTTCCTATCGATGAAGTCCTTCAGTCTGTTTGCGATGGTCATCTTGGGCGCCCCTTGCTGGTGTTCGCGACGCATGTGGAAACGCCGGCATCGCCTGTCGTTTCCGATACCAACAGAAATGGACCAGCCGTGGATTGTTTCAAGGCGAAGGCTCCAGGACCGGACGGCCTGGATCCGGATTGCATGTCAGGGCCCGGCCCCGAAAAACGCCATTCGGGTGAGAAGCGTGTAGTCCGCTTCGAAGACCATCATCGTCACGAACACCAGAACCAGCACCGGCGGCAGGATAATTGCATATGCCAGTGCCAGCCGTTCCCAGGCCATGTGCATGAAGATGGCGACGATCAGTCCTGCCTTGAGGATCATGAAGATCAGGATCAGCGACCATCTGAGATAGCCGTGGAGACCGAAATAGTCGACCAGATAGGAGCAGGTGCTGAGGATGAACAACCACGCCCAGACCACCAGATAGAGCTTGATCGGGTGCTCTTGATGAACCTCCGCCGGGGTAAACCCGGTCGTCGTCGCATCATGGGTACGGGCGCTGTCCAGCGCATGCTGTCCCAGGCCGTTTGCGGTTGCTTCAGCCATGTCCTGCCTCTCACCAAAGATAGAAAAATGCGAAAATGAACACCCAGACCAGGTCGACGAAATGCCAGTAAAGCCCCATGATTTCGACGTTCTCGTAGCGGCCCCTTCGGCTGGTGAAGAAACCGGGCCGTCCGACGTCGTAGTCTCCGCGCCAGACCTTTCGCGCCACGATGATCAGAAAGATCACCCCGATCGTCACGTGCGTGCCGTGAAAGCCGGTAATCATGAAAAAGGATGCGCCGAACTGGGCAGCGCCCCAGGGATTGCCCCAAGGCCGCACGCCCTCGGTGATCAGCTTGGTCCATTCGAAGGCCTGCATGCCGACGAAGGTCGCGCCGAGTGCTGCGGTCAAGAGCATCAGCACTGCCGTCTTGCGGCGGTCGCGGCGGTAGCCGAAATTGACCGCCATGGCCATCGTTCCGCTGCTCGAGATCAGCACGAAGGTCATGATGGCGATAAGGATCAGTGGAATGTCGGAGCCGCCGATGCGCAGGGCGAAGACCTCGCTCGGATTGGGCCACGGCACGCGTGTTGAGATACGCGCGGTCATGTAGGAGAGCAGGAAGCAGCCGAAGATGAACGTGTCGCTGAGCAGGAAGATCCACATCATGGCCTTGCCCCAGGACACGTTTTTGAACGCCCGCTGATCCGAGGACCAGTCGGCGGCGATGCCTTGCCAGCCTGCGGGCCGCGGCTCTGTTCGGCCGATGTGGACCAGTGTCGTCTCTGCCATCCGCCCGTTCCTCCTAGGTCAGCAACCCTCGGCAAATGTCGATTAAAGTCGAAGCCCACCCGGCCAGAAGCGCAAAGATGGCGAGCCAGACGAAAAGCAGGAAATGCCAGTACATGGCGCACAGCTCGACACTGAGGCGAAGCCGCTGCGGCTGCGCTCCGTTCCAGGCGCCGACGCTCGTTCTGCCCAGCCCGACCAGTCCTCCCAGTATATGCAGGCCATGCATTCCCGTTAGCAGGTAGAAGAAGCTGTTGGCCGGATTGGATGCCAGAAAATAGCCGTCCGCACTCAGTTCCCGCCATGCCACAAGCTGTCCAATCAGGAAGACGAGCGCCGTGAGTCCAGCGGTGGCGAGGCCAAGCCTGACCATGTCCACTTGACCCTTGCGCGCCGCGAGCGAAGCGCACTGTATCGCAATGCTGCTCAAGACCAGTACGCCGGTGTTAAGCCAGAGCAGGGGCGGGATGGGCAGCGGCCGCCAATCCGACAGCGCCATGCGCATGAAGTAAGCACTGGTGAACAGCGCGAACAGGCAGCCGACGACGGCAAGGAAGACGCCGAGACCGATCTTTGCGGTCGGCAGCGCCGATCGGTCCAGAGCGACAAAATCCCCGATCATACCTGGCTCGAGCCACGGCTTCGTCATTAGCCGCTGATGGGAAAGCCACCACCCGGCAATACCGGCGATCACGAGCAGGAAGACCAGGATTACGCTCATGCCGGCTCCCTGGAGGGCGCGAAGGAGCCCGGAACGTTTTGCGGTATGAAGTCCTCCTTGGCTCCCGGTACGCTGTAGTCATAGGCCCAGCGATAGACGATCGGCAGATCCTTGCCGAAATTGCCGTGGGCGGGCGGTGTTTCGGGCGTCTGCCACTCGAGCGTCGTTGCCCGCCACGGATTGCCGCCAGCCTCACGGCCATGGCGGATGCTCCAGATGAGATTGAACAGAAACACAATCTGAGCAAAACCGACTATAAAAGCCATGATGCTGATAAACGAGTTCAGGTGGTGGGCCGATTCCGTCATGATCGTCATGTCGGTCAATTCGTTGTACCGCCGCGGCACGCCCATCAAGCCGAGATAGTGCATGGGAAAGAAGATCAGATAGGCGCCGAGGAAGGTGACCCAGAAATGGAACCGGCCCAGTGTCTCGTTCAGCATCCGGCCGGTGACCTTCGGATACCAGTGATAGATCGCGCCGAAGATTACGATGATCGGGGCAACCCCCATGACCATATGGAAATGGGCGACGACGAACATCGTGTCCGACAGCGGAACGTCGACGACGACATTGCCGAGGAACAAGCCGGTCAACCCGCCATTGACGAAGGTGACGATGAAGGCCAGGGCAAAAAGCATCGGAATCGTGAGGTGGATGTCGCCGCGCCACAGCGTCAGCACCCAATTATAGACCTTGATGGCTGTTGGGACGGCGATGATCAATGTCGTTGTGGCGAAGAAAAAGCCGAAATAGGGATGCATGCCACTGACATACATGTGGTGCGCCCAGACCACGAAGCTCAGCGCGCCGATGCCGACGATGGCCCAGACCATCATGCGGTAGCCGAAGATGTTCTTGCGCGCATGGGTGCTGATCAGGTCGGATACGATGCCGAAGGCCGGAAGCGCCACGATGTAGACCTCCGGATGGCCGAAGAACCAGAACAGATGCTGGAACAGGATCGGGCTGCCGCCGCCGTGCTGCAACTGTTCGCCCATCTCGACGATCGCCGGCATGAAGAAGCTGGTGCCGAGCGCCCTGTCGAGCAGCATCATCACGCAGGCGACGAACAGCGCCGGGAAGGCGAGCAGCGCCATGATGGTGGCGGTGAAAATACCCCAGACAGTAAGCGGAAGGCGCATCAGCGTCATGCCGCGCGTGCGCCCCTGCAGCACCGTCACGACATAGTTCAAGCCGCCCATGGTAAAGCCGACGATGAACAGGATCAGCGAGACAAGCATCAGGATGATGCCCCAGTCCTGGCCGCCTGGCGTACCGGTCATGATTGCCTGCGGCGGATAGAGCGTCCAGCCGGCACCCGTCGGTCCGCCGGGCGCAAAGAAGCTCGACACCAGGACCAGCACGGCGAGCAGATAGATCCAGTAGCTCAGCATGTTGACATAGGGAAAGACCATGTCGCGAGCACCAACCATCAACGGGATCAGATAGTTGCCGAAGCCGCCCAGGAAGAGTGCCGTGAGCAGGTAGATCACCATGATCATGCCGTGCATGGTGATGAACTGGTAGTAGGCTTCCGGGGTGATGAAGTCGAATGTGCCGGGGAAGCCGAGTTGCAGCCGCATCAGCCAGGATAGCACCAGCGCGACCATGCCGATCGCTGTCGCCGTCGCCGAATACTGGATGGCGATGACCTTGGCGTCCTGCGAGAAAACGTATTTCGTCCACCAGCTGTGCGGATGGTAGAGTTCCATTTCCGCGACTTCGGCCGGCGGTACCGCATCTGCAGGTGTGATATCGACCATAGGAACACCTCCGTGCCCTTTTCGGCCAGCCCGACAGTTCGGGCTTGCCACACTAATTTCAATCCCGACGGCGCGCCGTCGTTCCGGTTTCCTACTCTGCCGAGCCCATCTGCTGGGGGGCGGACAGCTGCGCAAAAGTCTGCTGCTGGCCAAGCCACGCCAGATAGTCTTCCTGAGTATCGACCATGACCACGCCATGCATCATCGGATGTCCCTGGCCGCAGAGTTCGGCACACAGGACCTGGAAGGTTCCGGTCTTGGTCGGAGTGAACCAGAAATAGGTGACCGAGCCCGGGATCATGTCCATCTTGGCGCGGAATTCCGGCACGTAGAAATCGTGCAGCACATCGACCGAGCGGAGCAGCATCTTGACCGGTTTGCCTACCGGGAGGTGCAGGTCGGCCGCTTCCACTACGACATCGTCCTGGCCGTTGGCATCGGTGGCGATGACGCCGAGTGGATTTTCAGCGTTGACGTCGCGAGTGTCGGATGTGCCGAGCTTGCCGTCCTTGCCGGGGAGGCGGAAACTCCATTGCCACTGCTGGCCGACGACTTCGACCTCGGTTGCGTCGCCTGGAACGTTAACGAACCGGCTCCAGACGAACAGGCCTGGAACGAGCAAAGCGGTGACGCCAACCGCGGTGACGACCGTCAGCCAGGATTCGAGCCGCCTGTTCTCAGGTTCATATGCCGCCTGATTGCCTTCCCGATGACGGAAGCGGAAGACGCAATAGGCCATGAAAAGAACCACGGCGGCGAAGACGACACCGGTGATCCAGAAAGTTATGATGATGGTGTTGTCGATATAGTCCCAGTTCGAGGCAATCGGCGTCCACCACCATGGGCTCAGGAAGTGGAACAACACCGAGCCCACGACTATCAGAACGAGTACAAGCGCAACGGCCATGTCCCGGTTCCTCCCGGTATTCCAAGCGGCGCAAGCCGTCCCGGGAAATACCAAGTGCATCATAACTTGATTTGCGATGAAAATTCTAGAGCCGGCTGTGGGAAGGGCAAAAATACCATTTCGGGGCTGGCGGTCCTTCGGTTCGGCGGTGATCAGCGGCAGCGCGTGGCAAACATCGTCAGCGTCGAGTAACCGGCAAGGGCGGGCACGCCGAATGTGCCCGGCAGAGTCACCGGAACGGCGATCGTCGGGGATCGTCGCGCGCAGGTTCTGCAGGAACAGCAGCATGACGAAGCACGTCAGCACGATTGCTTCGACCAGTGTCCGTTCACCTGCTCGACGCTCGACGAAGGGAGTGGAGCCACTTTATTGGCCGGCAGATGTCACCCGCCAAACTGTGTTGCCGACGTCGTCGGCGATGAGCAGGGCCCCGGTTTTGTCGACAGCCAGGCCGACAGGCCGGCCGCGCGCCTTGTTGTCCTTGTCCAGGAAGTCAGTCACCACGTCGGTAGCGACGCCGCTCGGACGGCCGCCGCTGAATGGTACGAACACTACCTTGTAGCCATTGAAGCGCGTGCGGTTCCAGCTGCCATGCTCGCCAACGAAGGCGCCGCCGCGATATGCCTCGGGAAGGCTGGTTGCCGTATAGAAGGCCAGTCCCAGAGGGGCGACGTGGGAACTCAGTGCATAATCCGGAACGATCGCTTTTGCGACCAGGTCCGGACGTTGGGGCATGACGCGGGGATCGAGATGCTGGCCGTAATAGCTGTATGGCCATCCGTAGAAGCCGCCATCCTTTACCGAGGTCAGATAATCCGGCACGAGATTGGGGCCGAGCTCGTCGCGCTCATTGATCACTGCCCAGAGCGCCCCGGTCTGCGGCTCCCAGCTCAGGCCGTTTGGATTGCGCAAACCGCTGGCGAAAATGCGCGACCGGCCGGTGGCCCTGTCTACCTGCCAGATGGCGGCGCGGTTCTTCTCTGCCTCGATGCCGTTTTCGGCGACGTTGCTGTTCGAGCCGATGCCGACATAGAGCAGCGAGCCGTCGGGGCTTGCCACCAGACTCTTCGTCCAATGGTGGTCGATCGGGCCGCCGGGCAGGGCGGTTAGCGGCGTTCCGGGCACGGTGATCTTTGTGTCACCGGTGTTGTAGGGATAGCGGACGATGGAGTCGGTATTGGCGACGTAGAGATCGCTTCCCACCAGCGCCACGCCAAAGGGGGAGCTCAGGTGGTCGAGGAATACGCTGGTCAGCTCCGGCTTGCCATCGCCATCGGTGTCGCGCAGCAGCGTAATGCGGTTGCTTGGGCCGCTGTCGCCGCCCGAGGTGACCCAGGATTCGATCCAGCCCATCACCAAATCCTTGGGCCGTTTGATCGGTTCGCCACCCGGCGCCTTGGACTCGACCACCAGGACGTCGCCATTGGGCAGCACGTAAAGCGACCGCGGATGCTGCAAGCCGTGGGCATAAGCCTGGATCTGCAGCCCCTGCGCGACGGTCGGCTTTTCGTCGTTCTTCCATCCGACCACGGAAGCGAGATGCATGGGCGGGAAGAAATATTGGATCGGCTCCGGCAGGTTTGGATTCGGCCCTATCTGACTGCTGGGATCCGGGTCGTTGCCGCTGCACGCTGCAAGAGTGATCGCCGCAGTGCAAATGAGGACGGACACCGCGATGCGCCTGGTCTGACCGATGGAGCTTGCTATGCGCATCAATCCGCCACTCCGACGTGATGCCGGTACACCATGGACCAGCCCAGCCAACCAGTGAAGATGAGGATGAGCACGACAACCGCCGAGAGGATCAAGCCGGTAGGAACGATGGAGGTCCATGCATCGCGGGTGTGCACGAGCATGTTGATAATGGATAACGCCAGCGCCAGAAGATTGCCGAGCACGTGTGGCCAGGCGGGGGGCTGTGCCCTTATCAGCGGATTGGCCAGGAAATCGATCAGCCCCGCGATCGCTGCTAGGCAGCCCATGATCACGCCGACGGTAACCAGCCAAGCGGAGAAGTCAGCCCACATCATCTCCGCTGTTCGCCAATAGGCTAGATCCGTCAGCAGGGTGCCGACGAAGCAGGCGATCGGAAATGGCACGAGCATCGGATGAATAGGATGTCCCGCAATCCTGGCCGTCGAACGCGGATTGTCACCGACCATAATGCGCCATCCTTCCTATTCTCGTCCAAACAAACGCCGCCTGCCCGGCCTCCGGCGGCTGTTGCCGAGAGACCGGCAGACGACCGATAGATCCGTCAGGCCCAAAAAAGGGCGCTGGCTGGCTGCGCCTGTTAGGCGGCGGACTGGGTCGGCGGGTTCTGATACATCATCCAGAGCTCGATCGCCGCCAGCACGGCGACCAGAATGCCGATCACGACATGCACGGTCATCGCCGTGGTCGCCTGGAATCCAAGCACCCAAGGCGATGCGAGAACCCACAGTCCGACGACCAGGTTCACCCACTCTTCCCACACGGCAAATGCTGCGAGGGCGGCAACCGAAAGCACGACGATCAAGATTCCGCTGCCGAGGGCGTTCTGCGTCTGCGGGCCTGCCGCAAATGCGAAGATCCAGGGAGAGAAGAACAGAATTGCCCCAAGGATCAGGTTGGCTACGTCACAGAGCCTGGCGTTTGTCCACTGGTTCATGGCATCCTCCATAAGGAGCGTTTATGGCTCCCGAGTTCGGCAAGGTGGTGCCTGAGTTCGGCGCGATACGCCCGAAGCCGCTCACTCCGTGTCACGGCAGTGCCCTTGCCCGGCCGGAGTTGCGCATGTGGCGAACTCCAGTCAAATCCAGCTATCTAACTGAATTCCGGGCTTTATGTTCCATTGGGCACCGGCACGCCTGGATCAATTGATGGTGATCGAACAAATCCAAACCTGCCTGTCAG
Source organism: Mesorhizobium sp. M0663 (assembly GCF_040320585.1). NCBI lineage: Bacteria > Pseudomonadati > Pseudomonadota > Alphaproteobacteria > Hyphomicrobiales > Phyllobacteriaceae > Mesorhizobium > Mesorhizobium sp. M0663. The sequence goes on from NZ_JAMYPX010000013.1 coordinate 115,244, forward strand.
GGGGCGGCGGGACGGCGGCGCGTAGCTCATTCTGTCTTTTTATCGAGCCGGTGAAACATTTCTCATGGATCGCAGTTCTTGGATCCAGAGGAGTTGAATAAGGGCAACCTGATTGCACGGGAGGAGCGCGGACGGCACAACTATAAATACGCTCTGCATAGAATACTTCGCAACTGGAAGCTCTCGCTTGTCTTGGTTGTCGCCGAAGCTTGTTTGAAAGACGGCGGTCGCCGCCGAAAAGATTTCTAAATGAAAATAGCCCAGATCGCACCGCTAACCGAATCCGTGCCGCCCCGAACCTACGGTGGAACCGAGCGAATTGTTTCGTATCTGACCGAAGAACTTGTCCGACAGGGCCACGAGGTGACGCTGTTCGCCAGCGCCGATTCTCGTACCTCAGCCGAGCTGGTGCGATGTTGCGACGTCGCGCTGCGCCTGAACCCCAGGGTCCAGGACGGTGGTCCGCACCATGTTATGATGCTTGAACGGGTGCGCCGGCGAGCCGATGAATTCGACGTTTTACATTTCCACGTCGATGTTCTGCACTTCCCAATAATTCGGGATTTTGCCAGACGAACGGTTACCACGCTTCACGGCAGGCTCGACCTGCCCGATCTGGCACAGCTTTATGCGATGTTCGACGACGTTCCCCTGGTCTCGATTTCCTTCGACCAGCGCCGGCCCATGCCGCCCGTCAATTGGGTTGGAACCGTGCATCACGGCCTGCCCCGCGATCTTCTGCCATTCCACCCGAACACCTCTGGCTATCTTGCGTTTCTCGGTCGCATCTCGCCGGAAAAGGGGCCGGAAACGGCTATAGAAATAGCAGCGCGGGCCGGGTTTCCCCTGAAGATCGCCGCCAAGATCGACAAGGTGGACCAGTCGTTCTGGAAGGAAAGGGTCGAGCCGCAAGTGCTGCGGCATTCGAACGTGGAGTTCATTGGCGAGATCGATGAGCGGCAAAAGGCGGATTTTCTGGGCAATGCGATAGCGCTTTTGTTTCCGATCGACTGGCCGGAACCCTTCGGGCTCGTAACGATCGAAGCAATGGCCTGCGGTACGCCGGTGGTTGCGTTCCGGCGTGGCGCCGTCCCGGAGATCATCGATGACGGTGTGTCCGGATGGATCGTGGATACGGTGGAGGAAGCCGTGGGCGCGCTCCGGCGCATAGACAGCCTCGATCGCGCACGAGTGCGGCAGACGTTCGAGAAGCGGTTCACGGTCGAGCGCATGTGCAGCGATTATGTGGCACTCTACCGAGCACTCACGAGCGGCACGGCAGACGCAGTTGCCCCCACAAACGAGCTCTCCAGAAATATCGCGATGGTGGCTGTGCCGGGCTGAGGAACCGACTAATCCATATACAGACCACGACGGCGGAGTCCGGGAGCGCCTGCGGGGTCTTGTCGCCGGGCGCGGCGATCGCGCCAGAAGCCTTTGATCAGCAGCAAGCCTTCCCGGGGCTAGTGCTTTCGCGAGCGGCGGCGCACTGCCGCCCGGTCCGGATTGACGCGCGCTACTTTCGCTGCAAAGGTGCTTTAATGACTTGTTTACCATGCGTCAGTCAGGGGTGGGGGGAATTTGGAACGGTTTCTGAGCGCGAACCGCCTTAATTGGGATGATCGGGCCGAACTGCACTCGACCGACACAACGGGCAGCTACCACATCGAGAATGTGCTGGCCGGCGGATCCAATCTCTATGAGCTGGAAACGCGCGAGCTCGGCGATATCGCCGGCAAGGATATCGTCCACCTGCAGTGTCACATCGGTCTTGACACGATCAGCCTGAAGAATCTCGGCGCAGGCAGCGTGACCGGGCTCGACTTTTCACCGACGGCGATCGTGGCGGCGCGGGATTTTGCTGCGAAGGCAGGCACCGACGTGCGCTTCGTGGAAGCGCCACTGTTCGAGGCGGTGGAAGCGCTCGGCCGGACCTTTGACATCGCTTACGTTACTTGGGGCTCGGTAAACTGGCTGGACGACGTGTTCCGTTGGGCGCGGGTGGTTGCCGATCTTCTGCGACCCGGCGGCCGCCTCTACATGGCCGAGGGCCATCCATTGATGTTTCAGTGCGATCGAAAGGCCGCGGCCCTGGAATTGAAGCACGACTGGCGAACGCCGATAGCTCGGCCGCTCGCCTGGAACGAGGAACTGACCTACACCGGCGATGATCGCATCTTGAAGCATCCTCGCTATTATGAATGGATCCACCCGATCAGTGACGTGGTGAATGCGCTGATTTCAGCTGGTCTGACGCTCGATTTTCTCAATGAGCATGATACGGTTTCGTGGCAGCACTTTTCATTTGCCGTGCGCGCCGGCAAGGATATGTACGGCCTACCCGAGAACTCTCCCAAGATACCGATGGCCTATTCCATTGGCGCGACGAAGCGCAGCGTCGGCAAGATACCATACCTTGTGTCTCCCAAGGCGATTGAGGGGCACTAGTCCAAGGTCAACGCTCCAGAGTACTCGGGTCGGAGCGTCGAAATGTGCAATGGCGCTCGTGCGCCTCGATCTTCCGAGCAAGGCTGATCTAGCTGGCGTTTCATGTTGGTCCGCATCGTGCAGCCCGCCTTCAGCATCGCTGTCGGTATCGCAGCCGGCGTCAGCCGTCGGAAAATGAAATTTCTCAGGAGTATGAAGGTCAAATTAAACATTGAAAGCTAATGTTCCTCATCGGGTCGACCCCGAGAACCTGAAAATGGCACTTGAGGAATCGCCTATTGGCTTTTTTCCGCGCTAGGTTCAACGGCATCAAGGAGGCCGTCTTTTCGTCGGCAAATATTCCGGCGGCGATCGCGTTTGTCGTCATCCTTGTCAGCGCAGCGTTCGCGGAGCACCAGAACAAAATCGTCTCGGACCAGGCCGTCCGTGCGGACGTGCTGACCAAGGTCAATCTCATCCGCGCCAAGCTCGAAGGCAATATCAACGGAAACCTTCAACTCGTGCGTGGACTGGTCGCCGCGGTCGTGACCGAGCCCTATATGGGACAGCAACGCTTCGCCTCGCTCGCGAGCAATCTGTTTGGCGCCGACTCGCAATTGAACGATATTGCCGGCGCGCCTGATCTGGTCGTTTCCCTTATGTATCCGATGGAGGGTAACGAGCAGGCGATGGGTCTGGACTACCGCAAGAACGAGCGGCAGCGTGCGGCTGCGCTAAGGGCGCGAGACGAACGCAAGCTGGTGCTTGCCGGTCCCGTCGACCTGAAACAGGGAGGACAAGGCTTCATCGGCCGCTTTCCGGTCTTCGTGCCGAGCGCTGGCAATACGGAAAGGTTCTGGGGTATCATTTCCGCCGTTGTCGACGTGCAGCGCCTTTACAGAGCGAGCGGCTTGCTTGACGACGATCTCGGGATCGACGTAGCGCTGATCGGCAGGGACGCCCTCGGTCACCGAGGTGGTCAATTCTACGGCAATGAGGAGATCAGCAAAAGCGATCCGGTGACGGCTGACGTTTTGCTTCCTTCCGGCTCGTGGCAGCTCGCGGCCATTCCCAAAAACGGCTGGCCTTCGACGCCAAGCAACGCATGGTTGTTGCGCGCGATCATGGCGACGGCCGGAGCCTTGGTTGTGTTCCCTTTCCTGGTCACAGGCCGCCTGATTGGCGAAAGACAGCGCAATTATGCGGAATTGCGTCGATTGTCACGACGCTTGGAACTCGCTCTGGAAGCTTCGGCTATTGGGGTTTGGGAACACGATCTCGCGACCAACGAGCTTACGTGGGATGATCGCGTCAACGAAATATATGGCAAACCAACCGGCGAGCACCGGGGCTACCCAGACTGGGCGGGAGCAATCCACCCAGATGATTTGGCTGGCGCCAACGCGGACTTCGACAGGGCGGTGGCCAGCGGACGACCATATTTGTCGGAGTACCGGATTGTGCGTCAGGATGGCGAGATCCGTCATGTCCGGTCCAAGGCGATCCTCTACCGGGTCGCAAACGACACCCCAAAAATGATCGGCGCGGAATGGGACGTGACTGCCGACGTCCTGCTGAACAAGGATCTGGTTCGTGCAAAACAGCTGTCCGAGTCGAAAAATGCAGAACTCGAGTCGGCCAAAGCGCGCATAGAGCACATCGCGCTTCATGATTCGCTGACCGGCTTGCCCAACCGGCGTTACCTCGACCAGGTACTGGAACATTACGCGGCAAACGCCAGGCGCTCAGGCGGGCACGCGGCACTGCTTCACATAGATCTGGATCGGTTCAAGCACATCAACGATACGCTGGGCCACGCCGCCGGTGACGCGATGCTGGTTCACGCGTCAACCGTGCTCAGGTCGAAGGTCGGCGACGAGGGATTCGTCGCCCGTATCGGGGGAGACGAATTCATCGTTCTGTGCGTGGTGCGCGACGATACCAAGCAACTGGCGCTGCTCGCCGACCGCATCATCAGCCAGATGCGCGAACCCGTCTACTATCAGGGTCATCGATGCCGTTTTGGTGTCAGCGTGGGAATCGCTGTCGATAACGCAAAAGATGTCGAAGCCAAACACCTGCTGGTGAACGCCGATATCGCGCTTTACCGAGCAAAGGGGCGGGGCCGCAATCGATACGAATTCTTCACCGACGCGATGCAAAGCGAAATCGTCGATACTAAGCGGATTGCCGACGAAATTCTCGGCGGCCTCGAGCGCAACGAGTTCATCCCCTTCTACCAGCCCCAATTTGACGCAAAGACGCTCGAAATCGTTGGGGTTGAGGCGCTGGCGAGGTGGAAACATCCAATAAAGGGTATTTTGGCGCCCGACATCTTCCTGAGGATTGCAGAAGAACTGAACGTCGTCTCGATTATCGACCAAGCCATATTGAAGCAATCGCTTTCGGATTTCGAAGAGTGGTCCGCTGCAAAACTTCACATTCCGCGGGTGTCGGTCAATGTCTCGGCCAGGCGCCTTCAAGACGAGGAGCTCATCAAGAGCCTGCGAGAACAAAATATCAAGAAAGGAACAGTTTCGTTCGAGCTTGTTGAGTCGATTTTCCTGGACGAGAACGACGACCTTGTCACCTGGAATATCGAGCAGATAAAAGAGCTGGGGATTGACGTCGAAATAGACGATTTTGGTACCGGCTACGCTTCGATGGTCAGTTTGCTGAAGTTGCAGCCGCGCCGGCTGAAGATAGATCGGCAGCTGGTCACCCCAATCGTCAAATCTCCGCAGAGAAGGCAGGTTGTCTCGTCGATCATTGAAATCGGCAAGTCGCTGGGTATCGAGGTCGTGGCGGAAGGCGTCGAGACGATGCAGCATGCACGGCTACTCAAGGGCCTGGGCTGCGACATATTGCAGGGTTATGCCTTCGGCCACGCATTCGATTCCGAGGGACTTAAGACCTTTGTCCGATCGCGACGCCTGCGCACGGCCAGCTGAGCCTCGGCGCCAGAATTTATCGAGCCGACCGCCTTGACGTTGCGGTACAGAGGCGCACAGCGGACAAAGCTGAAAACAACGCCAAACCTCAGATCAGCAGCAGGCCCTTCATGCTGGAGTGGCCTTTCCTGCCGATGATGATGTGGTCGTGAACGGCAATGCCAAGCGGTTTGGCCGTTTCTATGATCAGCTTGGTCATCTCGATGTCGGCGCGCGACGGCGTCGGGTCTCCCGACGGATGGTTATGCGCCAGAATGATCGCCGTGGCGGAGAGCTCCAAGGCGCGCCTGACCACCTCGCGCGGATAGACCGGTGTGTGGTCGACTGTGCCGACCTGCTGGACTTCGTCGGCGATCAGCGCGTTTTTCTTGTCGAGGAACAGGATGCGGAACTGCTCGCGCTCCTCGAAGGCCATCACCGACCGGCAGTATTCGAGAACCTGCGTCCAGGTCGACAACAGCTCGCGGCCGACGATCTCGCCGCGCGCCATGCGCTGCGCCGTTGCCGCAACCACCTTGAGGTCGAGCGCCACCGCCGGGCCGATGCCCTTCACCTCCTGCAGGCGCTCGACGGGCGCACCGAGGACCTCGGCCAATGTACCGAAGCGTGCCAGCAATGCCTTGGCGACCGGCTTGGTGTCGGCGCGCGGGATCAGCCGAAACAATAAAAGCTCGAGCAGTTCGTAGTCGGGGAGGGTGTTGGTACCGGCGGCGAAGCGCTCGCGCAGGCGGTCGCGATGGCCGAGATAATGCGGCTTGTCGGCGGCCACCGCCTTCGCGGGCGATCGCACTGGCCTTTCGGGAAAGAAGGCCCGCTCGTCATCGTCACCGTTCATGGCTGCCCCACCCAGCATTTGCCGGGCAAGGTAACGCCCGATCTGCCAGACACTAGGCCCGCAGGCCGGGGCGGTCGAGGTTTTTTGGCGACAGCGTGAAGATCTCGCAGCCGGTCTCGGTGACGCCGATCGTGTGCTCGTACTGCGCCGACAGCGAACGGTCGCGCGTCACCGCGGTCCAGCCGTCCGACAGCACTTTCACATGCGGCCGGCCGAGATTGATCATCGGCTCGACGGTGAAGATCATGCCCGGCCGCATCTCGACGCCTTCGCTGGCGCTGCCGTAATGCAGGATATTCGGCGCGTCGTGAAACAGCCGGCCAACCCCGTGGCCGCAGAAATCGCGCACCACCGAGCAACGCTCGGCTTCGGCATAGGTCTGGATGGCGGCGCCGATGGCGCCGGTTCGGGCGCCCGGCTTGATTGCCGCGATGCCGCGCATCAGGCACTCATACGTGACTTCGAGCAGCCGCTCCGCGGCACGCTTGATCGTACCCACCGGATACATGCGCGAGGAGTCGCCATGCCAGCCGTCGAGGATATAGGTGACGTCGATATTGACGATGTCGCCATCCTTCAATGGCTTGCTGTCGGGTATGCCGTGACAGACGACGTGGTTGATCGAGGTGCAGGATGATTTCGTGTAGCCACGGTAGTTGAGCGTCGCCGGAAGCGCGCCATGGTCCATCCCGAACTCGAAGACGAAGCGATCAATCGCTTCGGTGGTGACGCCGGGCGCCACAATCGGTACCAGTTCGTCGAGGCAGCGCGCGGTGAGATCGCAAGCCTTGCGCATGCCGACAAAACCTTCCTCGTCGTAAAGACGGATCTGGCCGGTGTTTCTGAGCGGTGCCGTGGCGGCGTCGAGATAGGTGACCATTTTTATCCGTCTTGCAGGATGCGGGGCTGGATGAGCCTCCGCGAGAGAAACCTTCCCAGATTTGGCACTGGAAAGCGCAAGGTTCAAGGACGAACTGCCGGCGACGGCCGAAGACCGGCGATATTCACGCCTGGGAGCATTCTCCTTGCCTCTAGCGGCCCATGCTTCGCCGGGTTCATTGACCACCGTAGTGACGACACATTTCTAGGCGAGAAGTCGGCCCAAGCGTTAGCCGCCACGGCAACTTTTTGCGACGAACGGCGCTGCTGCGGGGGTCGGTTCGGGAGAGATCGAATGGACAGACTGCAATTCGAGGTGCCGGTGCGGATCGCGCCTGTGCCCGGCCAGCCGGTCGAGGAAATCTACAGTGTCGAGCAGGCGCTCGATTTCCTGCAAACGTGGCCGGTTCGCCGGAAGGGACCAACCTACCAGGCCGCGTTCAATGCCTGTTTTGGCGCCACGGTGGACATCGTCGAGACCGAGGACGCATGGCGGGCCTTCATGGCCTTTTGCCGGGTGAGCGGCCTGCTTGCCAGGGACATGATGGTTCCGCGCAAGCGCGGCGGCGAGGCGAGGGGACTGCGGGCGTAGGGAGCCGGTTCGATTTCTGCCGGCGTTCCATCTGGAAGTTGACGAAGCGCTCCATGCGAAGCTCGATCATACCCGCGATCGTTGACATTTGGCGGCCTTTGCTTGCCGGGTGGGAAGGGTGTCTACAGGAGATGACGGCTTCGCACCGGCTTGCGCGGCTATGGCGGGCCGTAACCGGCGAGCGCTGGCGGTCCGGACCGAAGGCCTACAGCTTTCTGACAAGCTCCTTGCGTTTCGCGTCTCTGACGGTGTCGCTGTATCGGAACTCCGATTCCTTAGGAAAGCGAATCCAGACATCGTGCCATGCGTTCCGAGACGTGCCGCGCGCCACGTTCCTGACCCATTGAGACACCGAAGAAAATGTGGTCGCATCGCTTACCACATTCTCGGACTTGATGGTCGCGTAGTGTGTCTTACCCAGGTACTTCATGCGAAGCTCGGTTCCGTTGGGCAGGAACACAAAGCTCCACTGATGGCCGCGATCGGGGTCGCCGAACTCAGCTCCAGCAACGGCCTGCTCTGCTGCGAACTGGGCAACGCCCTCCCTGGTCCACACAAGCGGCTCGTCCCGCGTTCGCTCGATGAACTGTTCCACCTGATCGACGGCTAGGCTGACCGGGTCAAGCTTGCCCCCGGATCGAAGGATAATGCGGTTGTATAGATCCTGCGGGAAGGGAATCGAAACGTAATCCACCAGCGCTCTCCCTGTTCGAGTAGGGGCTTTATGGCAGAGTTAAAAATAGTAGTCAATCGTAGCTATGCGTAGTTATTTGCTGCGCTTTAGTGCCGTCTCACCTACTCCGAGCGGAAGCTCACGTTCGCGCTGAAGTCTCCCATCTTCCAGACGCCGTGAAATAACAGCGGCAAGCTCCGTGACCTGAGTGCCGAGCCCTGGGAGCCCCGGAGGAGAGATGCTGAGGCTGCGCTGGCGCCGCAGCCGCCATTGGGCGGAGCTCGACAGGATCGAGCGCATCTCCAAGGCGGTGGTGGACACCGAGCGCGGCGGCCAGCTGGTGGTCAAGTACACCGCCCAGCTCAGCAGCACCGAGATCGTGGCGAAGGCCGAAGCCGCCCAGCGGGCCGTCTCCGGGGCCATCAACAGCTGACTCCCATCGCTCCTTCCCCGGCAGCGCGGCTAGGGCCGCCCGCCTCGCGGCCGGGCGGCCCTAGCGTTGATTTCGTCTCTCGTCGGGTCTAATGCCGAGGGTCGGCATCGAATGAGAGAACGGCTGCATGTCCACGGAGACTCCTCCGACCGTCATCAAGGCGAACTGTTCGAGCTGCGGCGGGGAGCGCAACTGCGAGGTCCGCGGATATCACGATCAGCGCGGCGACGATGATTACCGCCACTGGTCAAAGAAGTGGTACATCCTCGAGTGCCGTGGTTGCGAACATGTATTTGCGCAGACATCGTTCTCCAGCAGCGAAGACTTCGAGGTCGTATATCTGCCGAACGGCGAAGAGATCTTGGATCACAATGTCTACAACGACACGTGGCCCGCACAGCTGAAGAGAAATCGACCTGACTGGTTTGCGAACGTGTTGCTGATAGGCGGGGACTTGAGTGAAGCTCTGACCGAGCTCTACGGCGCGCTCGACAACGACCTCAACACTCTGGCGGCCATCGGAATGCGAACGACATTCGATGTGGCTTCGGGCCGACTAGGGGTCAGTCAGAATATGACATTCAAAGAGAAACTGGGTGAGTTGGCCCATAAAGGCCACATCGGCGTTATCGACGAGAAGCGCCTCCTCGCGCTTGTCGAGGCGGGCAACGCTTCAGCGCATCGAGGCTGGAAGCCAAGTGGTCATGACTTGAACACGATGATGGACGTGTTGGAGCACTTTCTCCACGAGGCATTCGTCAGGCCGGCGCTTAATTCGCACCTCGATGCCAAGATCGATAAAATGAAGAGCCTTGTTCCGCCGAGAGCCACCATAAAATTTCCCGCAACTCCGCCCCTCAGCGTACCTGACGCGAATCCCCCCGCGCCATCCACACTGCCGCCCATATTACCCTAGAATCAGCCTGCGAAGGCGAGAGGGACCGCGATGCATCCGGTAAGTACCTGATTTCTTGTGGATTTTCTGGTACGCCCAAGGGGAATCGAACCCCTGTTACCGCCGTGAAAGGGCGGTGTCCTGACCGCTAGACGATGGGCGCGCTCAGATGTGAGCGCTTATAGTTGCGTCGCGACAAACCGGCAACCCGTCTGCCGCCGGCTGCGACAACTTTTTTCCTTTGGCTCCAAACCGCGTCTTTCCGACAGCCAAGCTGGTTTTTGCGGCATGATGCAACGCCGCCGAAGGGCCTTCGCGGTGACGGAAGATCCTCGCCCTAGCCGCGCCTGCGGCAACGCCAGTTCCAGTCGCGCTCCGGTCCGACATCGACGTGAACGGATTCGGTGTGGCAGTAGGTGCCGACGCCGCCGCGGCCCGGCATGGTGCGGATGTAGCTCGCCAGTTCCCACTTCGAGACGCCGGGGACCTGGATGTCGGCGGCGGCGCAGTACATGTGCAGCGAATTCTTGGCGCCGTTGGCGCGGCGGTTGCGGGCCGGATCGCGGTAGCCGGAGGTGACCGTCATCTTGCGGCCGTAGTGGCCTTCGATCGTCTTCAGCACGCGAACCAGCGACGGCTTCAAGCAGGCGACATCGACGCTTTCGTTCTGTTTCAGGAGGCCGTTGGGCGCCAGCCGGGCGAGGCCGGCGGCGGAGGCGACCTGGTAGGCGCCACCCGAACCTTCGTCTTCGTTGAGATCGACGTCACTCTCATCGTCGAGGCCGGATTTGCGCTTGATCTCGAACAGCGCCGTCTGTCGCACGCCGGGCAGCGCATCGGCCGTGAAGTGGCTGGTATCGCCCGTCGACACCAGCTGCACCGGCTTTTCAGCCGGATTGGCCGAGGCCAGGGTAACGGTGGGTTTTGCCGCAGGCGTCGCCTTGGCCTGCACGACCGTTGGCTGCCCGCCCGATCTGCTGTTGGCCGGCGATGCTGCCGAAGCGGGGGTGGCGCTGAACAGCGAGGCCAGGAAATTTTTCTTCGGTGCGTAGGCCTGTGGCTGCGGCATCTCGCCGGCGGTCACATAGACCGGGTTGTTCATCGCCGGCGCTGCGGCCTTGGCGTCGGGCTTCGATGCATCAGCACTGTTCTGTGCCACGGCCTGATCGGCCGTCTGGGCGTTTGGTTGCAGCGGCTGCGGCGTGTGTCCCGCGATCGTCTCGGCTGCCGTGGGAACGGCGATCGGGAAGCCGGCATCGGGCTTGGCCCCTGGCTTGGCCACTGGCACATAGGCCACCTGCTCGGGAAGGTTGGCGTCACCGTCGGCATTCATCGTCATTTGTGCGGTCGTCATCTGCGACGATGATGCGGCCGTGCTGGCCTGGGGCGCACCGGCGGCCGTGCTGATTTCGGTAGCCGAGGTATTATAGCCTGGCATGCCGACCGACATGGTCGGGTCGCCGGCCGAGGTGCAGGACGCCAGGAGCACCGAGAAAAGCGCCGCCACAATGGCGCGGCTTTCTCCCTTCGCGAGGCGCGATCCTGCTGATCTCAAAACAAAATTCCCCCTCGATATCCGACCGGTTCGTCATTGGCGCGGCGTCGAAACGTCTCGTCGAAATGACCCTTGTTCCCCGAACCGGAAACGAGACCTGTGTCAAATCTGCAAGCCTCAAAGTAATTTGGCGGCTAGAGGATGAATCAAGGCTGCTCAGGGTTGACGGCACCATTTCGCCCGCTTTTGGCGGCGCGTCAACTCACCACACATTACAGATGGTTACACGCGCACCTTGACATAGGTGCCGGGGGCTTCGCCTAGAACTTGCATATGCTCGCCCGGTTTGCGGGCCGGTACGCGGGTATTGTCCCTGGCTTCGATCCAGCGTTGCCAGTGCGGCCACCAGGAACCGGGATGGTCGGTGGCCCCGGCGAGCCACTGGTCGAAGTCGCCGGCCGGCTTGCCGCCGGTCGAGTAGTGATATTTCTGCGCCGCCGGCGGATTGACGACCCCGGCGATGTGGCCGGAGCCGGCCATGACGTAATCGACCTCGCCGCCGAAATATTTCGAGCCGAGGAATACCGACAGCGCCGGCGCGATATGGTCCTCCTTAGAGGCGAGGTTGTAGACCGGCATGGTAACGTCCTTCAGCGAAACCGTGCGGCCCGCCAGTTCCATCATGCCTTGCGAAAGCCTGTTCTCGAGATAGCAATTGCGCAAATAGAAGGAATGGTTGGCAGCGCCCATGCGGGTCGAATCGGCATTCCAGTAGAGCAGGTCGAAGGGCAGGGGATCCTTGCCGCGCATGTAGTTGTTGACGACATAGGGCCAGATCAGGTCGCCCGAGCGCAGCATGTTGAATGCAGTCGCCATCTTGGTGCCGTCGAGATAGCCTTTTTCGTTCATCGCCTTTTCGACGGCCGCGACCTGTTCCTCGTCGACGAACACTTTTAGATCGCCGGCATAGGTGAAATCGACCTGGGTGGTGAAGAAGGTCGCCGATTTGATGCGGTGGTCGCCTTCCTGCGCCATCAAGGCCAGCGCTGCCGCCAACAGCGTGCCGCCGACGCAATAGCCGATGGCGTTGACTTGCCTTTCGCCGGTGGCCTTCTCGATCGTGTCGAGGCCGTATTGCAGGCCCTCCCTGATATAGGCCTCCCAGCTCTTGGCGCCGTGCCGCTCATCCGGGTTGATCCAGGAGATGACGAAGACGGTGTGGCCTTGCTCGACCGCCCAGCGAATGAAGGATTTTTGCGGGTTGAGGTCGAGGATGTAGTATTTGTTGATCCATGGCGGGCAGATCAGCAGCGGCCGCTTGAGCACGGTGTCGGTAGTCGGTTCGTATTGCAGGATTTCGGCGACGTCGCTGCGGCCGACCACCTTGCCCGGCGTGGTGGCGAGATTCTTGCCGATCTCGAAAGGCGAATAATCGGCCTGCCGCAGCTTCAGGTCGCCCTTGCCGGCGGCAATGTCCTCGGCCAGCATCTTCATGCCGCGCACCAGGTTTTCGCCGTTGGAGGCGACAGTCTCGCGAAACAATTCCGGATTGGTCAGGATGAAATTCGACGGCGAGATGGCATTGGACACCTGCTTGACATAAAAGCCGGCCTTGTGGCGGGTGTGCTCGTCCAGGCCGTCGGCGTGCTCGACCAGTTCGGCCGCCCAGCGCGAGGTGACCAGATACGCCTGTTTGAGGAAATCGAAGAAGGCGTTGCGGCCCCATTCCGGGTCCTGGAAACGCTTGTCGCCGCGCTCGGGCTTGACCGCGTCCTCGGCGTCCTCGGCGCCGGCGCCGATGCGCTGGACGGCGTTGGCCCAGACGGTCATGTAGCCGGAAAACAGCCGCGTTTGCGCCTCCAGCGCGCGCTGCGGGTCGGAGAGCCAGTATTCGGTGAGCTTGGAGAACGTCTTCACCATGTCGACGACCGGCTCGGCGACGTGATCGCGCACCTCGCCCTTTTCCCGCGGCTCGGCCCATGCCGAGGCGGCCTTGCCGGCCTGCTCGATCATGCGGGCCATGTTCAGGGCGAAGCGTTCCGGGTCCTTCACCAGATATTGCTCGACGGTCGAAGGTTGGTCATCTTCCGCTTTGCCCGAATCGGGTGTTTTGGACATGGTTCGCGGGGTTCCTCCCGAAGCGTTTTGTTGACATATTACCATGGGATATCGAACAGGGTCCAATGTGCTCTAACCCGGCCGCCAGGAAAACAATATGACGATTAATATTGGCAAGAACGTTTTTTCCGGCACTGGTCGTTTTTGCCGCATGGCGCTCGTCCTGTTGGCGATGGCCGGTTGCACGAGCAGCAACATAGAAGGTGCAGCGCCCGCCACCGGCCTTGTCGGCGCGAAGGACACCGGTTCCTATCCGAACCTGAACATCCGGCCGCAGGTGGCGGCCGAGCAATTCACCGACGAGGAAAAGAATGCCAAGCTCGCCCAACTGAAGGCCGAGGAGCAGAGCCAGGCCGCCAAGGGCGGCGGCGTCAAGGTTGCGGACCAGGCAGCGCTGGACCAGCTGGCCAAAAAACACGGCGCCGAGGCGCTGAAGCAGATCGAAGGCAAATGCGACCCCGCTCTCGACCCTAGTTGCAAATAAGCTTATACGCGCGACCGCAACCTCACTGTCTGGAACTGCCATGGAAGAATTTCACAAGGTCCGCCGGCTTCCGCCCTATGTCTTCGAACAGGTCAATCGGCTGAAGGCCAGCGCCCGTTCGCGCGGCGCCGACATCATCGACCTTGGCATGGGCAATCCGGACCTGCCGACGCCCAAGGCCATCGTCGACAAACTCTGCGAGGTGGTACGCGATCCGCGCACGCACCGCTATTCGTCGTCGCGCGGCATTCCGGGCCTGCGTCGTGCCCAGGCCAACTACTATGCCCGCCGCTTCGGTGTGAAGCTCGACCCGGACAGCCAGGTGGTGGCGACGCTCGGCTCGAAGGAGGGCTTTGCCAATATGGCGCAGGCGATCACCGCCCCCGGCGATGTGATCCTGTGCCCCAACCCGACCTATCCGATCCACGCCTTCGGCTTCATTATGTCAGGCGGCGTCATCCGCTCGCTGCAGGTCGAGCCGGACGACGGCTTCATCCCGGCGTTGGAGCGCGGCATCCGCCATTCGATCCCGAAGCCGCTGGCACTGATCCTCAATTATCCATCCAACCCGACGGCACTGGTCGCTTCGCTCGATTTCTACAAGGAGGTGGTGGCCTTCGCCAGGAAGAACGACATCATCATCCTGTCGGATCTTGCCTATTCGGAGATCTATTTCGACGGCAATCCGCCGCCTTCGGTGCTGCAGGTGCCGGGCGCCATAGACGTCGCCGTCGAGTTCACCTCGATGTCGAAGACCTTTTCGATGCCGGGCTGGCGCATGGGTTTTGCGGTCGGCAATGAACGGCTGATCTCGGCGCTGACGCGAGTGAAATCCTATCTCGACTACGGCGCCTTCACGCCAATCCAGGTGGCGGCGGCGCATGCACTCAACGGCGACGGCGCCGACATCGCCGAAGTGCGCGACGTCTACCGCAAACGCCGCGATGTCATGGTCGACGCTTTCAGCCGCGCCGGCTGGACCATTCCCGCACCGGCGGCTTCGATGTTCGCGTGGGCGCCGATCCCGGAGCCGTTCAAGCACCTGGGCTCGCTTGAATTCTCCAAGCTCCTGATCGAGCACGCCGACGTCGCGGTGGCGCCGGGCGTCGGCTTCGGCGAGCATGGCGACGATCACGTGCGCATCGCGCTGGTCGAAAACGAGCACCGGATCCGGCAAGCGGCGCGCAATATCAAGCGCTTCCTCGCATCCAGCGCCAAGCAGCCGAATAACGTCGTGCCGCTCGCCGCGCATCGCTGAGTGGTTCAGTCACAGCCATGACCGACCCTGCCAGCATGAACGTCCAGGCCGTCGTTTATGTCAGGCTAATCGATGAGTCGGTTTCCGTTTGGCGGCCGGTACAAGCAAAACAAATTAGTCCGACCACATACCTCATCTTGGACCAGCCCATACCAGCCTCGGAAGTGTGGGAGTTTCAGCCCGGGACTATAGTCACCGTGACCCGGAAGCCTGATGAAAACGACGACTATCTGGTTGCGGTCGAAAATCAATTCTAGCTGGCGGACAGACTCTCGGATGACTGAAGCGTTGCGTGTTGGAATTGCCGGCCTCGGCACCGTCGGTGCGTCGGTGGCCCGCGTGCTGCGCGACAAGGCGGCTGAACTGACGCGGCAGTGCGGACGCGACATCGTCGTGTCGGCGGTTTCCGCCCGCGATCCCAAACGCGACCGCGGCGTTGATCTTGGCACAGCACAGTGGTTCGACGACGCCGTCAAGATGGCGCAGACCGCCGAGATCGACGTGTTCGTCGAGCTGATCGGCGGCGACGAAGGCCCATCACGTTCGTCCGTCAAAGCGGCGCTCGAGGCCGGCCGACATGTCGTCACCGCAAACAAGGCGTTGCTTGCCAAACACGGGGTGGCATTGGCCGAGATCGCCGAGAGGAAAGGCGTGCTGCTCAACTACGAGGCGGCGGTGGCCGGCGGCATTCCGGTTATCAAGACAATGCGCGAGGCGATGGCCGGCAATTCGGTGACCCGCGTTTTCGGCATCCTCAACGGTACCTGCAACTACATTCTGACGCGCATGGAAGCCGAGGGCCTGTCTTTCGATGCCTGCCTGAAGGATGCGCAACGGCTGGGCTATGCCGAAGCCGACCCGACCTTCGACATCGAGGGTCACGACACCGCGCACAAGCTGTCGATCCTGACCAGCCTTGCCTTCGGCACGAGGATCGCCGCCAACGATATCTACATGGAAGGCATCTCCAACATCAGCCAGGCGGACATCCGCGCGGCCAGCGATCTCGGCTACCGGATCAAGCTGCTTGGCGTCGCCCAACGCACCGAAAGCGGCATCGAGCAGCGCGTGCACCCGACCATGGTGCCGACGGCCTCGGTCATCGCGCAGGTGCACGGCGTCACCAATGCGGTGGCGATCGAAACTGACATCCTCGGCGAATTGCTGCTTTCCGGCCCTGGCGCCGGCGGCAACGCCACCGCGTCGGCGGTGATCGGCGACATTGCCGACATCGCCAAGAGCCGGCCTGGCTTCCAGCATGGTCCGGTCTTCGGCCGGCCGGCGAAGGAATTGAAGCCTTATAAGAAAGCGCAGATGCGCAGCCATGCCGGCGGTTATTTCATCCGGCTGACCGTACACGACCGCCTCGGCGTCTTCGCGGCAATAGCCAAGCGCATGGCCGACAACGACATTTCGCTGGAATCGATCGTCCAGCATGCCGCCGGGCCGGAAACCGAGGCACAGAAGACCGTCATCCTGGTGACCCACGAGACGACCGAGGCGGCGGTGCGCAAGGCCGTCGACGGCATCACCAGGGACAGCCTTCTGACCGACAAGCCGCAAGTCATCCGCATCGAGCGGGCCGGATAGCAGTCTCACATTTTGCGTTTAATCGATTGATATTGCTGCGCTTTCAAAAAGGTCCAGCGCAGGTCTTGCTGTTGTCACGGGGCTTTGACACAAGGAGCGCGTCTCCGGCGGGAGGCTGAGTGCCAACGAGGATTGTCCATCGATGAATGTGGCCCAGAACATTGTCGCCGGCCTCGACCGGATACTGACCATGGAATTGGTGCGCGTCACCGAACGCGCCGCGGTCGCGGCCGCCAGATTGCGCGGGCGCGGCGACGAGAAGGCGGCCGACCAGGTCGCGGTCGACGCCATGCGGCAGGAGCTTAACCGTCTTGCCATCAACGGCACGGTGGTGATCGGCGAAGGCGAGCGCGACGAGGCGCCGATGCTCTATATCGGCGAGGAGGTCGGTACCGGCAAAGGCCCGGCTGTCGACATAGCGCTCGATCCGCTCGAAGGCACGACGATCTGCGCCAAGAACCTGCCCAATGCATTGGCTGTTATCGCCATTGCCGAAAAAGGCAGCCTTCTGTTCGCGCCCGACGTCTATATGGACAAGATCGCGATCGGCCCAGGCTATGCCGACGGCATCATCGACATCGATGCCTCGCCGGCCGAAAACATCGCCAGCCTGGCCAGGGCCAAGGGCGTGCCGGTGGCAGAGATCACCGCCTGCATCCTCGACCGGCCGCGCCATGGCGCCTTGATCGAAGCCGTGCGGGCGACAGGCGCCGCGATCCGGCTGATCGGCGACGGTGATGTCGCCGGGGTCATCCATACCACCGACCCGGACGAGACCGGCATCGACATCTATCTCGGCACCGGCGGCGCGCCGGAAGGCGTGCTCGCAGCTGCCGCCTTGCGCTGCACCGGTGGCCAGATGCAGGGCAAGTTGATCCTCGATACGCCGGAAAAGCTGGCGCGCGCCGCCAAGATGGGCATCTCCGACCCTAAACGGATCTACCACACGCAAGACATGGCACGCGGCGACGTGCTGTTTGCCGCGACCGGCGTCACCGACGGCAATATGCTAGCCGGCGTCAAGTTCGGCCGCAATTTCATCACCACGCACACGATCGTGCTGCGCTCGTCATCGCGGACCGTGCGCGAAATCAAGGCCAGGCACCAGGATCTGGAAAAGTTTTGATTTCGACTCAGTTAGCCGTTGCATACTGTGCGCAATGACAAATTGCAGACGGCGCGTCACGTGACGGGGGAAAGACGCTTTTTCCTCGATGTCAGGCAGTCGGCCACCGGCGTTTCCTGGGAACACCGGCTGACCGAACGTCAGGACATGGCCGCGCTCGCCATCGCGCAAGGGTATGGCGTGCCTGACATCGTGGCACGTGTGCTGGCCGGGCGTGGCGTCACCGCCCAACAGACCGAGCGGTTTCTGGATCCGACCATCCGCAACCTGCTGCCCGACCCGGCATCGCTGACCGACATGGACAAGGCCGCCTCTCGCATCGCCCAGGCGGTGATGGCCAGGGAAAAGGTGGCGATCTTTGGCGACTACGATGTCGACGGCGCCGCCTCATCGGCTCTGCTCAAGCGCTTTCTCGCACATTTCTCGGTGCCGTCGGAGATCTACATACCGGACCGCATCTTCGAGGGTTACGGCCCCAATCCGGAAGCGATGCGCGAACTCGTCTCGCGCGGCGCGACGCTGATCGTCACCGTCGATTGCGGCACCAATAGTGCTGCTTCCATCGACGCGGCGAAGGCCGTCGGCGCCGACGTCGTGGTGCTCGATCACCATCAGGTCGGCGGGCCGTTGCCGGCGGCGGCTGCGGTCGTCAACCCCAATCGCGAGGACGACCTTTCCGGACAAGGCCATCTTTGTGCGGCCGGTGTCGTCTTCCTTTGCCTGGTGCAGACCGCGAAGATTCTGCGCAGCCGCCTGCCGGATGCCGCACCGCCGGACCTGCTTGGCCTGCTCGATCTGGTGGCGCTTGGCACCGTCTGCGACGTGGTGCCGCTCACCGGCATCAACCGCGCCTTCGTGGTCAAGGGGCTGCAGGTGGCGCGGCAGCAGAGAAACGAAGGGCTGGCGGCGTTGGCGCGGGTCTCGCGTATCGGCGAGCCGATCAGCACGTTCCATCTGGCCTTTCTGATCGGTCCGCGCATCAACGCCGGCGGGCGCATCGGCGACGCAGCACTTGGCAGCCGCCTGCTTGCAACCGACGACCCGGTCGAGGCCCTCACCATCGCCGAGACGCTGGATCGGCTCAACCAGGAGCGGCAGTCGATGGAGCAGGAGATGCTGGCCGCCGCGCGCTCAGAGGCCGATGCCGAGCTTGCCGGCGGCAATGGTCCGGCCATCGTGGTCACAGCCAGCAGCAACTGGCATCCTGGCATTGTCGGCCTGCTTGCCTCGCGGCTCAAGGACCATGCAAGACGGCCGGCCTTTGCCATCGCCTTCAACGCCAATGGTGTCGGCACGGGGTCAGGCCGTTCAGTGTCGGGCTTCGACCTCGGCCGGTTGGTACGCGAGGCCGCCGATGCCGGACTGATCGTCAAGGGCGGCGGCCACGGAATGGCGGCCGGCATCACTGTCGAGCGGGCGAAGCTCGGCGAACTCAGGGCTTTCTTCGAAGAGCGCGCGGCGGTGGATGTGTTCCGCCTGCAAGGCGAGGAGAGCCTGGCGATCGACGGCGCGCTTGCCGCCGAGGGCGCGACGCTTGCGCTGCTCGATGCGCTTGAGAAGGCAGGGCCGTTCGGCGCCGGGCATGTTGCGCCGGTGTTCGCGCTGCCGCGCCACCGGCTTGTCGATGCGCGGGCGGTCGGCAGCAACCACATCCGCGCCGACCTGCAGTCGGAAAGCGGCGGCCGCATCCAGGCGATCGCCTTTCGCGCCGTCGACACGGCTCTTGGCGAATTCCTGTTCAAGAACAGGGGTAAGCCGGTGCATGTCGCCGGCTCGCTGTCGGGCAACCACTGGAACGGCAACCGCACGGTGCAATTTCGTATCGTCGACGCGGCGCTTGCCTGAGAGCTCGCTGCCGCCCTGCCTAAGCGAGGACGGTCTGCAGCCGGGTCAGGTCGCCGATCTGCGCCATCGTTGCCTGGTAGCCGATACGGATCGCTTCGTCGGCGCGGTGGAATTCGGTCAGGCCGATATGGCTGAGCTTCGGCTGCAGCGATATGTCCGGCGGGTCGCCGGCCAGCCTGGCGCGCGAAATGCGGTCCTGGATGATGTTGAAGGCCTCGACCATGACGCCGGTAATGCCGAGCCGCGTCTCGCGCGACTGGCGTTCGGGATCGGCGTGGCCGGCCCTCGGCGCGTCTTTCTCGATGACCAGCTCGCCGGCATTGTGCTTGATCACCGCGGCGCGGCCGAACAGATCGTAGTGAAGGTTCACCGCAACTACGAGCGGCTGCTCGTAGGCACGGCAGACCGAGACCGGCACCGGATTGACCAGTGCGCCGTCAACCAGCACACGCCCATTGCAGGCGACCGGCTCGAACACGCCGGGCAGCGCGTAGGAGGCGCGCATTGCGGTGCTCAACGAGCCGCTCGACAGCCAGATCTCATGGCCGGTGCGGATTTCCGAAGCGACGCAGACGAATGGTTTTGGCAGGTCCTCGAAGCGGATGCCGGCTATGTGCTCGCGCAGCCGCGCATCGAGCTTCATGCCACCGAACAGGCCGCTGCCGCGTAGATTGAGGTCGAGAAGGCCAAAAATGCGCCGCCTGGTCAGGCTGCGCGCGAATTCTTCCAATTCGTCGAGTTTGCCGGCAACATAGCAGCCGCCGACCAGCGCGCCGATCGATGTTCCGGCGATCATCGACACTTCGATGCCGACTTCGTCAAGCGCGCGCAGCACGCCGATATGCGCCCAGCCGCGCGCACAGCCGCCACCCAATGCCAGCGAAATCCCAGTTTTGCCCGGAGATTTGGTTTCGGATGCGCCCGCGGCCGAGGAGAGGCCATTGGCCTCCCGAACGTCAGGTCTGTTGCGCAATGACGCCCAGTCGAGCATCACAATCTCCCTTGTCCCACGGTCATCCTATAGGCGGGCCGTATCGAAATCATGAATATACGTGGCTGAAGTGCTGCGAATGGTTCATATTGATGGTGTATTGGGCTTTCGATACGTTTTTTCCGCATCGAACAGCGGCTTGCTGCCGTCGCTGGCAAGCGTCCCTTTGCCATCGCTCAGCCCCACCGTCCGATAAAAGCATGAACGTCGGCCGGTGTGACAAGTTGCTTGGTGACCCAGCACTTTGACGCGCAACCATATCGCGTCCTGGTCACAATCCGTGAGCATCTCGACAACCTCCTGGACATTGCCCGAGGTTTCGCCCTTCTTCCACAGCGCGTTGCGCGAACGCGACCAGTAGTGCGCGATGCCGGTCTCGAGCGTCAGCGCCAGTGCCTCGGCATTCATGTGCGCGACCATCAGCAGCATGCCGTCTTTGGCATCGGTGACGACGGCGGTGACGAGGCCGCCGGCATCGAAGCGCGGCGAAAGGACCGTGCCTTCCTCAAGCGCCTTCTTGTCTGAGGGAGCTTTCGGGAACTCCAATGCCGACATTCGCCGGTCCTTATTTAACTAAGGTGGGGCGGGTCTGATCAGTTCCGCCGCCGCGCACCATGGTGACGAAGCGGACCTGCTCTTCGGGTGTATCCTTGAAGACGCCGGTGAAGGTCGAGGTCAGCGTGGTGGAGCCCTGTTTGCGGATACCGCGCATGGCCATGCACATATGCTCGGCCTCGAGCATGACGGCGACGCCACGCGGATTGAGCACGTCCTGGATGACCCCGGCAATCTGCGCCGTCATCGCTTCCTGGGTCTGCAGACGATGGGCGAAGATGTCGACGACGCGGGCGATCTTGGACAGGCCGACGACCTTGCCGTCCGGCAGATAGCCGACATGCGCCTTGCCGATGATCGGCACCATGTGGTGCTCGCAATGCGAGTGGAACGTGATGTCCTTGACGATCACGAGGTCATCGTAGCCGGCGACTTCCTCGAAGGTGCGGCCGAGTTCCTCGGCCGGACACATGTCGTAGCCGTTGAACATTTCGCGGAACGCCTTAGTGACGCGCTTCGGCGTGTCGATCAGACCCTCGCGGTCAGGGTTGTCGCCGGTCCAGCGCAGCAAGGTGCGCACCGCGGCTTCGACTTCGGCCTCGCTTGGCCGGTCGGTGACCGGCTTTTCCATATAGGCCGACTGCGGCATGAGTTTCTTGATAACGGCGTCCATAAAGGCGTCTCCCGTAGTTCCTCTCTTAGGAGGAACGAGTTGAACGGACCACGACCTTTCGGGTGTTAGAAACTCGCCCGGTTTCCAGCCCGTAAGTGGCGTGAACAGATTTGGGCATGACGAGGTTTGTGGTCGCCTTGTCGATACCCGACTACCGCCATTATATATGTTCGTGCCGAGCGAAAGGAAGACGCCAGAGCGGCAATCGCTGTTCGCTGGGCGGCGACGGATTGGAAAAATATGATCGACGATGTCTACAATGCGAAAATTCTGGGTTTTGCCGGAAATATCGCACGGATCGGCCGGCTCGACCGGCCCGACGCAACCGCACGAGCACATTCCAAACTGTGTGGCTCGACGGTGACCGTCGATCTGAAGATGGATGACGGCGTCGTCAGCGATTTCGCGCATGACGTGAAAGCCTGTGCGCTTGGCCAGGCGTCGTCTTCGATCATGGCGCAGCACGTCGTCGGCGCCAGTGCAGAAGAATTGCGCAGCGTGCGCGAGACGATGCTGAAGATGCTGAAGGAAAATGGCCCGCCGCCCGAAGGCCGCTTCGCCGACCTGAAATACCTGGAGCCGGTGCGCGACTATAAGGCGCGCCACGCCTCGACCATGCTGACCTTCGACGCAGTGGTCGACGCGATCGGCCAGATCGAAAAGAAGCGGGCGGAAGAGGCGGCCTAAACCTTGGCGAGAAAACGCCGGCTTTCGGCGAATTCCGCCCGGACCCAGTCGGCAAAAGCCCTGGCCGGCTCGGAAAGGTCATTCAGCCTTCTGGCCACTAGCCAATAGGCGCCCGACGCGACGTCGATGTCGAAAGGCTTGATCAGCGCGCCGGACGCAAGTTCTTCGCCGATCTGCAAAAGATCGCCCAGCGCGACACCATGTCCAAGCAAGGCTGCCTGCTTCGAAAGCGAAGCATCGGCCAGCATCGGGCCGCGCGCAGGCACGGCATCAGCCGTCACGCCCGCCGCTTCGAACCAGCGCGCCCAAGCCTGACGGTTTTCTTCGTGCAGCAATGTATAGCGACCAAGGTCGATCGGCTTTTCCAGAGCTGGGCCGGATGCAAGAAGTGCCGGCGACAGAACTGGGGAATCGACGACCGCGGCAAGCTGTTCGGCTTCGCTGCGTGGCCATGAGGTGGCGTGCGCACTGAAACGTAGGGCAAGTTCGGGCTGATCGCTGCGAAACTCTATCAACCTCGGGTCGACCTCAAGGGAAACGTCGATGTCGGGTCGCAACTCGCGAAACCGGTTGAGCCGCGGCACCAGCCATACGGATGCGAGCGATGGCTCGACGCTGACACGTACCAGGACTGCGTCGGGGCCGCCGTCAATTCCGAAAGCAGCCTGTCGATGCCCTCGAAACTTCTGACCAACTGGTCGTGCAGCCGCCGGCCGGTGTCGGTCAACTCGACGCGGCGATGATGGCGGAAGAACAAAGGTTGGCGCAGGAAGGTTTCGAGCTCGCGGATCTGTCGGCTGATCGCCGCCTGCGAAACATAAAGCTCCTCGGCCGCACGGCTGAAGCTCAGGTGACGACCGGCTGCTTCGAAGCTTCTGAGAGCCGTCAGGGGGAGGTGTCCGCGCTTCATTCGCATAACTCAGAGTTATCTGACGTGGACGTTATACTCGTTTGAAGAGCAAGGCCAGCGGCGCTCTAATCGGTGCTCAAGGAGTGCCGCCATGATCCAGTTTCTCAACGTTCTGGGCGATGTCCTGCGGATCGCGACGTTTCAGTGGTACGACGAGAAACCGCATAGGGATTGGTGCGAGGAGAGGCCGCCGACCAGCGTCGCCGTATGTCGAAGGCCGACGCCCGACCGCTACCCGGTTCGCCGTACCAGGCCATGATGGGATTGCCGGAACGGCATTGCGTTCCTGGCCCGATGCGCACATCTATCGCGTAGGGAAACGCGATGTGGAGACTGCGGTGGTCGGCCAACATCGGCAAGCGCACGGCGCCAGACCGATTCGACAAGGACGCAATTGGCCCGGCCCGTGGCGCAAGACGCCGGGCCGCGTCTTCGGCACGTCGCTTGTCCGACTCTACCAGCTGACGCTGTCCGGCTTCGTCGGCAATTCCTGCCGGCATCTGCCGACCTGTTCCGAATACGCGCACGAAGCGATCGCCCGCCACGGGCTGTGGGCCGGCGGCTGGATGGGGTTTTTCCGGGTGCTGCGCTGCGGACCGTTCGGCACGCACGGCATCGACCGGGTGCCTGAGGCACTGGCTGATCGCTACCTCTGGTTCACGCCATGGCGGTACTGGCGGATCGGGAAAAAACGTGGCGAGCTGGACAGTTGACCGCAACTGTGCGGTGCACAAAGGGATCGCTTTCTACGCTCTGGTAGGGTTAACCGCAGCTTGCGCTGACACAGCGCATTTGAGACAAAATCGAGACAAGACACCTCGCTAAGCCGCTCCTGACACCCTTCAGGAGAGATTACCAAATGCGCCGGATAGATCGTCTTCCCTTCGTTTTCGCCGTGGTTCTCTATGTCCTGGCGTGGCTGATGGGTTTTCCGATCCGTACGCAATCGGCGCCGCTCGGGGACGTCGAATGCACGCTGATCGTCGACGCCGCAAGCGGCGAGACGCTGTATCGCCAAGGGACCTGCGATCAACGCTTCAGCCCCGCCTCGACATTCAAGGTTCCGCTGGCGCTGATCGGCTATGATGCTGGAATCCTGAGCGACGAGCATACGCCAAGCTGGGAGTACAAGGCAGAGTTCAATGCCCCGAAACGGGACCGCAAGACCGTCGACCCGACGATCTGGGAAAGGGATTCGGTCCTTTGGTTCTCACGCGAGATTACGCGCCGGCTCGGCAGCAAACAGTTTGCCGGCTATGTGTCCAGATTGGACTATGGTAACACCGAAGTCTCCGGCACTGCCGGCAAGAATGACGGCCTCACCCATTCCTGGGTGAATTCTTCGCTCAAGATATCTCCGGTCGAGCAGGTCGATTTCCTGCGCAAGCTGCTGGCGCGGAAACTGCCGGTCTCGGACAAGGCCCATGCGATGACCAGCGCGATTGTCCCGACCTTCCGGGCAGGCGGCTGGACGGTGCAGGGCAAGACTGGAACGACCAGGCTCGGCGACAGCGCCGACAAGCGCTCGCTTGGCTGGTTTGTCGGCTGGGCGCAGACCGATGCTCGCAAGATCGTCTTTGCCCGCCTGGCAGTCGATACGAAACGTTCCGACACGCCAAAGGGGCTCAAGACGCGGGCGATGTTCCTGAAAGATCTGCCGAATCTCCTCAGGTGACCTACATCCGGCTTTACGGCGCCGAAAACTGCCCATAAAAGACCGCTCGCCGCCGGACGCATCCGGCTTTTGCCTGATGCATGTCGTTACCCCAAAACCGCTGCGCACTTTTGGGCGACATGCATTTTCACCACCCGCGCTCGTTTGCGGGACTGGATAGGAGAATCTTATGCTGAATTCCGTTTCCCTGACATTTCCCGATGGTTCCGTTCGCGATTACGACGCGGCGATGACCGGCGCCGGCCTGGCGGAATCGATCTCGAAGTCGCTGGCCAAGAAGGCCGTTGCCTATTCGATCGACGGCACAGTGCGCGATCTTTCCGACCCGATCGGCAGATCGGGCAAAGTCGAGATCATCACCCGCGAGGACCCGCGTGCGCTGGAGCTCATCCGCCACGATGCAGCCCATGTGCTGGCCGAAGCCGTGCAGGAACTTTGGCCGGGAACGCAGGTGACCATCGGGCCGGTGATCGAAAACGGATTCTACTACGATTTTGCCCGCAACGAGCCGTTCACGCCCGACGATTTCCCGGTGATCGAGAAGAAGATGCGCGAGATCATCGCGCGCAACAAGCCGTTCACCAAAGAGGTGTGGTCGCGTGAGAAGGCGAAAAGGATCTTCGCCGACAAGGGCGAGCGCTACAAGCTCGAGCTGATCGACGCCATCTCCGAGGATCAGGATCTCAAGATCTATGCACAGGGCGACTGGTTCGATCTTTGCCGCGGCCCGCATATGGCCGCGACTGGCCAGATCGGCAACGCCTTCAAGCTGATGAAGGTCGCCGGCGCCTATTGGCGCGGCGACAGCAACAACCCGATGCTGACCCGCATCTACGGCACGGCCTGGGCCGACCAGGCGCAGCTCGAAGCGTATCAGACGATGCTGGAGGAGGCCGAGAAGCGCGACCACAGGAAGCTCGGCCGTGAGATGGACCTGTTCCACTTCCAGGAGGAGGGCCCCGGGGTCGTGTTCTGGCACGCCAAGGGCTGGAGGATGTTCCAGAACCTGGTCAATTACATGCGTCGCCGCCTCGACGAGCAGGGCTATCAGGAGGTCAACGCGCCGCAGGTGCTCGACAAGAGCCTGTGGGAGACGTCAGGCCATTGGGGCTGGTACCGGGACAACATGTTCAAGGTGACGGTTGCTGGCGACGACACCGACGACGACCGGGTGTTTGCGCTGAAGCCGATGAACTGCCCCGGTCACGTCCAAATCTTCAAGCACGGGCTGAAATCCTACCGCGATCTGCCGGTAAAACTTGCGGAATTCGGCAATGTGCATCGCTATGAGCCGTCCGGCGCGCTGCACGGGCTGATGCGCGTGCGCGGCTTTACCCAGGACGATGCGCACATCTTCTGCACCGAGGAACAGCTCGCCGACGAGTGCATCAAGATCAACGATCTGATCCTCTCGACCTATGCCGATTTCGGCTTCGACGAAATCACCGTCAAGCTGGCGACCCGCCCCGAAAAACGGGTCGGCACCGACGCGATGTGGGATCATGCTGAGGGCGTGCTGCAGGACGTGCTCGACAAGATCGCGGCGCGGTCGGGCAACCGGATCAAGACGGGCGTCAATCCGGGCGAGGGCACGTTCTACGGGCCGAAGTTCGAATATGTGCTGAAGGACGCCATCGGCCGCGACTGGCAATGCGGCACCACGCAGGTTGATTTCAACCTGCCGGAACGGTTCGGCGCCTTCTACATCGGCTCGGATTCGGAAAAGAAGCAGCCGGTGATGGTGCATCGCGCCATCTGCGGCTCGATGGAGCGTTTTCTCGGCATCCTGATCGAGAATTATTCCGGCCATTTCCCGCTCTGGTTCGCGCCGCTGCAGGTGGTGGTGGCGACGATCACTTCCGATGCCGACGATTACGCGCGAAAGGTCGTCGCGCAGCTGAAGGCGGCCGGGCTGATCGCCGAGGCCGACCTGCGCAACGAGAAGATCAACTACAAGGTCCGCGAGCATTCGCTGGCCAAGGTCCCGGTCATACTGGTCTGTGGCAAGCGCGAGGCCGAGGAAGAAACGGTCAATATCCGTCGTCTCGGGTCGCGCGACCAGGAATCGCTCGGCCTCGCAGCCGCCGTGAAGCTGCTTGCCGACGAGGCGGTGACACCCGACCGCAAGCGCCGCGCGGCCTGAACCAGTCGACCAGCAACGAATGGCGGTGGAGCGATCCACCGCCATTTTTTATATTTTATATGCCTGTCACGCCGCGCGCCTATCTGGCAAATCGATCGACGTGCGCGTCGGCAACGCGCTGGCGCGACGCATGCGCAAGGCAGCTTAGAGGGGCGCGCCTCAGTCGGCGCCTTCCTCGGAATCGATGGCCGAAGCCTCGGTGGCCAGAACCTCGATGTCCTGGTTGTGCCCAGCCACCACCGTAAAATCCTTCTGGTAGATGCGGTCGCGGTTCTTGGCGATGATGGTGTAGTCGCCCTCGGCCAGCACCATCGAGGCAAAGGCGCCGACGGTTTCCTTGATCGGATCGCCGGATTCATTGAGCAACGACCAGGAGGTGTCGGCGATAGCCTCGCCGCCTGGTTCGCGCACCAGCTTCATGGTCATCTCGGCGGCACGGTGCTCGACCGTCGCTTCGGTGAGCTTGCCGGCCTCGACGCGGATGTCGGAGCGGATGACCGCGTTCACCGCGCCATAGGTCGACACGACGTGGTAGGTGCCGGCATTGAGCCGCACGACGCTGTTCGGCTCGACATCGGGTATGATGAGGGCGCGATCGCCATCGGCCGCGGCGTGGCTCTCATAGATCGAGAAGCGCAGCTTCTTCGGCGGTATGCGTACCCCGCCGGACAGCACGGCATCGAGCTTGAGGCCACCGGCATCGAGCACGAGGCTCTCGCGCTTGGCTTCCTTGCCGACGGTGATGCGCTTGGTGGCGCCGGCCCGCCCGTAGGAGGCGTGGACCAGATACGAACCCGGCTCGAGCTGGAATATGGCGGTGCCGCCATGAGCGGAGGCGACCATCGGCAGCTTGCCGTCGCTGGCCGATTCGGGTTTGAAGACGCGCCAGACGATGCCGCGCGTGATGTCGGCGCCCTTGTCGGTCAATTGCGCTGACAGCGTGATCGCCCCGCTGCTGCCCAATGCCAGCGATGTCTCGCTTTTCGGAGGCGCATAGCCCGAAATTCCGGGAAGCTTCAGCTCGCCGAGGCCGTCCACATCCTGGGCGACGGCAAGCGAAACCGGCACCATCAACAGTGCGGCAGCGAGCCATATCAGGAAAAGACGCAATGTCCCCTCAAACATGCCTTGCGTTGAAGCCCAAGGCGGTGGCAATTTCAAGGCTTAAGAGTCCGGTCGGCTTCTGCTACAGGGCTCTTTGTCCGGCGCGCCGCGCCAATGCCCAAGCCGCCCGATGTCCCGATGGTGCGCTTCAGCTCAAATTCCAGGAGACTTGCGCCCATGGCGTCGCCGATCATCGATCTTCTGCTGACCCGAAATTCCGCGCCGATCCCGGATTTGAAAGAACCGGCACCGGGCGATGCGGAGATCGCGACGATGATCGCCGCCGCCTCGCGGGTGCCGGACCATGGCCGGCTGGAGCCTTGGCGTTTCATCCTCTATCGCGGCGAGGCCCGCATCGAGATCGGCAAGAAGCTGGCAGAACTTGCCGAACAGCGCGAAGGGCCGCTGCCGGAAGGCCGGCGCAACCAGGAATTGGCGCGCTTTTCGCGGGCGCCGCTGGTCATCGGCGTGATTTCTATCCCCAGGGAAAATCCAAAGATCCCGCAATGGGAGATGTTCCTGTCCGGCGGCATGGCGGCGATGAACCTGATGCTTGCCGCCAATGCGCTGGGCTACGGCACCAACATGATCAGCAACTGGTATTCCGACGTGCCCGAGGGCAGGGCGATCCTCGGCCTGGCGCCGCATGAGCGGGTCGTCGGCTTCGTCCATATCGGCTCCTACCAGGGGCCAGCGCCGGAACGACCGCGGCCCGATCCGGCAAAGCTCTATGCCGACTATTCAGGGCCGTGGGTGGGATAATTTCGGCGCGGAACAGACCCCTAAGGATCAAGCTCCGATGCCTTGGCTCGTGCCAGGAGCCGCTCTGCGAGCTTGAGATGCGGCCGGTCGTACATCTTGCCATCCATGCCAACGACGCCGGGATTTCCTGCCGCCTCGAACGCCTCGACGATCGCCAGGGCGCTTTTCACCGCTTGCGCCGAAGGTGTGAAGGCGGCGTTGATGACCGGCACCTGCGCCGGATGGATCGCCATCTTGCCGGTGAAACCGTCGCGCTCGGCCTCGGCGCATTCGGCCTCGAAGCCGGCCATGTCGCGAAAATCCGGAAACACGGTGTCGATTGCCGCGACTTCCGCGGCACTTGCGGCAAGCATGGTCATGGTGCGGGCGAAGCGGAACACATCCGTGTAGCGGCCATTCCCGTCGCGCGTCGCGCGCGCGCCGATCGCCGCCGACAAATCTTCCGCCCCCCAGGTGACGCCGACAAGCCGCGCGCTTGCACGGGCGTAGGTCGCTGCGGCCAAGACGCCTGCGGCCGTTTCTGTGATGATCGGCAGGATCCTTATCCCTCCATCCGGCAGGCCGCTTTCGGCTTCGTGCACCCTGAGCTTGGCCGAGAGATGCTGGACATCCAGTCCGCTGTTCGACTTAGGCAGCATGATGCCGTCTGGTTTTGCTGGCACGAGCGCCGCCAGATCGTCGTCGGTCAGTCCGGTCGAAAGGTCATTGACGCGCACATAGATCGCGGAGCTGGTCCGGTGCCTGTGCTCGGCGATAAAACGCGCCGCTGTGTCGCGCGCCAGACCTTTGTTCTGCGCAGCAATCGAATCCTCGAGGTCGACGATGACCACGTCGGCGCCTACGCCAAAGCCCTTCTCCAGCTTCTTTTCCGAATCGCCGGGAACGAAGAGCAGAGAACGCATCGGCTATGCCTTTTTCATCATCATGGCTTGCCTCGTGCATTTGGCAACCAGCACATCGTTCTGGTTATAGGCGCGGTGCTCGAACTCGACGATACCGCGGTCCGGTTTCGACCTGGAATCGCGCACCGAAACCACCGTGGTCTCGACGCGAATGGTGTCGCCATGGAAGACGGGGTGCGGAAACACTGTCTCCTTCATGCCGAGATTGGCGATGGTGGTGCCGACGGTGATGTCATTGACCGAGATGCCGATCATCAGGCCAAGCGTGAACAGCGAATTGACCAGCGGCTTGCCCCATTCGCTCTTCGCCGCGAAGTCGAAGTCGATGTGCAGCGGCTGCGGGTTCAACGTCATCACCGAAAACAACATGTTGTCGCTTTCGGTCACGGTTTTGCGCAGCGTGTGCGTGAACACTTGGCCGACAGCGAACTCCTCAAGATAAAGCCCGGCCATGGTCGATCTCCTCCGCTGCTTCAGGGTTGATAGGCGTTGCATATCGCGCTCGCAAGCCAGTTAACGAACATGGTGAACCGTTCGTAAACCATTTGTGCCTACGGTCTCCGCCAGGGTCAGAAGCGTTCTGGCAAGGGGCGTAAGCAGGCGACATGGTCGTTTCGCATTTCCTGAAATGGATCCATACGGCGAAGGTGTCGGAGCGTGCTGCGGCGGCAAGCGCGCTGGCTCGCGCCTATGTCGACTCGGACCTGCCTTTCGAGGACCGCTGCGCTGCCGAGGCGGCGCTGACGCTGCTGCTCGATGACGTATCGTCGAAGGTGCGGCTGGCGATCGCCGACGCGCTTTCCATGAGCCATCATGCGCCGCCGCAGATCGTCAGCGCGCTGGCCTCGGACCAACCGGAAGTCGCAGCCTTGGTACTGGCGCGGTCGCCGCTGCTTGCCGATGCCGACCTGATCGATCGGGTTGTCGGCGGCCAGAAGGCGACGCAGAAGGTGATCGCCGACCGGCCACGCGTCTCGATGTCGGTTGCGGCGGCGATCGCCGAGATCGGCGAGCCGGAAGCCTGCGCCACGCTGCTCGCCAACAGCGGCGCCGATATCGCATCGATCAGCTTTCGGCGCATGGCCGAGCGGCACGGCCATCTGCCTCTGGTGCGCGAAGCGCTGATTGCCGACGCGCGCCTGCCCGCCGATTGCCGGCATTTGCTGCTGGTAAAAGTGGGCGAGACGCTCAAGGGCTCGCCGCTGGTGCTGGCGCTGATGGGCGCCGCCAGGGCCGAGCGCGTCACGCGCGATGCTTGCGTCAAGGCTTCGGTGACGCTGATCGAAGGCACGCGGACAGAGGAACATACCGCACTTGTCGAACATCTGCGCCTGCGCGGCGACCTGACCGCAAGCTTCGTCGTCCGCACCATTGCGCACGGCAAGGTCGACTTCTTTGGTTCGGCGCTGGTCGCGCTCAGCCAACAGTCCGAACAACGGGTGAGAGCACTGCTGGCCGGCGGGCATGACATAGCGTTGCAGGCACTGTTCCGCAGCGCCGGGCTTGCCGCCGCCACCCACGCCATCATTCTGCGCGCGCTGAAGGTCTGGCGCGAGGTCGCCAATGGCAAACGCCTCGCCGGCGTCCAGGAAGTGAGCTGGCTGATGCTGAAGGAATTGGGCGGACAGTCCGCCGAAGGCGATCTCGCCGGGCTGGTCAAATCGATCCATCTCGACGCGCTGCGCGAGAACGCACGCGGGCACGCGCTGGCGATCGCCGCTGCTTAAACCCGGTCCTTCGCGAAAAAATCCGGAAAATCCTCGATCGCGGCGGCAATGATGCGCAGCGAGGCGGCGATCTGCAGCATTTCGGCTGCTTCGCTTCGCTCCGCGATGCCAGCTGCATATTGCCTGGCGACGGCGACGGTCGTCGTCTGCGGCTCGCCGGGCCGCCTGAACAGCAGCTCGCGTGCCAGACCGCGCAGGAAATTGGCGATGGAAAGTGCTGTTTCAGGTGGGATCGCGGAACTCTGTTGCGCGTTGCGCAGCCGCAGGATTTCGAGGCCGACAGTAACCGCAGCAATGCCGCCGTCGAGAACGGCGTCGCCTTTCTCGCCGGCGTTCTGCAGCAGCGGCATCAACTGGTTGATCCTGTCGTAGGCAAGGCTTTCGAAGGCCGATCGCCGCGGCATGCGCTCATGCAGACAAAGGCGGGCAAGATCTTCGCGCATGGCTTGCCGGATGCGGTTGACGGTGACCCAGGGGTCGGCGGGCAGCACGATGGCGAAGACGCCGATCGCCAGAAGAATGCCGACCAGGACCGATGCCGAATTGGCGAAGAACGGAAACGGATCGTAGGTCATCGCCTGATGTGGGCTGAGGAAGGCAAGGAAATTGATGGCAAAGGCCGTTGCCACGCCGACATAGCGCGGATTCGCCATGCCCAGTGTCGCTGGTATCAGGATCGGCACGACAAAGACCATGAACCATCCGAAGCCTGGCAAAGCCGGAAGCGCCAACTGGCCGATGAGAAACGCAAAGGGCAGGGCGAGCAACGTGCCCTCGAAGAAGTTCCATGCCGACCGGATCGGATCGGGGCGAGCGGCGAACAGGCTGGAGACGACCGCGACCAGAATGACCGTGCCCGTCGCGTCCGACCATTTCGTCGCCAGCCAGAAGCCGGCGACCAGGAGCGTGGCGATAGCGGCGCGCACGGCATTGCGCGATGCCGCACGGTAATCGCGGTGCACCACCAGCGCTGGCTGCCGCCGTTCGCGACTGGCACGAGACGGGGGAGAGCGGAGTGCATCCAGGCCGCGCAGCACTTGCTGCATGGCCTCGGCGAAGTCGGCGGCAATGGTTAGGCGGGTGACAGTGCCAGCCCAGTCAATGTCTTGCCCGGCCGCGATGTCAGGCATCTGTCGCGCCTTGCCGGCGATTGCGTCGAGCCGCGCCACCCAGGGCGCCGTATCGTCCAGCGCGCGCGGCTTGGCTACCAGTTCGCCGACAACGGCCTGCAACTCGGCGCGAACGGGGATGAGGGCTGCATTCTTCGGAGCGGCATGGGCATGCAGCGCACGCGCCGCTGACAGGGCCGACAGAAGCTGACCGATGGTACGCCGGACCGGATAGGCGCGGGTGGCGAGGCTCGGCCCCTCCAGCCTTGCGTAGGTGCGCATCTCGCCGAGCGTCTGGACATCGCCGATCAGCTTGCGGTGCAGCCCGGCAAGCTTTTCCGCATCGCCGCCGGAAAAAGCGCCGTCCGCATAGGCCGCCAGGTCGAGAATACTGCGTTTCAGTCTTGAGATGATGGCGTCGGCGGCCAGTTTTGGCAGGATCAGCCGGCTGGTCAGCGCAGCGCAGACGATACCAAGCACGATTTCCGCGCAGCGCGCCACGGCGAGATCGATGACGAGGTGCGGCTGGCCGAAAGCCGGCAGGCCGATGATCATCGCGGTGTAGCCGGCAAGCGCCGCGCCATAGGCTTCCGGATTGCGTAGCAGCGACGAGACCAGCGAGCAGATGCCGATCCAGACGGAAAGAACTGCAACCAGCAACCACGGGTTGGCATCGAAAACAGTGGTAATGCCGATCGCCGCCAGCGCGCCGGCAAGCGTGCCGAGGAGACGATAAAACCCCTTCGCCAGCACCATGCCGGCGACCGGCTGTGCGACGATGAACACCGTCATCATCGCCCATTACGGGTGGTCGAGCTTCAGCGCATAGGCGGCCAAAATCGCGATGAGGCCGGCCGAAACGGTCCGCAGGGCAAAGATCCAGTCCCAGCGCGTCGGCCGCGTCAGGCCAGCGATCCGCGTGCCGATATCGTCCTTCAGCCGCGCCCAGGTCAAGTGCTCGTCTCCAGCTCAGAAGGCCAAGCTAGCGGCGGGAGCTCAGATATCCAGCACTTCCGTCTCGGCGAATTCCGCGCGTTCCTGGATGAAGCGGAAACGGGCCTCGGGCTTGGTCCCCATCAATGCGTCGACCGCATCCTTGGTCGCCGCCTCGGCATCGATAACGTCGACCCGCAGCAGCGTGCGCTTTTTCGGGTCCATGGTGGTTTCCTTGAGCTGGGCGGCCATCATTTCGCCCAGCCCCTTGAAGCGGCCGATTTCGACCTTGCCGCGCCCGGTGAATTCGGTGCGCAGGAGTTCGTCCTTGTGCGCGTCGTTGCGGGCATAGGCGACCTTGCCGCCTTGCCGAATCGAATAAAGCGGCGGCACCGCCAGATAGAGATGGCCGCCGCGGACCAGGCTCGGCATCTCCTGGTAGAAAAAGGTGATCAGCAGCGAAGCGATATGGGCGCCGTCGACGTCGGCATCGGTCATGATGATGACCCGGTCGTAACGCAGGTCCTCGTCGCGATATCTCGAGCGCGTGCCGCAGCCAAGCGCCTGGATGAGGTCGGATATCTGCTGGTTGGCGGCAAGCTTGTCGTTGCCGGCGCTGGCGACGTTGAGGATCTTGCCGCGCAGGGGCAGCACCGCCTGGCTGGCGCGGTCGCGCGCCTGCTTTGCCGAACCGCCGGCCGAATCGCCCTCGACGATGAACAGCTCGGCACCGGCGGCGGCATTCTGCGTGCAGTCGGCGAGCTTGCCGGGCAGGCGCAGCTTGCGCACCGCACTCTTGCGCGACACTTCCTTTTCCTGGCGGCGGCGCACCCGCTCGTCGGCGCGCGCGATCACCCATTCGAGCAGTTTCGAAGCTTCCTGCGGATTGTCGGCCAGCCAGTGGTCGAACGGGTCGCGGATAGCGCTTTCGACGATGCGGATCGCCTCGATCGTCGCCAACCTGTCCTTGGTCTGGCCGACAAATTCCGGTTCGCGGATGAACACCGACAGCATGCCCGCCGCCGAGATCATCACATCCTCGGAAGTGACGATCGAGGCGCGCTTGTTGCCGACCAGGTCGGCATAAGCGCGCAAGCCGCGCGTCAGGACGTTGCGGAAGCCGGCCTCATGCGTGCCGCCTTCGGCGGTCGGAATGGTGTTGCAATAGGAATTGATAAAACCGTCGCCGCCGAACCAGGTTACCGCCCATTCGAGCGAACCGTGGCCGCCCTGCTTCTCGCTCTTACCGGCAAACATTTCACGGGTGACCTGGAATTCGTCGCCGAGCGAGGCTTTCAGATAATCCTTGAGGCCGCCCGGAAAATGGAATTCTGCCTTGGCCGGCGTCGTGTCCTTTTCCTTGATCAGCGAGGGATCGCAGGTCCAGCGGATTTCGACACCGCCGAACAGGTAGGCCTTTGACCGCGCCATGCGGTAGAGCCGCGCCGGCTCGAAAGCAGCACCCTTGCCGAAAATCTGCTCGTCTGGATGGAAGCGGATCTTCGTGCCGCGGCGGTTGTGCACCTCGCCGAGCTGCTCCAGGCCGGTCACCGGAACGCCTCGCGAGAAGCGCTGGCGATAGAGCTTGCGCCCAATCGCGACCTCGACCTCGAGATGGTCGGACAGCGCGTTGACCACGGAAACGCCGACACCGTGCAGGCCGCCGGACGTCTCGTAAACCTTGCTGTCGAACTTGCCGCCTGAATGCAGCGTCGTCATGATGAGTTCGAGCGCCGGCTTCTTGAATTTCGGGTGCGGATCGACCGGAATGCCGCGGCCGTTGTCGGTTACGGACAGGTATCCGTCGGCGGAAAGCTCGACATCGATGAAGGTCGCATGGCCGGCGACCGCCTCGTCCATCGAATTGTCGATGACCTCGGCGAACAGATGGTGCATCGCCTTGTCGTCGGTGCCGCCAATGTACATGCCCGGGCGGCGGCGCACCGGCTCCAGCCCCTCCAGCACTTCGATATCGGCGGCACTGTAGCTCTCGCTGGCGTCGCGGGGCGCCGGCCGCTTCGCCGCCTGCACCAGCGGGTCGGCCGGGCGCGCGGCGGCGCGAGCCGGTTGCGGCTGCTTGTCCAATTTGGCGAAAAGATCGTTATTGTCGTCCATGCCGGTCCTGGATTCCGATGCTGCGAATCACCACCCGATACTGCCACGCTTTTTGCGGGCAGG
The DNA here is from genome assembly GCF_040320585.1 of Mesorhizobium sp. M0663. Classification (NCBI taxonomy): domain Bacteria; kingdom Pseudomonadati; phylum Pseudomonadota; class Alphaproteobacteria; order Hyphomicrobiales; family Phyllobacteriaceae; genus Mesorhizobium; species Mesorhizobium sp. M0663. Next base: position 151,194 of record NZ_JAMYPX010000013.1, read on the forward strand.
CGACGGAGGTTCCTGTTACGTTCGAGGATAGAGCCTCTTACTGCAAAACCATTCGACAACCAAGCGGCGGAAATGGGTCGAAGCCTGGAGCATCGACGCTTTGTAAACCCTGTCCGAAGGTTACGCCGCAAGATTGGCTGAAAAAACGGTATTTGCGGACTGTCGCTGACCTAGAATGCAGCGGAACCCTCAAGAGGCTGTCGCTTAAGCATGTTGGATTACAGTTCGCTCCTGCTCGCGGCGGCGCTGTCGGGCACGTGCCTTAGCATCACCATGTTTGCGATCTGGTTCACCGCGCCACAGGCACGCTTTGTGCTGACGGTGGCCTGCGGCATTCTCGTGCTGGTCGCACATGTGGTGTTGTTCTGGCATTTCACCAGGGATCCAAGCGCCTGGCTTTGCCAGATCGTGCTTGTGCTTCTCAGCCTCGGCTTCCTGATCATCTGCCTGTCGGCCATGCAATACCTCGGCATAGGCGACTACAGGCGAGCCATCTTGCCGACCTTGGTTGCGATGGCCGTTTGCGCGGGCGCGACGTATCTCGGGTTTGATGGTGTCGGCTTTATTGTCACCTACGCGACGGTAACGGCGCTGCTCTCGCTCATCGGGGCGATGTTCTGGATTGAGGGTGGTCACGATCGCCGGATATTGCTGGTCGTCTCGTTCCTGAGCGGCGTCTGTGCGCTGTCGTTCGGACTTTGCGGCGCGGTCCTGCTGGTCACGGGCCAATGGGTGCTGGGTGTTGCGCCCGACAATTGGGCCGAGCGGGTGAATTCCGTCGTGGCCGTCGCCTGCATGACCGGGCTCGGCGCATTGACGCTCTCCCTGCACCATTTGCAGGCGCAGATCGAATTGAAGGCCGAGACGATGACCGATCCATTGACCGGGCTGATGAATCGGCGGGCGTTGACGGCACTCTACGGCGAGCGGGTCTTCGGCCCGTTCATGTCCGTCGCCATGTTCGACCTCGACCATTTCAAGAGGACGAACGACGTATTCGGTCACCCGGTCGGCGACCAGGTCCTGCGCCGCTTTGCCGCCGTCATCAGGAAATACGCCCGGACCGGCGTCGACGCCTTCCGGTTGGGCGGCGAGGAATTCGTGCTCGTCATGTCGCGGATGACGGAAGAGAAGGCCTATGACATTGCGAGCAAGATCAGCGTCGCCTTCGGCACGGAAGTCGTGGCCACCCAACTCGGTCCGTTGCGAAGCACAGTCAGCGGCGGCATCGGCTTTGGCGGAACAAACGGCACCGGTCTCGACGATGTGCTGGCCGAAGCCGACGCAGCACTCTATGCGGCAAAGCGCGCCGGGCGAAATCGCGTCGTCGTCCGGGACCGGGCGAGCAAGGCCGACGGGCCGGCCTTGCGTTCTGCCTGATTGAGGTTTCTATCTTCTTGTTAGACCCATGACCTTGTCCGAAAACCGGATTCCACTTTTCGGGATCATGATCTATTCCGCCGCACCCAGATATTCCGACAGCGGCGGGCAGGAGCAGACAAGGTTGCGGTCGCCGGCGACATTGTCGATGCGCGACACCGGCGGCCAGTATTTTGCCGCCGTGTCGGCATCGCCGGCGGGGTAGGCCGCCTCCAGGCGCGAATAGGGATGGGTCCACTGGCCGGCCAACGCCTCGGCGGCGGTGTGTGGCGCGTTGACCAGAGGATTGTCGCCCAACGGCCATTCGCCCTTCGCCACCTTGGCTGCCTCGCCGGCTATGGCGATCATCGCCTCGCAGAAGCGATCCAGCTCGCGCTTGGGCTCGGACTCGGTCGGCTCCACCATCAGTGTGCCGGCCACCGGGAAAGACATGGTCGGTGCATGGAAACCATAGTCGATCAGCCGCTTGGCGATATCGTCGACGCTGATGCCGGCGCTGTCTTTGAGCACGCGGGTGTCGAGGATGCATTCATGCGCAACGCGTCCGTTGCGCCCTTTGTAAAGCAGGGGGAAATGCTCGCCGAGCCGCGTCGCCACATAGTTGGCGGAGATGATCGCCGTCTCGGTCGCCTGCTTCAGGCCGGAAGCGCCCATCATGCGGATATACATCCAGGTGATCGGCAGGATGGAGGCACTGCCGAACGGTGCCGCCGCCACGGCATGGGCCGAGCCTTCGGTGACGTGGCCGGGCAGATATGGCTTCAGGTGCGCCTTGACGCCGATCGGGCCGACGCCGGGGCCGCCGCCGCCATGCGGGATGCAGAAGGTCTTGTGCAGGTTCATGTGGCAGACATCGGCGCCGATATCGCCGGGACGGGCGAGGCCGACCAGCGCGTTGAGGTTGGCGCCGTCGAAATAGACCTGGCCGCCATGGCTGTGGACGAGGGCACAAAGGTCGCGCGCGCCTTCCTCGAAGACGCCATGCGTCGAAGGATAGGTGAACATCAGCGCCGCAAGGTTGTGCGCATGCTCGGCTGCCTTGGCCTGCAGGTCGGCCATGTCGATATTGCCGTCCTCGGTGCAGCGCACGACGACGACGCTCATGCCGGCCATGGCCGCACTTGCCGGATTGGTGCCATGCGCCGAGGACGGGATCAGGCAGACGGTGCGATGGCCTTCGCCGCGCGACAGATGATAGCCGCGAATGGCGAGCAGCCCGGCATATTCGCCCTGGCTGCCGGCATTGGGCTGCAGGGTCACCGCGTCGAAGCCGGTGATCTCGGCCAGCCAGCCTTCCAGCTCGTCGATCATGGCGCGATAGCCTATCGAATGGTTTGCCGGCGCGAAGGGATGCAGGTTGGCGACATCAGGCCAGCTCACCGGCATCATTTCGGCGGCGGCGTTGAGCTTCATGGTGCAGGAGCCGAGCGGGATCATGGCGCGGTCGAGCGCCAGGTCCTTGTCGGCCAGCCGGCGCAGGAAGCGCATCATGTCGGTTTCCGAGTGGTTTTCGCGGAAGACGGGCTGGGTGAGGAACTCCTTGCCGCGCGGTGTTCCTGGCATGGAACTGCCGGCGGCAACGTCGGCCTTGGCGCCGAAAAGCGCTGCGATTGCCTCCAGATCGGCTTCAGTGGAGGTCTCGTCGAAGCTGATGCCGACATGGTCGGCGTCGATGACGCGCAGCAGCCGGCCGGTCTTTTCCGCGGCGGCGGCAATCGCGCCGGCTCTGCCCTTCACTTCCACGGTCACAGTGTCGAAGCGGCTGTCGCCGAGCACCGAAACGCCCGCTGCCTTGAGGCCGGCAGCCAGGCGGTTGGCCAGCGTGTGGACGCGGCCGGCAATCGCCTGCAGCCCGGCAGGGCCATGCCAGATCGCATAGGCCGTCGCCATGTTGGCGAGCAGCGCCTGTGCGGTGCAGATGTTGGACGTCGCCTTGTCGCGGCGGATATGCTGCTCGCGTGTCTGCAAAGCGAGGCGATAACCGGGACGGCCCTTGCTATCCGTCGACTGGCCAACGAGCCGGCCGGGCATCAGCCGCGTCAGCCTGTCGGAGACGGCGCAATAGGCGGCGTGCGGCCCGCCAAAGCCCATCGGCACGCCAAAACGCTGCATCGGGCCGACGGCGATGTCGGCGCCAAGCCTGGCCGGCGCATCGGTCAGCGTCAGGCCAAGCGGGTCGGCGATGAAGACGACCAGCGCGCCGGCCGCGCGGGCCTTGTCGATTGCTGCCTTGTGATCGCCGTAGACGCCGAACGTATCGGGCCAGGAGACCAGCAGGGCGGCGGTGTTGTCGTCGATCACCTCGCCGTCAACCTCGATGCCAAGCGGCTCGGCGCGGGTGCGCACGACGTCCAGCGTCTGCGGGTGCGGCGTGCCGGCCAGTGCCACCTTGGTGCGCTTGTCGCGATGATGGCGCAGCGCAATGCCAACCGCTTCGGCCACCGCCGTCGCCTCGTCGAGCAGCGAGGCCGACGCCACCGGCAGGCCGGTCAGTTCTGTCACCAGCGTCTGGAAGTTGAACAGCATTTCCAGCCGGCCCTGACTGATCTCGGCTTGGTAAGGCGTGTAAGCCGTATACCAGGCCGGGTTCTCGAACAGGTTGCGCTGGATCACCGGCGGCACGTGGACGCCATGATAGCCGGCACCGATGAAGCTCTTCAGCACCGTGTTCTTTGCCATCGTCGCCGCGAGCTCGGTCAGCGCTTCCGCTTCGCTTGCGGGCGCGGGCAGGGCCAGCGGCCGGTCGAGCCGGATCGACTTCGGCACTGCCTGGCTGATCAGGGTCTCGACCGAAGGAACGCCGATCGTCGCCAGCATGGCTCTGACGTCATGGAGGCCCGGGCCGATATGGCGAGCCGAGAAGGGGTAGGGTGCTGCGGTCATCTTCCTGGTCCTGCTATCAACCAATATGGGCTTTGTAAGCGGCTTCATCGAGGAGCCCGTCGAGCTGGCTTTCATTGGCCAGCTTCATCTTCCACAACCAGCCGTCGCTGGTTGCCGCCGAATTGACGAGTGAAGGATCCGATGACAGCGAGGTGTTGGCCTCGGTGATCTCGCCGTCGACCGGCGCGTAGACATCCGATGCGGCCTTGACCGATTCGACCACCACGGCGGTGTCGCCCTTGGCCAGTTTTCTGCCCAGTTCCGGCAGCTCGACGAAGACAAGGTCGCCGAGCTGCTGCTGTGCGTAGTCGGTGATGCCGACCGTGGCGATGCCGCCCTCGACGCGCAGCCATTCGTGATCTTCGGTGAAATAGGTCTTTGCCATTGAAATCATCCTTTGCGGTAGCGATGGGGCGTGAAGGGCAAGGGGTGGATGTCGACCGGGATTTTCGTCCCGCGGACATCGGCGAACAGTTTTGCGCCGGATTTGGCAAGCGGCGTCTGGACGTAGCCCATGGCGACCGGATGACCGGCCGAGGGGCCGAAGCCGCCTGAGGTGACATGGCCGGCAGGGTTGCCGTCAGCATCGAAAAGGGCAGCACCGGCGCGCACCGGCTGGCGGCCTTCCGGCTTCAGGCCGACGCGTTTTTGCGCCGGACCACGCTCCAGGATGGCGCGCAGCGCATCGGCGCCGATGAAGGCGCCAGAGGCGCGAACCTCCTTGGGGATGGCCCACATCAGCCCGGCGCTGGCCGGATCGATTTCCGGCGTGATGTCCAGCCCGTGCAGGCACAGTCCGGCTTCGAGCCGCAGGCTGTCGCGGGCGGCAAGGCCGACCCACATCACCCGCTCGTCCTCGAGCAGCCTGGTGACGAGGTTTCTTGCATCCGCTTCGGGCAGGTCGATCTCGAAGCCGTCTTCGCCGGTATAGCCGGACCGGCTCATGAACCATTTTTCGCGCGGCTCGATGCCGTGCATGAACACCAGCGAACCGGTCTCGATGCCGGCGCGGGAAAGGGCAGCCCACGCCTCGGAGCCCTGTATGGCCAAGAAGACGCGGTCGAGCGCATCCACTTTTACATCGAAATCGCCCTCTGCATCGAAATTTTTGGCCAGTGCGCGCAGATGCTTTTCGTCGGCGGCGGCGTTGCCGGCATTGGCGACCATCATGAAGCGCTCGGCGCCGAGCCTGGTGACGATCAGATCGTCCAGAATGCCGGCCGCCTCATTGAGGAAGAACGTGTATTTGGACTGGGAAATCTCAAGCGCGCCGGCATCGAACGGGCAGGCGCGGTTCAGAAGCGCTGCTGCGCCCAGGCCGCTGATTTCGAACAGCTTCATGTGCGAGATGTCGAACAGGCCGGCATGCTCGCGGCTGTGCAGGTGCTCCTTCATCACGCCGGCCGGATAGGTCAGCGGCATCGACCAGCCGGCGAAGGCGCCGAAACGCGCACCGGCTGCCATGTGCAGATCTTCGAAGGGAAGGTGTTTGGTGTCGTCGCCCGTCATGTCATCTCCAGAGTCGCACGCAAGCGGCCGCGAATGGCGACCAGTCCGTGCCCCTCTGTCTGAAGCCTGAGAGACTCGCGCCCCGTAACTCTGTCGGCAGCGCTTACACCTTCGGCGCGGGGGCCAGCCCCGACTTTCCAGAGTGTCTTTCCCGTCTACGGTTCTTTTGCCTGAGAGATTTCGGGCGATTTCCCCTTCGGCGGCAGCTCTCGCTGCTCTCTCCCGCAAACAGGTAGGACTCGGTCAGGAGCCCTCGACTCGTCATCCATAGCCCGTGGACGACACCTTGTCACCTGCCGGCGACATTTTTACTGCCAAGTCTTCTGCGGGCCTTCTTTACAGGCAAGCCTTCGCTAACCACGCCGCTTGCCGGTTTCTCAAGACCTTGCCGATATACCGCATAAGGGCCGGCAATTACCGGCGGCGGGCGGGGAAGAAAATGGGCGAATTGATCATGAGCGCGCCGGTGGCCGGGCTGACCTCGAAAAATCGGATCACGGCGGAAGACGTGGTCATGCTGCGCGGCGAAGTGTTCGGCGACGGCGTGGTAACGCGCGGCGAGGCCGAGGCGCTGTTCGCGCTGGATGCAACGGCGAGGGACAAATGCGCAGAATGGCTTGAGTTTTTCGTCGAGGCCGTCACCGATTTCATCGTCCACCAGGAAAAGCCGGCGGGCTATGTTTCGCAGGACAATGCCGACTGGCTGATCCGGACGATTTCGCGCGACGGCATGGTCGACAGCCAGACCGAACTCGAGCTGCTGGTGCATGTGCTGGAAGTTGCCAAATCATCGCCGAGCACGCTTTCCAGCTATGCGCTGGAGCAGGTCGCTCATGCGGTCGTGGACGGCAAGGGGCCGCTGATGACCGGCGGCAGGCTTATCCCTGGGTCGATTGCCAAGGCTGAGGTCGAGCTGTTGCGCCGCATCCTTTACGCCTACGGCGGCGATGGCAACATCGCCATCAGCCGCGCCGAGGCCGAGGTGCTGTTCGAGATCAACGAGCGGACAGCGGCGGGCGACAACGATCCGTCCTGGAACGATCTGTTCGTCAAGGCGATCGCCAATTTCGTCATGTGTTCGGCCGGCTACGAACCGCCGGTGCGCGACGTGGCGCTGCGCCGGGATTCGTTCTTCGAGCAGGCCGATCCGGAGATCGGCGGGTTCTTCAGCCGCATGGTATCGGGCGGCCTGTCCGGCATCATAGAAGCCTATCGCTCACCCGGCGATATCGAAGCCGAGTGGGAGTCCAAGAACAAGGCAGCCGAGGCTCTGGCCCGCCGCGCCGAGACGGTCGATGCCGGCGAAGCGAAGTGGCTCGCCGAACACATCGGCGACCGGCCGCTGCAGGAGAACGAGCGCGCGCTGCTGACGCTGATCAAGCACGCCTCGCCGGAAATCCACCCGGCGCTGAAGCCGCTAATCGACAAGGTCGCGTAAGCAGTCGCGCGACGCTATTGTTTGGCGGGCTCCGGCTTGGCGCTGGTGTCGAACCGCGACATCCATTTGAAGCTGCCGAACCAGTAGCGGCGCACGCCGCCTATGGTGCCGTCGGCGGTGCGCGCGCCGATCCAGTTGTTGACGTATTGGACGAGGCGGACATCGTCCGGGCGCATCGCAAACGCCTCCGGCGTCCGCAACAGCGGGCCGCCCACCATTGTCAACTTCGCGTCATAGAGCCTTGCGGCCATTTGGGGCGTTGGCGATGTCGCGACCATTGCCTGTGCGTCGCCGCCGATGATCGCGGCGAAAACATTAGAGGTATTGTCGAAAGACAGGATGGTCGCCTTGGGAAAAGCTTCCTTCGCGGCGGCTTCATCGGTGGAATTGGACAGCACGGCGATCTTGTATCCCGGCGCCGCCACTGCCTTGCCCGGCCTTTTCCCAAGACTGGCGATCGTCGCAACCATGCGGATATCGGCGGTGCCGGTCTGGTTGGAGAATACCACCTCGCGTGCGCGTTCCGGCGTACTGGCGTAGCCCGCCGCGATCATGTCGAAATCACCCTTGAGCAGTCTTGTCTTAAGGTCGTTCCAGGGCACCTCGACCAGCTTCAGGTCGACGCCGAGATCAGACGCCAGCGCACTGGTCAGGTCGACATCATAGCCGGCGAACTTCCCGTCGGCCTTCTTGAGGATCCATGGCGGGTTGAGCGCCACGCCGACCGTCAGTGTCTTCTGGTCGATGATGCGCTTGAGGCTGTCGTCCGCCCGGGCTGGCAGCAGCGACAAAGCCAACCAGGCAGAAAGGGCAAGTATAGTTGTGGCGATCATCTTAGCGCGCATTAATATAACCTCGCTGAGCCCGTCCGGTTGTCAGATTTACACAGAGGTGCCATTCTGTCGATAGCGGACCCTGATGGAGAGTTGCGATGTCGGCACGGATGGCGGTTACCGGTTCGATGATGTTCCTGGTTTGCATCCTGGGCAATCCGGCGAAGCTTTCGCTGCTGCCGGCGGCAGCGCAGGCTGCGGGGGCAAAACGCGTGGTCTGCTCCAGCGCCGATTACCGCTATTCCTATTGCGGGGTCGATACGCGCCGCGGCGTGCAGTTGACCTCCAGGCTTTCGAAGGCGCGTTGCGTGTACGGTAGAAGCTGGGGCTATGACGGCGGCGGCATCTGGGTCGACAATGGTTGCTCGGCCGAATTCGCAGTCGCCGGCCCCAACCGCAATCCCTCTGCTGGCGACGTCGCCGCAGCCATTATCGTCGGCGGCGTGGTAGGCGCCATTCTCGACAACGGCAATTCGCATCGCCATCATTCCGATAATTACTATCCGAAGCCGCGCCCGCGCCGTTACGACCAATTGATCGATCCGACGCCGCAATTCGACAATCAGGGCAACCCCAACTTCGATACCCACGGCAACTACCAGGGACCGCATGGGCTGGGCAAGCTTGTCACCCCTGACGACAATCCTGACCTGAATCCGGCCCTGCGCAGCGACGGCGACGACAGCGACGACGACAGTTAGATGAAGCTTGGGTCAGGTTTCGGTCAGATGCCGCCGTACCAGTCGTAGCCATTGTCCTCCCAATAGCCGCCTCTGCCGCCGCCGAGATTGGCGAAGCCGTCGACCAGCTCGATCTTGTAGAGGTATTTCGGCATCTTGTAGCCGAGCTGGCGCTCGACGCGGACGCGCAGCGGCGCGCCGTTTTCGACCGGCAACGGTTTGCCGTTGAGGCCATAGGCAAGGATCGTCTGCGGATGACGGGCATCGACCAGGTCGATCGAGCCGTAATATTTGATGTCGCCGGCCAGGCTGCGGTCGATCGTATCGAGGCAGTGGAACATGAGGTAGCGCGCCTGCGGCTTGACCACTGCCTGGTCGAGCACCAGCGACAGCGGCGTGCCGGTCCATTTGGCAATGCAGCTCCAGCCTTCGACGCAGTCGTGGCGGGTGATCTGGGTGCGGCTCGGCATGTTCATCAGCTGCTCGCGGCTCAGCGACAGCGGTTTTTCGACGAGGCCTGAAACCTCCAGCCGCCAGTCGGCGAAATCGCTGGCGAGCAGGCCCTTGTAGAAATCGTCGTCCGGTGCGGTGACGCCGTTCGGCCGCTGCGGCTGGCGAATGTCGGCCTCGGTGAACTCCGGCGCCAGCGCGTCACGGCCGGCAAGCAGTCGCTGCGCCCGCCAGGTCAGGCCATTGGCGCTTTCGAGGAAGCTGCGCAGGCCGTCGCCGACGCCAAGCTGGCTGTCGAAGGCGTCGCAGCCCGACAGCATGATGCCGGAAAGGCCGAGGCTGGCCGAGGTCAGGAATTTTCTGCGGCTTATCTGTAGCTTGGGGCTGATCTCGAATTTCGCCATGTCAGGCACTCCTCTCTGGCGCTTTGTCGCCATGCGCCGGCGGGTCGGTTCGGTACCACCCGGTGATGATGGAGCGCAGCTCGTTGATCGGGCCGGCGGCCAGGATCATCAGGATGTGGATAATGAAGAAGGCGACGAGCAGCAGCATCACCGTGAAATGAATGGTGCGCGCCGTCTGTCGGCCGCCGAGCACGTCGTTCAGGAATGGCAGCACCGAATCCATGCTCGGCGACATGGCAAGGCCGGTGATGATCATCAGCGGCAACAGCACGAACAGCACGCCGCCATAGGCCATCTTCTGCAGCGTGTTGTAGTCGCGCGTGTGATGGAACCTGAGCTTGGCGTGCTCGACAATGTCTCGCGGCAGGCGCCTGAAATCATCGAGGCGCGGGGCAAGATCGCGGCGCAAATGGCCGTTGATCAGGCTGGCGACCAGCCAGACCAGCAGCGTGGTGGTCAGCACCCAGGCAAAGAAGAAATGAACGACGCGCGCGGTGCCGAGATCGTAATAGGAAGGGATCGTCGCCCAGGACGGGAAGGCACGGGAGGTCTCCTGGCCGGCCGGACCCGACCAGCCGAGCACGCCAGTGGTATCGAAGCGCTTGCCGAAGATTTCGGTATAGCCGCGCGGGCCAGTCGCCGTATTCTCGGCGCCAATGGCGAAGACGGTGTTGTTGTAGCCAAAACCCGACTCCTTGCCGATATAGAGCTGCGGGCGGGCGTTGAAGATCTGCAGGCCGGAAAGCAGCATGAAGAACAGCGCGATCGCCCACAGCCAATGCGTCAGCCGCGTCCAGCGCGACTGGCGATAGGTCAGCGTCGCATCCGTCGAAGCAGCGCTATCTGCCTCGGTGCTGGCTTCGCCTTTGGCAACTGATTCCATATTTTCCGTGCCTCCCTGCCAAGTGGTTCCGCATGGCCTGTCAGATCTCTTCTCCTCCCAATACGTCGCCAGCCTAAGCGATGTTTCACCCGATCACGGATTTATTACGGACTGCCGAGGCTGACGGCGAGGTTGACCGCGGCTGCCACGATGACCGTGTTGAAGAAGAACGACAAGATCGAATGCACAAGCACGACACGGCGCATTTGCGAGGTCGTGATGTTGGTGTCGGCGGTTTGCGCCGTCATGCCGATCACCGTGGCGAAATAGAGGAAATCCGAGCCTTCCGGCCGCTTGCCGCCCGGGAAGTCGAGGCCGCCGACCGGAATTTTCTTTTTTGTGTCGCCATCCATCGCATCGCCGTCCAACCAGTAGAGATGCGCGTAGTGAAGTGCCGCCATCGCATGGATGGTCAACCAGCCAAGCGGTATAGACAGCAGCGCCACCGTAAGCTCGACGGTGTCCGCGCTCTTCTCCCTGTTGATCAATTGAAACAACGAAATGATGGCAATAGCGACGACAATCAGCGTGACCGCGAAGATGGCCAGTACCGGCAGGTCCGTGTCGCCTGCATTCTTGCGCAGATAGCTGCCGGTAAGCCGCGGCATGTGGGCGATGATAAGAACGAGATAGGCGGCAAAGAACACATTGGCGCCGATCGAATAGGCAAGCGGCGCACGCCAGACCAGCGCGGCGCCAAAGGCTGCCGCGCCGATGCAGGCCGACACCGCGAACGGCGTGTGGCGTTGCATGGGCATCTTGGTCGGGGTACCAGTCGCCATGGCCTTCAGTCCGCAGACGCGGATTTCAGCGCCCGCCGTAGGATGCGGTCAAGCTCGCCGAGGAACCGCGAGCGGTCCTGCGGCGCGAAGCTCGAATTGTAGCCCTTGCTTTCGCCGGTCTCGCGCAGATGCTGCTTGAGATCGCGCATTGCCACCGCCATGCCGATCGTTTCGGGCGTAAACGGGCGTCCGGTCGGACCAAGCACATGGGCGCCAAGCGCCACAGCGCGCGCGGCAAGCGGGATATCGGCGGTCACCACAATGTCGTTGGACCGGGCATTTTCGGCGATCCAGTCGTCGGCGGCATCGGCGCCCTTGGAGACGACGACATTGCGGACCATCGGATCGCGCGACGGACGCAAGCTGCCATTGGAGACGAAGGTGACGACGATGCCGTGCCGCTCAGCGACTTTTTCGACCTCGGCCTTCACCGGGCAAGCGTCGGCATCGACGAGAATAGCAGGTGCGGGCATTGTTGTTCCAAATGTGAAAGAGCCGGGCGGCGTCGCCCGGCTCGATCGATGATAGTCGAGCGGCTACTAGGCCGGCAACGCGCCGGATCGCTTGGCCGTCCAGGTGGCGATATAGTCCATCAGTCCTGGATTGAGGCAATCATAAGGTTCGAGCCCGATCGACTTCAGCTGTGACCTTATGCCGTCCATGCGGCTCGGATCGACACCGGACTCGATGATCGAGGAGACAAAGGCGGTGAAGCCCGGCGGCGACCAGCCGTCTTCCTGGAAGCGTTCCGGATGGATGAAGGACAGCCCCTTGAAAGCGTGGTCGCGCTCGACCGGGCCGTGCATGTGGACGCCGCAGCCGGTGCAGGCATGGCGCAGGATCAGCGCGCCCGGATCGACGATCTTCAGCTTGTCGGCGTTTTCGGTCACCGTCACGTCGTTTGTACCGGCAACCGCCACGACCGAGAACAGTGCGCCTTCCGGCTTCCAGCATTTGGTGCAGCCGCAGGCATGGTTATGGGCGATCTGGCCCTTGACCTTCACCTTGACCGGGTTGCTGGTGCAGGCGCAGACCAGCG